>CAZSNM010000007.1:0-54112 GCA_964608455.1 uncultured Candidatus Bathyarchaeia archaeon | reverse complement strand
AAATGAAAAGGAGGGTAAAGAAAAAATTTTAGCAGCAATAGTAACATTCATAAAAATGTTAATGGGTTTAGGCCGCTCAAGAACCCGAGTTAAAAATCATTAAATTCATTTTCTAGCCTGCTCTTCACAGCGGCCCATAAACAATTAAGCATTGATTATAAATTTAAAAGTTTTTGCAAAACCAGTTTATTAATGAAATAATTTAAGAAAGGGGGTCCCCATCGCATGTTTATAGTTTTTATAGTTGGAATGGCTGGTTCAGGAAAATCTTTATTAACAAGTTCTTTTAAAGAATGGTTAAAGCTTAAAGGGCAGAATGTAGTAGCTTTAAATTTAGATCCTGGAGCAACCCTTTTACCTTACGCTCCAGATATAGATGTTAGAGATTTAATAAATGTTGAGGATATTATGCATAATTATGAGCTTGGACCTAATGGAGCGTTAATTATGGCGGCGGATTTAATTGCTGATCATATAGATGAGCTTAGAGAAAGCGTTGAAGAAGCTTCACCAGATATTCTTTTAGTGGATACACCGGGCCAAATTGAACTTTTCGCTTTTAGAGAAAGCGGTCCCTGTATAACTCAAAACCTTTCAAATGAACCTAAAACAGTAATATATCTTTTTGATGCTCCCTTTGTTAGAAAACCTTTTAATTTTGTTTCAAGCATGTTCATGGCTGCAGCTGTTTATACGAGGCTCCTTCAACCTCAAATCTATGTTTTATCAAAAATTGATTTAATAAATGAGGATGAATTAAACTTAATTACATTATGGAGTGAAGATTTTGAGCTTCTTGAAGAAGCTTTAAAAGAAGCTTCTTCAACCACTCAATCTTTAATTTGTAAAGAGCTTATTGAAGGTTTAGCTCAAACAAATTTAATTCAAGAATTAATTCCCACCTCAGCCAAAACAAATTTTGGTTTAATGGATGTTTATGGAGCAATAACTAGGATTTGCAGTGGAGGCGAGGAACCTATCCCCTAAATTAATAAACCTTTTATTTTTCATATTTAACGAATTTTGGTAAAAGAGGCTTTCAAGTTGGAAAGCAGCTTTAAAGATTTACTAAATGAAATTAAACATTTAGAGCAGAAATCTATAGAGCTTCAAAAAAGAAAGGAAGCTCTAACATCTGAAATGGAAAATTGGCTTAATAGAAGAGAAACCTTTAATAAAGAATTTAAAAAATTTAAAGAGGAAGCTTTAGCTTTAAAAGCTAAAAGAGACGAAATAAATACTCAAGTTAAAGATTTAAAAACTCAACGAGATGCTTTAAGAAAAAAAGTTGCTGAAAAAAAAGAGGAACTTAAAACTTTAAATGAAAAATTAAAAAGTTTTTCTAAAGATTGCTTTGGAGATTGCGAAAAAACTAAAAATCAAATAGAGGAGCTTGAATGGAAAATTCAAACTTTTCCGCTTCCTAAGGAAGCAGAAAAAGAAATTATAGAGCAGATAAAAAACTTGGAAGTTAAGTTTTCTCTTCAAAAAGCTGCTTCAGAATTAAAAGAGAAAATAAACAATTTAAGAAATGAAATAAACCAATTAAATTCTGAAGCTGAGGAAATTCATAAAAAAATTGTTAAGTTAGCTGATGAAAGCGAAGTTTATCATCAAAAAATGATTAAGGCGGTTGAAGAAGCAAACAAAATAAAAAAGGAAGCTGATGAAGCTCATAAAAACTACATTAAAATTAAAACTGAATTAAATGAATTACAATTTCAGCATATAGAATGCATAGCAAAACTAAAAGGATTGCAAAGAAAATTAAAAATGCAAGTTGAAGCTGCAAAACAAGCTAAAGAAAACAAATTAAAAGAGGCTATTGCTGAAGCAGCTTCGAAAAAACTGAAAGAAAAGAAAAAATTATCTCTTGAAGAATTTAAAGTTTTAATGGAAAAAGGCCTTATTTAAGTGTTGATTAAAATGCACTCTAATATTGAAATAGGCATTATTGGCGGTTCAGGTTTAGAAAAACTTTTAGAGGAAAAAGAAGCAATTGAAGTTGAAACACCATATGGTTTTACACCAAAAGTTTTTATTGGAGAAATTAATAATAGAAAAATTGCTTTTTTAGCTCGGCATGGTGTAACTCATGCTATTCCCCCTCATAAAATAAACTATAGAGCTAACATTTGGGCTCTTAAAACTTTAGGTGTAAAAAGAGTATTGGCAACAAATGCTGTAGGTGCAATAAATGAAAAATATAAACCTGGAGAATTTTTTATTCCATTTGATTTAATAGATTTTACAAAAACTCGAATTCAAACATTTTTTGATGAAGGAAAAGTTATTCATGTGGATTGCAGCAACATTTATTGCAAAGAATTAAGAGAAGCTTTAATTGCTTCAATTAAAAGTTTTAAATTAAATTTTTGGGAAGGAGTATTAGTATGCACTGAAGGACCAAGATTTGAAACACCAGCTGAAATAAAAATGATGAAAATTTTAGGTTGCGATGCTGTTGGAATGACAGGTGCACCAGAAGCTTTTTTAGCTAGAGAAGCAGGATTATGCTATGCAAGTTTAGGATTTATATCAAATATGGCAGCTGGACTTCAAAATAGATTAACAGCTTCGGAAGTTTTTAAAACAGCTCAAAAAATTCTTCCATATATAAGATTAATTTTAAATGAAACTATAAAGAAAATTCCTGAAAAACGCATGTGTGGATGCTCTAAATCTTTAGAGGAGGCTGAAATTTAAAAAAGGGACATAAATTGCTTTCAAAGCTTTTAAAACTTTTAGGTGTTTATAAGCTTTATGAAAAATGGTTATTTAATCAAGTTAAATCTAAAGATATCCCTAATCATGTAGCTGTTATTCTTGATGGAAATAGAAGATGGGCTGCAAAAAAAGATTTATCTTTAGAAGCTGGATATTTAATGGGAGCCAATAAAGGAGAGGAATTCCTAGAGTGGTGTCTTCAATTAGGCATAACAACCGTAACAATTTATGCTTTTTCAACAGAAAATTTCCAAAGGTCAAAATCTGAAGTTGAAGCTATATTAAAAACTATTGAAAATGAAGTTTTAAAGCTTGAAAAAGATCCTAGAATTCACACTCATAAAATTAGAGTTAAAGCTTTAGGCAGAATAGAGCTTCTTCCTGAAAGCTTAAGAGAAAACCTAAAAAGACTTGAAGAAACAACAAAAAACTATAATCAATATTATCTTAATATTGCTATAGCCTATGGTGGCAGAATCGAAATTATTGATGCTACAAAGAAAATAGCTGAAAAAGTTTTACGCAAAGAAATTTCTATTGAAGATATAAATGAAGATTTATTTAAAGAACATTTATATACAGCGCATTTACCTAATCCATATCCAGATTTAATTATAAGAACTTCTGGAGAAGAAAGATTAAGCGGTTTTCTTTTATGGCAATCAGCTTATAGCGAACTTAGTTTTTTAGATGTTTATTGGCCAGATTTTAGAAAAATAGATTTTTTAAGAGCTATACGAACTTACCAACAGAGAAAAAGAAGATTTGGAAAATAAAAACTTTTAATTTTTATAAAAAAAGGTGAAGTTTGCTTATTAACCTTAAAAATTCAAGTTTTTATTAAGGCGATTAAAAACTTGGTTTACATAAAGAGAATAGATATTAAAGGTTTTAAAACATTTACAAAAAAAGTTTCCTTAAAGCTTGATAAAGGTTTAACTGTAATTACTGGACCGAATGGAAGCGGAAAATCCAATATTGTGGATGCTGTAAAATTTGCTTTAGGAGAATTAAGCCCAAAAGAAATGAGAGGCAGCTCGCTTGAAGATTTAATATCTAAATCTTCAAGCGAGCATGAAGCTGAATCAGCTTATGTAGCAATTCAATTTGATAATTCAGATAGAAGAATTCCAATAGATTCTGATTTAGTAACTATTTCAAGAGAATTCTCTAAAAATGGAGAGAGTATTTATAGGGTTAATGGAAAAAGAGTTTCTAGAAAGCAATTAATTGATTTGCTTTCTTCAGCCAGCATTCATGTAAACAGCTTTAATATTATTCCACAGCATGCAATAACAAAGATGGCTGAGATAGCTCCTGAAGAAAGAAGAAAAATTATAGAGGAAATGATTGGAATAGCTGTTTATGATGCAAGAAAAACTGAAGCTTTAGAGGAGCTTCATAAAGCTGAAGTAAACATTAAAGTTGCTTCAGCTAGAATGGATGAAGTTAAGAATAGGCTTGAAGCTTTAGGAAAAGAAAGAAACAATCTTCTTAAAAGTAGACTTTTAAAAAAAGAAATAAACTTTCTTGAAGCTGAAATCATTTCAAGCGAATTAATTAAGTTAAATAAAGAAGTTGAAGCGCTTAAAGTTGAAACAGAAAAAGAAAAAAAAAAAATAAAGAAAAAAGAAAAAGAAAAAAATGAATTAACAAAATTAAAATTAAATGTTGAAATTAAATTAAAAAAATGCAAGGAAAACTTAGAAAAAGAAAATTTAAACCTTTTAAATTTAGAAAAATCTCTTGGAGAATTAAATGCGAAAATAGCAAAGCTTAAGGTTGAATCTCAAGCTAAACTAAATGAATTATCATCTTTAACTAATCAAAAAAAAGTTTTTGAGCAAAAATTAACTCAAACTTCAGAAGCAATTTTAAAATTAACTAAAGAAATTGAAGATTATTTAAGTAAAAAAGAATCTTTACAAAAAATTATTCAGGAAAAAACTATTGAAAAAGAAAAGGTTACTAATTATTTAATTCAAACTAAAAAAGATTTTTCTCTTCTTTTAAATGAAAAAGAGCTTTTAACTCAAAAACTAAATGAAATACTTCAAAATAAAGTGAAAATTGAAAGTGAAATTAAAGCTGGTTTAGAAAAACTTGATCTTATGAAAAATCAATTAGTTAATTTTGAAGCTAGAAAAAACAATTTAGCATCTTCTATTTCTAAATCTAACGCTTATAGAGAAAACTTAATTAAGATTAAAAATGAAAAAGAAAAAACCTTAATTGAAATAAGCAATAAACTAAATGAATCTCAAAAACTTATTTTATCTAAACGAAAAGAACTTCAAAAAATTTTAGAAACTTTAAATAAAGCTAAAAACTTTATTTTGGAATTTGAAGCTAAAAAATCAACGCTTCAAAAAGCTTTTCCAGATAAATTAGCTTTATCAGAGCTTGAAGCAATGGTTGAAACTGGAGTTTTAAAAGGAGTTTATGGAAAATTAAGAAACTTAATTAAATTTGATGAAATTTATGAAAAAGCTGTTGAAGCAGCTTCATCAGGCTGGTTAGATGCGCTTGTTGTAGAAAATGAGGAAGCAGCTGCAGCATGCTTAAACCTTCTTAAAGAAATGAAGCTTGGACGAGTAAAAATTCTTCCATTAACTCTTCTTCCAAAAAATTTTATTGAAAAAAAATCTGAATTTAAACCTTTAAAAAACATTATTAATTATCCAAAGGAAATTGAAGCTGCTATAAACTATGTTTTTGGAGACACATATATAATAGATGAGGAAAAAATCAATTTTTCTTCAAAAGTTAGAATGGTTAATTTAAATGGTGATTTAATTGAGGCTGAAGGAGCTGTTGAAGGAGGCTACTATAGAAAACCTGTAAATAATATAGAGGCTATAACCAAAAAAATTAAAGGTGTTAAAACATTAGAAAAAATAATTAAAAGCTTAGAAAAAATATTTAATCAAAGAAAAGTTGAAATTGAAAATTTTGAAAAAGAAATTGAAGAATTAAAATATGAAAAAACAAAATTAGAAAATCAAATATCCTTTTTAAATTCTGATAAAACAAAAATAGAATCTGCTTTAACTCAAGATTTTAAAGAATTAACAAGTTTAGAAGAAAAAATTCAACAGTTAAAACATAAAATTGATGTTGAAGAATCTTCTTTAAAACATCTTCTTTTAGAAAAAAACAATTTAGAAAAAAGCATTCAATCTTTAATAGAGAAAAAAGAAAAACTTGAAAATCTTATAGAAACATTTAAAATTTCTGAAAAAGAAGCTGAAGCTGCTAAAATTAATGAAGAATTAGCTAATTTACAAAAATCCTTAAGCATAATTGAAACTAAGCTTTCTTCAAATCAAGAAGCATTAAATGCTTTAAATAAAGAAAAAATTCAAATTATCAATCAAATTGAAGATTTAAAGAAAAATGCTGAAACTCGAAAAAATGAGCTTAACTTTATTCAACATGAGTTAAGCAAGCTTGAAGAAAGCTTTCAATCCTTAAATAAAGAAAAAACAAATTTAATTTTAACTATATCCTCCTTAAAAGTTAATATTGAAAAACTCGAGGTTGAATTAAAAAATATTGAGGAAAAACTGATTAAATCTCAAGAAACCATTTATGCTTTAAACCTCTCAATAAATGAATCTTTAAGCAAAATTAGAGAAAAACAAACTAAAATCTCATTTTTAATGAAAGAATTAAATAAACTTGGGTATGCGGAACCTTTAAAACCTAGAGAAAACATTGATGAAGCTAAAGAAGTAATCAAAATTTTAAGAAAAGAGCTTGAAGAAATAGGTGCCATAAATGAATTAGCTGAAGCTCATTATAAAGAATATAAAGAGAATTATAAACAATTATCAATTAGAATAAGCGAGCTTGAAGATGAAAAACAAGCAATAATAAACTTTATTAAAGAAATAGATAAAGAAAAGCTTGAAGCCTTTATTAAGGCATTCAATAAAGTAAATGAAAACTTTCAAGAAATATTCTCTAAAATATCTGGCGGCTTTGGAAAACTTGTTTTGGAAAATCCTGAAGATCCATTTAGAGGCGGTGTAGATATGCTTTTAAAATTTCCTGGAAAAGCTGAATTAAGCATTAACAGCGCTAGTGGAGGAGAAAAATCTGTCGCTACAATATGCTTTATTTTAGCTTTACAATCAATAAAACCCATGCCCTTCTATTTATTTGATGAAGTTGATGCTCATTTAGATGCTTTAAACTCAAGCAAGCTTGCTGAACTTCTTAGAGAAAAATCTATAGGAGCCCAATTTATAGTAATCTCCTTAAAGGATGTTACAATTTCTAAAGCTCATATGGTTTATGGAGTTTTTATTCAAAAGGGTTCATCGCAAATAGTTTCCCTTCCAATTCAGGAGGTTAAAAAATAAAAATGGAAAAACCTTTTTGGCTTAATCCACCATTTTCAATTCTTTTCGATATATTAAGAATAAGCAAGTTAAAACCTTGGCAAATTAAATTAACTGAGCTTTTAAAAAATTTTTTAAATAAAATGAAGGAAACTGGGGAAATTGATTTTCCAGCTTCAGGAATAGCTCTTTTATCTTCATCAATAATTCATAGAATGAAAAGTGAAAGCATTCTTAAAATGGAGGATCCGCCTAAACCTCCTCAAGTTAAACCTGAAGAACCAGATCTTCCTCCTCTTCCTCCACCATTAATAAAATTTGAGTATGCACCTATTTCCATATCTGAAATAATAAAAGCTTTAGAAAAGGTTTTAGAAAAAGAAAAAAAAACTCTTCTAATTAAAAACGAGTTTTTTTCTCCTCCAGCAATTACAGAACAACTAGATGATTTTTTACTTAACATTAAAGATTATGTAAATAAATTTTATGAGGTTTTAACTTCTAAAGCTGAAAATGGTAAACCAATATATTTTAAAGAGCTTATTCAAGGTCAACCATTACTTCAAATAATAAGGTATTTTCTTATGCTTCTTTTTTTAGCTAATGAAGGGAAAATAAATATTATTCAAGATGAAAATGAAGAAAATCAAGATATTAAAATCTTAATAGTATAACTAAGGAAAAAAGGGTTTAAATTTGCTTCAAGAAGAAAAACAAAAAATAGCTTTGATTGAAGCAGCTCTTTATGCTTCTGGAAAACCTTTAAGCCTAAAATCTTTAGCTTCAGTTTTAAATGAAAAAAGCTTGAAAGAAGTTGAAAAACTTATTGAAGCTTTAATTAAACGCTATGAAAATGCTGAAAGTTCAATTCAAATTTTTAAGCTTAAAGATGGAAGATTCATGATGAGACTTAAACCTGAATATTTATATAAGGTTAAAAAATTTTGCAGAAAAAAAATTCTTTCTTTAGGACCTTTAAAAACTCTTTCATTTATTGCATATAAACAACCTATATCAAAAGCTTATGTAGCTAAAGTTAGAGGAAAACATGCTTATGCTCATATAAAAATCTTAAAAGATTTAGGTTTTATTAGCGAAGAAAAAATTGGTAAAACAAAACTTTTAAAAACGACAACAGCTTTTGCAGATGCCTTTAACTTGGATTATGATATTAAAACCATGAAGAAGCAGCTGGCAAAAATTTTTTCAGAATTAACTCAAAACCAAACTCGATTTAAAGGAAAAGGAGAAGGAAGTTAAGCTTCATCAAGAATATGCATAAACCAATATTTATGACGGCATTCTTCACAGCAAAAATCTCCATCGCAAGAACAACCGCAATATTTGCATTTACTCATTAATTACCTTCTCCTTTCCCCCTCTTTTAACCCTGTTTTTTAACCCTAAAAAACATAAATAAAATATTTTCTATTTAAATATTTAATGTTTCCTCTCTACTCTACTATATATTTAGGCTTTATTTATCATATTTCAGTTTTATTCCAATGTTTAAATCTTTGCTTAAAATAGCAAAGTTAATTAATTATTGTGTAGTTAACTTTTAAAAATTATAAAAAAGTGAAAAAGGAGGATAAAATTTGCCTCAATGGCATGGAGATTTACATAAAAGAAAGAAAACTGGTGGAAAGAAAAAAGCCTATAGAGGGAAAAGAGCATATGAAATGGGTGGAAACCCTATAGAAACCAAAATAGGCGAGAAAAAACTAAAAATTGAAAGATGTAGAGGCGGAAACATTAAGATTAAAGTTTTATCTTGTGATTCAGCTAATGTAACTGATCCTAAAACTGGTAAATCTCAAAAGGCTAAAATAAAAAAGGTTTTAGAAAATCCAGCTAATAGAGATTATCAAAGAAGGGGAATTTTAACTAAAGGAGCTATAATTGAAACAGAAATTGGTTTAGCTAAAATAACTTCTCGACCTGGCCAAAATGGAGTAGTAAATGCTGTGCTTATTGAAAAAAGCTAAAAATTGGATGGATAAACACTGTGAAAAAACCTGGGAAAATCGTTGTTTGGCCAGTTAACATTGACCTTAAAAAAACCAGAGGGGAAGGCCGAAAAATACCGAAAAAATTAGCTGTTGAATCTCCAAAACTTGAAGAAATAATTGAAGCCTCTAAAAGGCTTGGTTTAAACCCTACAGCCGTTCCTCATGCAGCTTTACCTAAAGAATGGTGGAATAAAACAGGTTATGTAATAGTTGAGCGAAAAAACAAAGGAAAAATTCAAATTTTAAAAGATATTGCAAATGAAATTAATAGGTTTAGAAAAACTGGAGCTTAAAATTATGAAGCTTAACTTAAAAGAAAAAATTCGTTATGACAGGCAGATGATGATTGAAGGTTGGGGTGAAGAAGGACAGCTTAAGTTAAAATCAGCTAAAGTTGTTATAGCAGGAGTTGGAGGCTTAGGGTGCCCAACTGCTCTCTACTTAACTGCTGCAGGGATTGGAGAAATAAAACTTATTGATAATGAAAAAGTTGAATTAAGCAATTTAAATAGACAAATTCTTCATTGGGAAAAAGATATTGGAAAATTTAAGGTGGATTCAGCTGCAGAGAAACTAAGAAAAATTAATAATAAAGTAAAAATTACAATAGAGAAAACAACTATAACTGAAGAAAATGCTTCCAGATTAATTAATGGATTTAATCTAGTTATTGATGCATTGGATAATTTTGAAACTAGATTTTATTTAAATAAAGCTTGTGTTGAAAAGGGCATTCCTATGATTCATGGTGCAATTGAAGGGTTTGAAGGGCGATTCACCACTATTATTCCTAAAACTTCACCTTGTTTAGCATGCATTTATGGAAAAATTCCTTTTCATAAAGAGAAGTTTCCAGTTGTTGGGGTTACACCCGCAGTTATAGCTGCTCTTCAATCAATGGAAGCTATAAAACTTATTGTAGGTATTGGAGAATTAACCATAAATCGCTTAATAATTTTTGATGGATTAAAAATGGAGTTTGATGAAATCAAAATTGAGAAAATTGATGAATGTAAAGTTTGCGGAAACCTTAATAAATGATTTTTCCAGGATTATCAATTATAAAGTTAAATTTTTCAGTTAATTCTTTTTGAAATTCTTTAGATTGTAAAATCTCTAAAAATTTTTTTATAGCTTCCTTATTTAATCTATCTATAGGAATAATAAAATCGTAGCTTTCGCTGGATATAGGAATAAAGGTTAAATCATTTAATTTAGCATAATATTCTATTCCTACTCCTACATCTGCTTTACCATATTTTACAGCTGAGGCAACTGCTGAATGCGTTTTAGCCTCAATATTGTATCCTTTAACTTTAAGTTTAGCCTCCTCAAAAGATATGCCTAGTTTTTTAGCAGCTTCCTTTAAACCTAAATCAATGAGAATTCTTGTTCCAGACCCTTTATTTCTATTAATAAAGGTTATATCGCTTCTAAATAAATCTTCAAAACCTTTTATTTTTTTAGGGTTTCCCTTAGCTACTATAAAACCCTGTCTTCTACTATAACCTCTTATTAAAGCAACTTTTCCAATTAAATTCATTCTTTTTAAATAGGGTAAATTATATTCTTTTGAATTTTCATCAAGCAAATGAATTCCAGCTAAATCTGCTTCTCCCCTTTCAACAGCTTTTAATCCTCCAAAAGATCCAACATTAATTATTTTAAATAATGAAACATAATTTTTCCTTTGCATTAATGAAAAAATTAAATCAACACCTATGCAATGGCTTCCAATAAAAATTAATTCAGGTGCCTTAATTTTTAAGCTAAATAAGTAAACTTTAACTTTTTCATTTTCTTCAATAAATTCTACTTCAGCTGGAACATCTATATATCCATCTGCTAATGCAAAAGATGAAATGGCACCTGAATTAGAAAGAATGGGATAGGCTAAATATCCATCCTTAGAATTTACTAAATGAACCAAAATGAATTCTCGTCTACCCTTAGCTGAAAAAATCTTAAAAGGTATTTTAGCTTCAATAATTGCTTCACTCTCTTTTTTTAATCCAGTTAACTTTAAAATAACTGGTTTAACTAAAGCATTAAATATTGATATGGCTGAAGAAGGATATCCAGGCAAACCAAATATAAGTTTTCCTTTAATTACACCAACAATAGTTGGTTTACCTGGTTTAACGGATAAACCATGAATTATCACGCTAGAATCATCTAATTCCTCTATCACTTTATACATCATATCTCCAAAACCTGCTGAAGTGCTTCCTGAAGTAACAATTATATCTGCTTTTTTTAAAGCCTCCTCAATCTTTAACTTTATTTGTTCCTTATTATCTGGAGCAATTCCAAAATTTATTGGTTGAGCTCCGCATTCAATTAAAGCACCTTTTAAAGAATAAGAATTTATATCATAAATTTTTCCATATTTTAAAGTTTCTCCAGGATTAATTAATTCATTTCCAGTTGAAATTAAAGCTACCACAGGTTTTTTGTAAACTTTAATTTTCTTTAATCCAAGTGCAGCTAAAACTCCAACTTCTCTAAAAGTTAATTTTTGTCCAGCTTTTAAAACTGTTTCGCCCATCATTATATCTGAGCCTGCATATATAATGTTTTCTCCAGGACGAACAGATTTAAAAACTTCCAGTTCACCATTAGTTTCTTTTGTATATTCAACCATAACAACGGCATTTGAACCTTTAGGAATAGGAGCGCCTGTGGAAACTTCAACAGCCTCTCCATTAAAAACTTCAATTTTAGGTTCTTCACCAGCTTCTATTCTACCTTTAATCCTTAACTTTACAGGATGAGCTTCTGAAGCTTCATATGTATCTTCAGCTATAACTGCATAACCATCCATAGCTGATTTATCAAAGTTTGGAACATCAATTTTAGAAATAATATCTTCAGCAAGAACTCTACCATAAGCCTCCTCCAATGAAACTTCTTCAAAACCAAGAGGTTTTAAGGAAAGAAAATTTTCAATAATTGATTCAGCTTCCTCAATATCAATAAGCTTTCTGAATATTTTTCTATTGTTTTTCATGTTTCTTCACCTTCAATAGGTCTAAATAAATAGGCTTCAACTTCTTCACCCTCTTCTATACCTTCGCTTTCTTCAGGAATTTCTATGATTCCGTTTGCTTTAACAATGCTTGATAAAATTCCAGAGCCTGAAGTTGAAATGGGTTCAGCTAAATAGTTTTTTCCAAATTTTTTAATTATTACTCTAACAAAAGATTTAACTCCTGGAGGTGACGGTATTCTTCTTGCTGCTTTAACCCTTAATTTAACCATTAAATCTTGGGATGAACCTAAAAATATTTGAATTAAAGGTTTAACGAAAAGTTTAAAACCTATTATTGCTGCTACAGGATAACCTGATAAACCAAAAACCGGTTTTCCATTTAATACACTTAAGCATGTTGCTCCTCCAGGTCTAATTGCTATTCCATGTGAAATAACTCCTGGAAAACCTAGAGAATTAATTGCTTCTGGAACCAAATCTTTTTCTCCAACCGATGTTCCACCAGTTAAAATAATCATATCAGCTTTTTCTAAACCTTCTTTAATCTTCATTTTTATTTCATTAAAATCATCTTTAGCTAAACCTAAATCTATTGGTTCTCCACCAGATTCAATAATCATACCTGTTAAAATTGGTTTGTTCACATCAATAACTTTAAATGGTTTTAAATCTTTAATAGATTCAACAAGTTCATCTCCTGTAGATATTAAAGCAACTTTAGGTTTTTTAAAAACCTTAATTTTTTCTAATCCTAAAACCTTTAACACACCAATATCTTGAGGAAGAAGTCTAACACCTTTTTTTAAAACTACTTCACCTTTTCTTAAATCATCTCCAATTCTTGTTACATTTTCCCATGGATGAACTGAATGATAAACTTCTATTAAATTTTCGCTTATTTTTTTAGTCCATTCCAATAATATTACTGCATTAGCATTTTTTGGTAAAGGTGAACCTGTGGAAACTTCAACAGCTTCTCCATGGTTTAAATAAACTTTAGGTTCTTCACCAATAGGGTTTTTTCCAACAATTTTTAATAAAATTGGGTTAAAAATTGAAGCTTCATATGTATCTTCAGCTATAACTGCATAACCATCCATAGCTGATTTATCAAAGTTTGGAACATCAATTTTAGAAATAATATCTTCAGCAAGAACTCTACCATAAGCCTCCTCCAATGAAACCTCTTCAGTTTCTGGTTTAAAATTTACATAAGTTTTTAGTTTATTTAATGCTTCAGAAGCTTTCTCCATTTTTTTAAATCCTTTCCCTCTTATTGAATTCATTTTAATAAATCACTTCAAGCCTCAAGTATTGTTTTTATTAACTCTTTTAAATCCACTTCAGCTTTAGTTCTCCAACCTATTGAAATAATGTTTTCTTCATTCTCATTTAAATAACCTGCTTTAATAAATGAATCAATTAGATTTACAGCTTTCCATTTACCAATTTTTTCTTCCAAAATTTTCTCTAAATCTTTTCTTAATGCTTTACCTTGATTAACAATTAAATAGGATAATGAAATAGCTAATGCTGCTAAATTATCTATTCTCCAACCGCAAAGTTTAGCTTCAGTTAAACTTAAGCTTCCTTTTAAACGTGCTATATATCTAACTTCAGCTTTTTCAGAAAAAAGTTCATTTTCCTCCTTAATCTTAACAACCTCTAAATCTAACTCTTTTAAAAACTCATTTAATTGAGCTAAAACTTCAACATATTTTTCTCCAATTTTTTCCTTTAACTCCCACTCTTTAACTCCAGGTTTTTTTCCTCGCTTAAAAAATATTAAATGAACTGCTGTTTTAATTTTATTTGAATAAAACTTTTCCTTTTCCATTTAAGCTTCCTCTTTTTTAATTGAAATTGGAAAGCTAACCTGTTCATTATAATTTATTTTTTCAAATTTTTTGTTTGGAATTAAGTAAAGTTCATCTCCACATTTAATCAAAAAGGCATATCCATAACTGATTAAAAAACTTGTTATATAAGCTCTTTTAACAGTTGTTGAAAAATCGTTTTTTCTAATAAACATCCAATAATCTATTTTTTCTTTTTCACCAGTTAATTCAATCATTTCCTTCCAGAGCTTAACCATTAAATTTGAAAGATTTTCATTTTTCCTTAAAGTTTTACCATTAATAATTGTTGGAGCTTTAGAATTTGATTTAACTATTTTAAATTTTCGATAAGGTGAAAAATTTCTCCAATAACTTAAACCATTAATAATGCTTTGAAGAGTTAATTGTTCCATCTCTATTATTGGATGCCAACTTTTAAGAAAAACATTTGTTAAATCTTCTAAACTTAATGAATAAATTTTTCTTTTTAAAATTTCAGGGTTAACATAAAGTTTGCTTGATTGAAAAAGTAGCTGAGCATTTTGAAGTTCTATAACTTTGCTTAAAGCATTTAAAGCTTTACCATCTAAACAATAATCCTTAAATGTTTTGCATAGAGCTAAATACTTTCTTAAAATTTTAATTGAGCTTAAAAAATCTATTAAAAAAGGGTTTAATCTTCTTTCTTCTACAGCCTTACAAGTTTTAATAATATCTAAAACAGCTTTTTTAATCTTCATTTCTTTTTAACTCGCTTACTTTAGATAAACCTTTAACACTTTGAACAATTATTACATGAATATTATTGATGTTATTATCTGAAATATTCAATTCTCCAGGTGTAATAATCAAATATTGTTCTTCACGATTTTTACAGCTTGAAATAATCAATTCTGTTATTGCTTCTCTATTTCTTGGATCCATATGCACATCAAATTCATCTATAGCTCTAAAAGGAGTTGAAATGCTTCTTTGTAAAGCTAAAAGAAAGGCTATTAATGCTACACTTCTTTCTCCACCGCTTTGCGTTAAAGAATCTAAGGATTTAGGAGTGTGATTCTTAAATCCAACAGAAATTTCTAAACCAGCTTTTTCAATATCATTTTCATTAATTAATTTTATTTCTCCCCGTCCACCTAAAAAAGATAAAATAAAATTGTATTCTTCAGAAAGCTTTTTCAAAAAGTTTTTTAAAATATTTGACCATATTTTTTGTCTGTTTTTTAACTCTTTCTGAATTATTTCCTTATTTTTTAAAACTTCTTCAGCTCTACTTTTTAATTTATTAAAAAGCTTAGCATAAGAATCATAAACTTCCTCTATGCTTTCAGATACATTTAAATAAAGTTTTAATTGATCCTCAATTGTTTTCTTTTCTAAAAGTAAATCTGAAAGTTTTTCTTTAATGTTAATTTCAGCTCCAAATTTTTCAGCTTCATTTAAAAGTTTTTTAAGTTCCTCTTCTTCAATAGCCCTTAATGCTTCAGCTTTTTCTATTTCTTGATTTAACCATTCTATTTTATGTTTTTCCATTTCAAAAGCAACTTTAAAATTAATTAAATTTAATTGAGCTTCATTAATTGTTTCATTTAAATTTTTTAATCTTAATTTATGTTCTTCTGCAGTTTTCCTACTATTTTGAATTTCTTCTTCTAATTTTAATTTTAATTCATAAGCTTCTCTATTGCTAAAAAGTTTTTCATTAAAAATTTCTGAAGCAACTTCCAAGGCATTTAAAGGAAATTTTTCAAATAAAATATTCAATATTTTTAATTTAACATTAAGTTCCGCTTCATTCTTAAGTAAATGAAGCAGTTCCTCCTCTTTAAACGCTTTTTCATTAAGCAGTTCATTATATTTTAAGATTTCTAAATTAATTTTTTCCAGAAAAGTTTTAAGATTATTTTCAAAAATTGCTTTTTTAGTTTTTAATTCATTTACTTTTTCTAGCAGCTTTGTTAAATCCTCTTTTTTTCTTTTAATTTTTAACCATGCAATTTTTTTATTTACTTCATTAAGCTTTAAGGTTAAGGCTTGCTTTCTCAAAAGTTTTTCATATTCTCTCTTCCAAAATTCATAGGTGGATTTTGTAGATTCAAGAAAATTCAACAATTTTTCTTCTTCACTTTTAAATTCATTTAATCTTTTAAGGGCTGTTAATACGTTTTCCCTATAGGAATAAAAGCCAACAGCTTCTTCAAGCATTTTAAGTTTTTCTTGAGAAGTTGTTAAACTAAATTTTCCAACCATAAGCTGATGCATAATTATTAGCATATTATCTGGGTTTAATCCAATTTTTTTAAATGCAGAAGTCACATCATTTTTGGAAAATCTTCTACCTTGAATAAAATATTTATAATCGCCATTTTTTCGAATAACCCTAGTTACTTCTATAAATTCATCTTTAAATTGGGGGAAAAGTTTTTTCCCATCTTTACTTTTATTGCTTAAAACTAAAGTTACTTTTGCTTCATTTTGACCCCAACGAATCAGTTCACTTAACTTTTTTGCTCTTTCAGTATAAGATTGTCCTAAAACAATAGATATTCCCAAAAGAATAGAGGATTTTCCAGCACCGTTAGGACCGCAAATTAAATTTAACCCATTTGTTAAAGGAATATATGCATCTTCATAAGACATAAAGTTTTGAAGAAAAACTCCTTTAATCATTTTTCCCAGCTTAAAATAATGTTTATTCTTTTTACCTAAAAATTCTTTTGCAACTTCCTTTTAAAAACTCGTTTTTTATAAATAAATCATGTAACAAAATAAGCATTTAAGCATTAATCTATTTTAAACAAAAACTTTTTACAATAGAATTTTTGTAAATTAAAATAAAGCTTAAAATGGTTGAAATCTATGATTGAAGAAAATGAAGATGAAAAAAAATTAATAATTGAGCTTGCAAAAATGCTTAGTAAATTAGATCATTCAGAAGCAGAAGATAAAGAAAATGTAAAATGTATTTGTGGAAATATAGCGTTAAAAAACGCTAATTATTGCGATAAATGCGGGCGGAAACTACAAAAAGAAAAACCTAAAGTTATAATCAAGAAAATAAATATTTTCTAGATTTTATTAGTTTTAAATTTAAAAAATAAATTATATTGTCAATTTTAGTTTAACTTAAAAATAACAAATTTTGTTTTCTTTTAAGGTGGATGAAAAATTGATTGAAGATAAAATAACTTTAGCTCATGGTGCTGGCGGAGTAATCATGCAAAAATTGATTAAAGATTATATTGTAAAACATTTTGGTGGAAGCAATGCTGAAGTTCCTTTAGAAGCTTTAGATGATGCATCAGTAATAGAAGGAATAGTTCTTAAATCTGACTCTCATACAGTTAAACCATTATTTTTTCCAGGAGGTGATATAGGACGATTGGCTGTTTCTGGAACCGTAAACGATATAGCTGTTATGGGTGCTGAACCAATCGCTTTAACCTCAGCTTTCATTATTGAAGAGGGCTTTCCAATTTCAGATTTTGAAAAAATAATTAAAAGCATGAAAGCTACTTGTGAAGAAGCTGAAGTTTACATCATTACTGGCGATACTAAAGTTATGGAGAAAGGAGCTTTAGAAAAGCTTGTTGTAAACACTTCTGGAATAGGTAAAAGAAGTGAAGCTTTAGAAAAAAATATTGCTGAAGTAAAAAAGTATAGAAAAAGCTTTAATTCTAGATGGCTTGTGGACTCTAATATTAGCGATGGAGATAAAATAATAGTTTCTGGAACAATTGGAGATCATGGGATAGCTCTTCTATCTTATAGAGAAGGTTATGGATTTGAAAGCGAAATTAAATCTGATGTTAACCCGCTAAATAAAATGATTAAAAAGCTTCTTGAAGTAGGCGGAATAACCAAAATGAAAGATCCAACTAGAGGTGGTGTTGCAAACGCTTTAAATGAATGGAGTGAAAAATCTAAAATTGGAATTTTAATTCATGAAGATAAAATTCCAATTAAAGAAGGCGTTAAATCAGCTTGTGAAATGCTTGGTATAGATCCGTTAGAAGTTGGAAATGAAGGGAAAATTCTTATTGCTGTTGTTCCTGAAAAAGCTGAAGATGTGCTTGAAGAATTAAGAAGGCATCCGCAGGGTAAAGATGCTGAAATAATTGGAGAAGCAACAAAAAAATTTAATGGTGTAATATTAGAAACAAGCATTGGAGGTAAAAGAGTGTTACCTCCACCATTAGGTGATCCAGTTCCAAGAATTTGCTAATTTCTTAATTTTATAAAAAAAATAATAATAAAAGCGAAGGCTTTTTATACTATAAACTTTCAATTTTAGTAAAAAAGTTTAGGGCGATAAATGAATGGATGTAGAAAACATTCTTTGGTCGCCTATAACCTTATTTATAATTTCGATAATTGCTGCTGCAATTATATATGGGATTGGGAGTGCTGTTTCTCCAAAACCAAAACCAAATCCTGAAAAGTTATCTCCATATGCTTGCGGTGAAGATCTTCCTCCTGAAAAAGCTAGATTATCAATTAATCTTTACAATTATGCTGCTTTATTCTTGATTTTTGATGTTGTAGCTATGGCTATAATTTTATCTATGGGATTACCTGCATTAACTCAACCGTTAATTTTAACTTTAAGTTTATCTTACATAATTGTTATGTTTATTGCTTTATTGATTTTAGCTAGAAGAAAATGATTGGAGGCGTTTAGAAAGCGTGGCTATAAGTAAAGAAGAAGCATTAATTGAAGAATTAAAAAATATTTTTAAGGATAAAATTAAGGAAGCTAAAATTCAAAGAAGCAGACGCGTATTCATAACTGTACCAAAAGAATACTATAAAGAAATAATTGAGTATTTTGCTAAAAATAAGGGCGTAACCCATATTTCAACAATAACTGGAGTTGATGTTGGAAAGGAAATAGAGGTTTTACCTCATTTATTTGGAGTTGGAATGGAAATTACTATAAAAACTTCTGTTCCAAAAGATAATCCTGAATTAGATAGTTTAGCAGATATTTATCCAGCTTCAATAATTTATGAACGTGAAGTTCATGATCTTTTAGGAGTTAAATTTAAAGGTAACCCAAATCTTACAAGAATTCTTCTTCCAGATAATTGGCCTGAAGGCGTATACCCATTAAGAAAAGATTTTAAAGTTGAAAGAAAAAGCGGATAAATGGAGGGAAAATTTAATTATGATTGTAGAAGCAGTTGTAAATACACTTAAGTTAATTATTTTTCCAGGCTTTATCTTCACAATATTTTTAAGCCTATTTTATGAATGGATAGATAGAAAGTTTTATGCTAAACTTCAAAATAGAGTTGGACCCCTTTATACAGGCCCATTTGGCCTCCTTCAGCCTCTTGCAGATTTCATCAAGCTCCTTTCAAAAGAAGATATTACTCCAGCTGCTGTTGATAAACTACTTTTCACATCTGCACCTTTGCTAGCTTTAGCATTAATGTTAACAGGCGTTCTTCTTTTACCAATTATAAATATTTCAGGAATAATCTCATTTAATGGAGATGTTATAGTGGCTATAGCAATAATGACGCTTTTCTGCATTTTAGTTTTTCTATCTGGTTTAGGCTCTTTAAATAGGTTTGGTTTTGTTGGAGCTGAAAGAGCCGTAACTCAACTGCTTGGTTATGAAATTCCAATGACGCTTGCAATAGCTAGCGTAGCTTTAGCTGCAAATTCATTGAAAATTTCTGAGATTGTGGCTAAGCAATCTTCATGGTGGTTTATTCTTGGCCCTCAAGCATTAGGATTTGCAATCTTTATTATTGCTGCTCAAGCAGAACTGGAACGTGTTCCATTTGATATTCCTGAAGCTGAACAGGAAATAGTAGCTGGTTGGATTACAGAGTTTTCTGGAAGAAAACTTGCGCTTTTTAGATTAGCTAGAGATATTGAACTTGTTTATATTTCAGGTTTAGCTGCAACATTTTATTTAGGTGGACCTCTTGGACCAATTATTCCAGGGTTTGAAAAAATACTGTTCCCAATTTACTTTATAATAAAAACAGTCATTATCCTTCTTATAATTTCAATTATTAGAGCTGCATTTGCTAGATTAAGAATTGATCAAATGGTTAATTTTTCATGGAAATATTTAATTCCTATATCTCTCCTTCAATTGTTTTTGGTTAGGATTATAATTTAAAATAAGGGGAGAAATAAAATGGTTGCCGGAATAATTGATTACCTGCTTATAATTTTAGCTGTAGTCTTCTCTATTTTAGCTACCCAATATAAGGAATTAAATAGGGCAATAGCTTTTTTTGCTGTAGCCAACGTTATAATTTCAATTATTTTTTATGTTCTTGGGGCGCCTTACATAGCTGTTTTTCAGCTTTTAGTTTATGCTGGAGCTGTTACAGTTCTATTTTTAACTGCTTTACATACTTTAGGAGGGGAATCAAATGAAAAACAATAATGGAATAGATAAAGCTATCTCGGCTATTTTAACACTAATGTTAATTGCATTAATTTTAACTTTTGGATTAAGCTTATTTGAAATTCCGCTCCCATCCTTAATTGAAAAGCCTCCAATAGAAAAGTTTTTATGGTCTTATCGTGGTTTAGATATTTTAATTCAAGCTTTTTTAATTTTAGCTGCTGCTGCAGCTGTTTCAGCCTTGTTTAGAATTGAAAAAGGTCCGGGAGCTGTTGAAGAAGCTGTTATAGAAAAATTTGAAGAAAAGGAGGAGTGAAAAATGGTTGAAGTTTGGCAAGCATACATGTTTTGCAGCTTTATATTAGCTATTATAGGCTTATACACGATAATTTCAATGAGAAACATGATTAGAACAATTATAGGAATAGAAATAATAACTATTGCTGTAAACTTAAACTTTTTAGCTTTAGGTTTTAGAAATGGTGTTGTAGATTCTTTGGCTCAATCAATAGTTTTCACATCTATAGTTATTGGAGCTGCTGTAGCAGCAGTAGCTTTAACACTGGTAATAAACGTTTATAGACATTATGGAACATTAGATTTAAAGAAAATTAGGAGGTTAAGGTGGTAAAAATGGTCATCCCATTAGTTTTGCAACCAATAGTAATCTTATTAATAGCTGCAGGTTTAACACCTTTAATAAGCCTTTTAGGCGAGAAAATAAAATTTGAAAAACTTAGAGATTTATTTGCGATTTTAGCTTTTGCTTTATCCCTATACGCCTTAACATTGCTTTACTTTAAAATTGAAAATTATGGGGCTCAATCCTTTATTTTGGATAATTATCTTCCAATAAAGGGTGGTGTTGAAATATATGCTGACTTTTTAAGTCTTTTTGTAGCATTTATTTTTTGTGGATTAGGCTTTTTAGTTTCAATTTACTCTGTAAAATATATGGAGGTTGACACCGGTCTCGACAGATATTACACACTTTTATTAATTCTCGTAGCTGGAATGATTGGAGTAGCTTTTTCAGGAGACTTCTTTAATCTTTATGTTTTTTGGGAAATGATGTGTATAGCTTCATATACTCTTGTTTCATTTAGAAAATATAGATGGGAACCTGTTGAAGCCGGTTTTAAATATTTGGTTATGAGCACTTTAGGTTCTTTAATAGCGCTTTACGGTATAAGCCTGCTTTATGGTTTAACTGGAACAGTAAACTTTAAAATGATGAAAGAAGCTTTACCATCTACAACAAACCTTCAAATACCATTTTATATAATCATAGCAGCTATAATAGCTGGTTTTGGTGTAACCGCTTCAATTGTTCCATTTCATAGTTGGCTTCCAGATGCTCACCCTGCTGCTCCAAGCTCAATAAGCGCGATGCTTTCAGGCGTAGTAATTAAAACTGGCGTTTATGTTTTAGCTAGAAGTTTATTTACACTTTTTAATCCCGTAAACTTTAATTATGGTTTAACTTTAATGGTTTTCGGTATTTTAACTATTACTGTAGCCAATTTTATGGCTCTTATGCAAAAAGATATTAAAAGGCTTTTAGCTTACTCAAGCGTTGTAAATATAGGTTATATTATAACAGGTATAGGAATAGGAAGCTACATTCTATTTGAATATTATAACTCAAAACCTTTAGTGGCTTTAAGCGCAGCTGCTTTCGCAATTACAGGTGCTTTATTCCATTTATTTACTCATGCTGTTGGAAAGGGAATGTTATTCCTTTGTTCTGGATGCTTCACACATGAAGCTGCTACTAGAGATATTACAAGCCTTGAAGGTATAGGCCGTAAAATGGCTTGGACTGGAGGTTCCTTTTCAATTGGATTATTAACTTTAGCTGGTGTTCCCCCACTTAGCGGTTTTTGGAGTAAACTATTTATAATTTTAGCAGCTTTTAGCTTTCCTGAAAACAATTTTATGAATACTATAGGTATAATAGTAGTTTTAAATAGTATTTTTGCAGCAGTATATTATCTTTGGCTCCTTCAAAGAATAATGATTAAAACACCTAAAGTTAAAGCTTCAGAAGCTTCACTATTTATGGTTGGGCCAATAATAGTTTTAGCTGTTATATGTGTTTTAATAGGTTTAATGCCAAGTTTAATTATTGTTTTAGCTGAAAAAGCAGCTAAAGCTATGTTGGGAGGATGGTGAAAATTATGAATGAAGAATTTATTTGGCCAGCTTGGTTATGTTGGACAATTCCATTAATAGGTGCAGGTTTAACCCCAATATTTGCTAAAATCCATCCTAAATTTAGAAACTATATGGCGGTGCTTTTTTCTTTTGCAGCTGCTTTATCCGCTGGCTTTTTAATACCGTATTTAAAGCATCCAGAGCAAATTGAAAATCAAATTTCATGGGTTTTAGTTCCAGGCGCTCCTATACTTCAAGAAATTAAGGCCGGTGTAATAATTGATCCATTAAGCATTATAATGGCGAATATTGTAGCTTGGATTTCATTCCTTATAATGGTTTATTCATTAAAATATATGGAGGAAGATCCGAGCTTAACAAGATATTGGTTCTTCATGAATTTATTTATAGGCAATATGCTGCTTTTAGTGATGTCAAATAATTTTATTCAAATGCTTTTTGGTTGGGAAGGTGTTGGATTATGCAGCTACGCTTTAATTGGCTTTTGGTATAAAGATTCAAAAGAGGATTGGCTTAAATGCTGGGTTGGAGAGGGAAAAGAAGCTTATCCACCATCACATTGCGGTTTAAAAGCTTTCTTAACAACTAGAGCTGGTGATGTAGGTTTATTAATTGGAATATTTATGATTTTAGCTTTTGCTGGAACATTAAACTTTATTGAGCTTCAAAAAGGAGCTATTCTTAAGGTTCCGCTTTGGATTTTGGTTCCAGCAGCCATCTTCCTCTTTATTGGTCCAATTGGAAAATCAGCCCAACTACCATTAATGGAATGGCTTCCAGATGCTATGGCTGGTCCAACAACTGTTAGCGCGCTTATTCATGCAGCTACAATGGTTAAAGCAGGAGTATATCTTGTTGGAAGAGTCTTCCCAATATTTTATGAAGCAGCTTGGCAAAATGGTGCACCAAACAATTTAATACTATTCTTTTATGTTATAGGTTGGATAGGTGCTTTAACAGCTTTTGTTTCAGCAAGTCAAGCTACGACTTCAACTGAAATAAAAAAGGTTTTAGCTTATTCAACTGTTAGCCAAATAGGTTATATGATGATTGGTTTAGGTGTGGCAGGTTCAACAGCAGAATTTGCTATAGGATATACTGGAGGATTATTCCATTTAATGAGCCATGCTTTATTTAAGGCAGCTTTATTCCTTGGAGCTGGAGCAGCAATCCATGCAGCTGAATCAAGATTCATGTATCATATGGGTGGATTAAAAAGGGTTATGCCTATAACTTTTTGGAGCATGGCTTTAACAAGCTTTTCTTTAATGGGTGTACCTATTCTCTTTAGTGGTTTTTGGAGTAAAGATATGATTTTGGAGGCTTCCCTTTTAGCTGGAAAATATTGGATTTTTATCCTTGGAGCCTTAACAGTAGCTTTAACAAGCTTTTATAGCATTAGAATGCTTGGATTAACATTCTTTGGTGAAAAAAGTGAAAGAATTATTGAACTTGAAAAGGAAGGGAAACCTCCAAAAGAAGCTCCAGCCTTAATGTGGATTCCATATACTTTAATGGCTGCTGCAACAATAACGCTTGGTGTAACAGGCTTTTATGTAAAAAGCTGGCTTGAACATTTGCTTCATGAATTTCTATCTTCAATAATACCTGTTAAAATAGCATCTTTCACGGAACCTCTTGCAGAAACATCGTTAACTCAACAAGCCACTTTAATAACTACAGGCTCCTCCATAATTATGCTTCTTATAGGGGCTATACCCGCATATTTAATCTATATTAAAAGAATTAAAAGTCCGAAGGAAATAGTTGGAAAAGGATTAAAGCCTCTTTGGAATTTCCTTTACAACCGCTGGTATATAAACAGGCTTTACTATAAGCTTTTCGTAGACTCAACAATTGGTTTAAGCAAATTTAGCTTCAATTATATAGAGCGTAAAGCTATAGATGGCTTTAACTATCTTTTAGCTAATGTTACAGTTAAATTCGTTAATCAATTTAGAAAAACACATACAGGTGTGTTAAATTACAATGTTATGGGTATGCTGCTTGGAATAATCCTTCTTTTATTAATTTTGCTTAAAATAGCTTTTGGTTAAAACCCTCTTTAATTAAAACTTTTTCTATAATTTTCGCTATTTTTTTGCTTGCTTCACTTAATTCGTTTGTTAATCCCTCTCCAAAATCTAAGGTTTTAGGTTGAATTCCCAATAAGGCAACTTTAGCTTTTGTTTCATAAACTATAAATTTAGCTAAAAGGCTTAATGGTAAATCATGGGTTGAAAGAGAAAAACCATTAATTTCATCTATACTTATCATTTTTGCAAAACCTGGAGTTGCATTTAAATTAGCTGCATCAATCATTAATACATGGGTTGGTTTAGCCTCTTTTATTATGCTAGTAAAGCTTTCTGGAACAGTTTCACATTCTAAAATTAAAGTATTTAAAAGATTTTTTTCTTTAAGAAGTTTAGCTATAGCCACACCAACATAATCATCTTTTCTAATAGGATTTCCTATTCCTAAAATAACTATTTTTTTAAATCCTGAAATCCAAGTTTTTAATTCTTCTTCTAAATTTTTTTCCATAATTTGACTCTCCATTTTATTTATAAAATTTAAAGCATTTGAGAAGCTATGTAAGCTTGACCAAGGGAGATTCCACCATCTCCGCATGGAATTTTCCTTGGATAAAGAAACTTTAAACCTTTAGATTCAACAATTTTTCTTATGGTTTGTGTAATATGTTCATTAGCTGCTACACCCCCTGAAAATCCTATAAATTTAACATTAAGATTTTCAGCTTCAAATGCAGCGAATTCAGCTAAACTTTTGGCAATATACTCTTGAGTTGAATAAGCTAGGTTTTTAATATTTTCCTTATTAACTAAATGAAAAACTTCTCTTACAAGATTTTTTGTTTCAATAATATTTCCTTTAAAGTTTAATGGAAGGTTTAACACATTTTTCCCTCCTTCTGCAGCTGCTTCAAGCTTCATAGCAGGTTCCCCTTCATATGTTCTTTCATAACATAAACCTAAAATTGCTGAAACAGCATCTAAAAGTCTTCCGCAACTTGATGTCTCAGGAAAATGTTTTTTTCTTGCTTCTTTTAAAATTATTTCAGCCTCAATTTTTCCATGAGGTAAATAATCTGCTTTGCTTAAAAACCATTCTTCAAAGTCTTCTTCATCTTTTAGTATTCCAGCAACCATTCTTAAGGGATATTTGGTTGCTAAATCTCCTCCAATCATTAAATGCTTCTCTAAATAACCTAAACGCTTAAATTCTTTTCCAAAACAATATAGGATTTCTCCACCCCATGCTGATCCATCTATTCCATAACCAAATCCATCGCAAGCTATTCCAACAATTTCATCTACATCATATTCAGCCATTAATTTAGCTATATGAGCATGATGATGCTGAATTTTAAAAACAGGAACATTCATTTCTTCGCTTAATCTTAAGGCAAAACGTGTAGTGTTAAATGTTGGATGTAAATCGCAAGCTATCACATCGATTTCGCTTTTAGTTAATTTAATTAAGTTTCTTATAGCCTCCTCAAGAAAATTTAAGGTTTCAAGATTTTCTACATCACCAATATGCTGGGTTAAAAAAGCTTTATCTTTAAGAATTATGCAAGAAGTTACATTTAATTCAGCTCCAACCCCTAAAATACATTTTCCAACTCTTCTAATTTTTATAGGTTCAGGAGCATAACCTCTAGATCTTCTAAGAAAACTTAATTCTCCATCAACAACCTTAACCACTGAATCATCGCATCTTTGAGCAATATCTCTATCATGAAAAAGATAATAGTCAATTATTCCTTTAAATTTTTCAATTGCCTCTTGATTAGTTATTGCGATAGGTTGATTTGAAGGGTTAGCGCTTGTCATAACAAAAGCAGGTTCTTTTACTTCTTTAAAAAGCATTAAATGTAAACCTGTATAAGGAAGCATAACTCCAACTGTATTTAAACCTGGGCTTATTTCCTCAGCTAAATAATAATTTTCGCTTTTTTTAAGCAATACAATTGGTTTAGCTGGAGATGTAAGCAACTCGACTTCTTTAGATGAAACTTCAGCAAAAGAAGTAATTGCTTCAATACTTCTAGCCATAATTGCAAAAGGTTTTTGAGATCTATGTTTAACCCTTCTTAATTTAATTATTGGTTTAGAATTAAGTGTTGAAGTAGCTATATGAAAACCTCCATTTCCTTTAACAGCTAAAATAAAACCTTCCTCAATTAATTTTCCAGCTTCAAAAATTGGGTTTTCAACAGGTATTATTTCTCCATTACTTTCTGTTAAATAGGCTTTAGGACCACATTTCCAACAAGCTATTGTTTGCGCATGAAATCTTCTATCTAAAGGGTTTTTATATTCTTTTTCACATTCTTCACACATAACAAATTTATTCATAGTTGTATTTGCTCTATCATATGGAAGATCCTTAATTATTGTAAATCTTGGACCACAATTTGTGCAAGTTATAAAAAAATAATTAAATCTTCTATTTTTAGGATCCATTAATTCTCGAATGCATTCATCGCATATAGATAAATCTGCTGGAGCTATTGAACCTGAAAAAACTTTTTCTAAAGGGCTTAATTCAATTTTAAAATCTTTAAATTCTTCTTTACCAGTTAAATATTCTACTTTAACTTCTTGAATAATTGCTGAAGGAGGCTTTTCAATTTTTAACGCTTCTAAAAAACTTAAAATTTCTTTTTCGTTTCCTTCAATTAAAACTTCAACTATTCCATTTCTATTTCTAACATATCCTTTTAAGCCTTTTTTAGATGCTAAATGATAAATAAATGGTCTAAATCCAACGCCTTGAACTCTGCCTGAAATTGTAATTAATGCTTTCAAAGGAGTTTTTCACCAATCTTTAAATTTATTTAACAGCGTGAAACTTAAATTTATAGCTCTTAAAATCACTTTCTTTTATGATCTATATTTAAGGGAAGATAAAAATGATGGGAACATTTAAAACCATTGTGAGAAAACTTGAATTAAACAAGAATTTAATTGAAGATGTTTTAGATGAAGTTGCTATTGAAACACCTGTAAAAATTTATGTAAATGAAAAATTTTACGCTACATTAATGGCTATGCCTAATCAATTACAAGAGTTAGCCATAGGCTTTTTAATTGGAGATGGTTTAATAAAAAATATAAATGAAATTAAAAAGGTTGAAATTAAAGATTTAAATGTTAAAATAGAGTTAAAAACTGAAAAAAATTTTATTTCACCTAAAAAAACTATTTTAACAGCTTGCACTTCAAGCGAAGAATTTTTAAATCAAATATTAAAATTTGAGGAGCCAATTGTTGAATCTAACTATGCTATTAAAGCCTTTAAAATCTTTGAAATGATTGAAGAATGCATTAAAAAAGCTGAAGTTTATAAAGCTACTGGAGGAACACATTTCGCTGGAGTTTTTCAAAATGAAGAGTTAACAGCTTTTTCTGAAGATGTTGGAAGACATAATGCTGTGGATAAAGCTATAGGAGCAGCTGCTTTAAAAAATGTTGATTTTCAAAAAACTGTTTTAGTTTCTTCTGGAAGACAACCTGCAGATATGATTTTAAAGGCTGCTAGAGCAGGAATTCCAATTTTAGCTTCTATGAGAGCACCCTTAATGTCTGGAGTTAATGCTGCTAGAATTCTTGGCATTACGCTAATAGGTTTTGCTAGAAAATTAAGAATGAACATTTATTCTTTTCCAGAAAGAATATTAATTTAAGAAAAAAAGGGAGGACACTCAATGAGTTCAAAAAAACTTTTTGAAGCAGCAAAAATAGTTTCTAAAAAAGTTTTAAAGGTTAAAAAAGATGAAAGAGCCCTTATAATTACAAATCCAAAAAAAGATTGTTTAGAGATTTCTCAAGCATTATATGAAGCTTTTGAAAATGCAGGAGCCCATCCAACATTAATGATTCAACCTGTAAAATCAAGCTTTGATTATATGAATTTTGAAGTAAGAGAAGCTATAGCTTCAACTCCCCAAGTAGTATGCTCTATAAGCCATGAAAGACTAGGTAAAGATCCAATTTGTTTAAAAGAGCCCTTATTAGCTAGCGATGGGAAAAAATATGATAACATATTCAATTTTTTGCTTGCTGAAAAAAAGATTAGAGCTGTTTGGAGCCCTGGAATAACAAAAAGAATCTTTATTGAAGCTGTACCAATTAATTATGATAAATTGAAACATAAATGCAATGCAATAAAGGATTTTATAAATGGGGCCTCAATAATCAAAGTTCAAACTTTAAAAGGAACAGACTTCTCCTTTAGTATTGAAGGCAGAAAAGTTAGGGTTGATGATGGAGACTTTAGCGAACCAGGTAAAGGAGGCAATTTGCCCGCTGGAGAAATATTTATTTCTCCAGTTGTAGGCTCATCTAAGGGAGTGCTTATTATTGATGGAAGCATTTCTATGGAGAAAACATTTCTTTTAAAATCTCCAGTGAAAATTGAGGTTGAAAATGGTTATGTGAAAAAGGTTTCTGGTAATTCAGAAGCTGAAATTTTAAAGCGATTAATTAAAAAAGCCTCCACTCAACCATTTAAGCTTTTTGAAAAAGGTGTTTTAACTAAAGAAAAAGCTTTAGAATACTCTAAAAATGCTAAGCATATAGGTGAATTTGGATTAGGCTTAAATGATAAAGCTAAAATAGTTGGCAATGTTCTTGAAGATGAAAAAGTTTTAGGAACAATTCACATAGCTATAGGATCAAATTATGATGAGGATGCTCAAGCTTTAATTCATTATGATTGTGTTATTAAAAAACCTTCAGTATTTATTGATGAAGAACTGATTATGAAAAATGGAGAATTAATAATTTAAGGGGTGAAAAACCATTAAAGCTTTAGCCTTAGATATTGATGGAACAATTACAAATAAAAAGGGAATGCTTGATTTAGAAGCTATCGAGATTATAAGAAAACTTGAAGAAAAAGGTGTTTTAACTTTTTTAATAACTGGAAGAAACTTTTGTGTTACAAGCGCTATAGCAAAATACTTGGGAACATGCGGTTTAGCAGCTGCTGAAAACGGTGGAGTAATATGGGATGGCTTTAAAAAAATTTTTTTAGGCTTTAAGGAAAGAGCTGAAGAAGGCTTAAAAGTTTTAATGAAAAAATTTGGAGATAAAATTGTTATTGTTAATTCGCCATATAGAGAAACAGATGTGCTTGTTAAAAGAACATTTGATTTAAATGAAGCTAATGAATTTTTAAGGGAAAATGGAGTTAAAGCTCGAATGTTAGATAGTGGAGTGGTTTATCATATAGTGGATAGCTCCGTTAATAAAGGTAAAGCCTTAATTAAACTTGCTGAAACAGCAGGAATAAACATAAAGGATACAATAGCCATAGGAGATAACTTAAATGATATAGATATGTTAAGGGAAGCTGGTTTTGGAATAGCTGTTGGTAATGCACCTAAAGCATTAAAAGATGAAGCTGATTACATATGCAAAAAGGAATTTGCTGAAGGTTTTAAAGAAGCCATATTTTTACTATTTAAAGATTTAAGGCTTAAATAATTTAATTACGGCCTCGCCCCTTTTAACATTTAAACTTTCAGCTACTGGTGAGCACTTAGCTGTTAAAAGATAAGCCACCGGAACCCTTAATTTTTCTTCAGTTAAAGCTTCATAATGAGCCATGCCTTTAGCAATTATTAAATCTGAGCTTAACAATTTCCTCTTAATTTTTAAAGGCAATTTGCTTAAAGGAAAGCCTACACAATTCAATTTTATAGTTAAAATTTTATCTGAAATCTTGGTTAAATTTGCTTCTTTTAAATCTTCTATAGTGGCATCATTCATAATTGGATAAGCCTTAACAGCAACAATCAATTTAATGCCTAAACCTTTAATTTGCTCAGCTAAAAGCTTATCTATAATAACTTCTCCAGCATTATCAACAAATAAAGAAATTTTTCTTGCAGATTTAATTAATTCATAAATTTTTTCGCTTTCATCAATTGCTACCTTTCCATTCTCAAGAAAATTAATTAAATCATTTATTAAAAATGAATGCTCTGGGATATCAAATTCTATGCTGTTAGCTAAAGCTGAGTAAAAACAAGCTTTTTTAAACTTTAAAAATTCATCATTAAGCTTAACTATGCTTTCTTTAAGATTTGGTAAAATTTTTAAAGCTATGCTATTTGAAAGTTTCTTCTCTAATTTATAAATGTCGTTATTTCCAGTTTCATGTTTAATAATTTTCTCTCTTAAAGCACCTAACTCGCTTGGATTAGATTTTTCATTTAAATGCTTGCTTAAAGCTTTAGCCAATTTAATAGCTGTTTTAAGCCTTTTTTCATAATCGCTTGTTGCCTTTTGAATTTCTATTAAACCTCTTTGAATTAAGCATTGAATACATTCAGGTTTAATTCTCAATTAAAAATTCCTCTTTTGTTTTACTTTGTTTTTCTAGCTGCCTCGGCTAAATCAAGCAAAGCCTCCTCTTGATTTTTAGCTTTAACAACTCCACTGGCAACTAAAACTCCTTTAACACCAAGCTTTAATGCAGCTGAAACATCTTCACCTTTAGTTATTCCAGCTCCACATAAAACAATAACTTTAGAATTAATCCTTTCTATAATTGCTACAGTATCCTTAACGATTTCAGGTTTAGCCTTAGAAACTGCTATTCCAGAACCTATAAGCTCAGGAGGTTCAATAGCAACCATAACAGGATTTAATGCAGCAGCTGCAGCGCTAGCCTTTTCAGTATCAGCGCAAACAACCGAAATCATATTTAAATCTTTAAGTCTATTTACAATTTCATCTATTTCAGACAATTTTATTTTTCTTTCAGAATGATTTATTAAGCTTCCAATAGCTCCTGCATCTTTTATAGCCTCCACTGTAACATAACCTGTGTAAGCTCCAGGCTTAAATGGATCAACATGTTGAGCAAAAACTGGAATATCAACTTCCATAGCTATTTTACGTAAATCAATTAATTGTGGTGCAACCCCTATGCAAACTCCTGTTTCTTTAGAAATTTTTTCAGCTATTTTCGCTAACTCAAAAGCTTTTTTCCCCATCGATTCACTATAAGCTTTAAAATTAACTAAAATAAAGGGTGTAAAAACATTTTTAAAGGCCAAATTTTGCACCTCTTTAAAACAACTTAATTTTTATTATGCTATTAAAAAATTTTTCTAAAATTTAAATGAATGAATAAAGTTAAAAAGAACCTTTAACCATAAATTATAGCAAGGTGAATGAAATGCCTGAAAAAAAGGTAACAATAAGTTTGATTAAAGCTGATATAGGTTCAGTTGCAGGACATCATATTGTTAAAGAGGAGCAAAAAGATTTAGCTAAAGAAATTCTTGAAGAAGCTAAAAAGAAAAACCTTTTAATTGATTACTATGTTTTCAATTGTGGCGACGATCTTGAGCTTTTAATGACTCATAACCATGGTGAAGGAAACCCCAAAATTCATGAATTAGCATGGAATACCTTTAAAGAAGTTACAGAAAAAGTATCAAAGAAGTTCAAGTTGTATGCTGCTGGCCAAGATTTATTAACTGAAGCTTTTAGCGGAAACGTGAAAGGAATGGGTCCAGGAGTAGCTGAAATGGAAATTATTGAAAGACAAAGCGAACCAATAATTGTTTTTGCAGCTGATAAAACAGAACCTGGCGCCTTTAACTATCCATTATTTAAGATTTTTGCCGATCCAACTTCAACAGCAGGTTTAGTTATAGATCCCTCAATGCATGAAGGATTCACTTTTAGAGTAATGGATGTAATTGAGCATAAAATTGTAGATTTACAATGCCCAGCTGAAATGTATGATTTGCTTGGTTTAATTGGTACAACAGGCCGCTACGTAATTGAAAGAGTATTTAGAACGAAAGATAAGCTTTTAGCTGCTGTTTCAAGCACAACTAGATTAAGTTTAATAGCTGGAAAATACGTTGGAAAAGATGATCCATGCATGATTGTTAGATGTCAACATGGTTTACCTGCTGTAGGAGAAGTTTTGGTTCCATTTGGTTTTCCACATCTAGTAGCAGGATTTATGAGAGGTTCTCATATAGGTCCATTAATGCCTGTAGGCTTAAAAGATGCTAAATGTACACTTTTTGATGGCCCTCCAAGAGTTGTAGCTTTAGGATTTAATGTTTCAGACGGTCAATTAATAGGAGTTAAAGGAAATGAACCTGCAGATTTATTTGCTGATGTAGCTTTTGATAGAGCTAGAGCCATAGCTAATGAAATAACAGATTATATAAGGCGCCATGGCGAATTTATGCCTGCTAGGTTAGGACCAGAAGAAATGGAATATACAACGCTTCCTAAAATTTTAGAAAAACTAAAGGATAGATTTATAAAAGTTAGTTAAACCCAATTTTCTCTTTTTTAACTATTAATTTAAACAATTGTTTCCTTAAATTTATTTAAATCTTCATAAATTATGTTTCCAACAACTATTGTAGCGTATTTAGCCATTTCTTCAGCTTTCTCCCTATTATTTATTCCTCCACCATAAAATAATTTTGCATTTTTTAATTCTTCTTTAACAGCTTTAACCACTTTTGGATCTCCATAAGTTCCACTATACTCTATATATACAATTGGGAATTTTACAAATCTATCAGCAAAAATCGCATATGAAACAATTTGATTTAAAGATAAATTTGTTTCAGCTTTTGTTACCTTAGCTACAGCAGATTTAGGATTTAAAACAATATAAGCTTCAGGAATGATTTTTTCCCATGGAGTGCCCCTTCTTTTTTTAATTTTTAAAATCCAATTTACATGCGCCTCAATAATCCACCATCTATCTTTAGAATTTATTACCGATGGAACAAAAATATAATCTATATTACTAAATGTTACAGCTTCAGCTTTTACAGGCTCTAAAACTATTGGTTTATCATAATCCTTAAGTAAATTAATTAATTTAACAACTTTTCTTTTAGTTATTCTTTGGGTTCCACTAACCATTATAGCATCTGTTTTACTTTCTAAAACTGTTTGAATAATCTCCTTAGTATTTTTTTTATCTGGATCAAGCTTAGTTATATGCTTCCAACTTGAAAAATCCAAATTCAAATTTTCATCCCCTGCTTAACTTTAACTCCTAAATCTGGATAATCCGTAATCACCCCATTAACATTCATAAAAAACATTTTCTTAATATTTTCCTCATTATTTACTGTCCAAACATTAATAAACAAATTGTCTTCTTCAGCTTCCTTAACCACATTTGGTTTTAAATAGCACCATTCTAAATGTAATCCATCCGCATAAGCAAGTAAACAATCTAAAGTTGGTTTAACTGGACATCCTGAAAAAATCACAGCCGTAACTAAATCCTTATTTAATTTCTTAATTTTTTTAACTGTTTGATGATCAAAAGCCGAAATTACAACCCAATCTTCCATGTTTAAATCTTTAATTAACTCTATAATTTTTTCTTCTATTTCATCATAGAAAAATGGACCATTTTTTATTTCAATTACAACTCCAACCTTATTTTTGCAAACCTCAAGAACCTCCCTTAAAGTAGGTATTTTTTGATCTTTAAATTGGTCTCCAAAACGATCTTCGTAACCTGCACTTAACCTTTTTAATTCCATAAGAGAATAATCCTTTACATAACCTTCTCCATTAGTTGTTCTATTTAATTCCTCATCATGAATAACTATTGGGACACCATCCTTGCTTAAATGAACATCGCATTCAATAGCATCAGCTTTCAACTCTATAGCCTTAAGAAAGCTTGCTAGAGTATTTTCAGGCATATAACCGCTGGCACCCCTATGCGCAATAACAACTTTCTCTTTTAAATTTAATTTTTCAATAAAATCCTTCATATGTTTCATCTCAATACTTTTAATAAATTTATTTGCGCTAAAACTCATTATATTTTCCCTATTTTTAAAAATATTTTTTGAGAAAGTTGGTTTGCGCATTTTTTTTAAATAAGGTAATATTTTTTTTTAAATAAGGTAATACCTTTAATGAATACACCGTAAGTTTTATATAGTCTATAAGCACACAAATTATTTTAGGTGAGGGAAAATGGCCAGTAAACGAGAAATAGTTTTAGTAGCCATAATCGTTATATTGCTTATAACAAACATTTATGCCTTTTCTCAATCTGCTAAAGTAGCAACGTTAGAAAAAGAGCTTGCTGAGCTTAAAGCTAAACCAATAATTACCTCGCCAACATGGGATGATATAGTTGCTAAAGCTAAAGAGCAGGGGACCGTTATTTTCTATGGTTATGGCGATGAATTCATGAAAAAGTTTTTCCTTGATAGATCAGCTGAATTCGAAGCTAAATATGGAATAAAGGTTGAGTATCATCATGGCGATTGGTTTAGCACAGTTGAAAAATTAAAAGCTGATAAAGCAGCTGGAAAAACAGTTGGAGATGTAGACTTAGTCTTCTTATGGTCTAAACCATTCGCGGATGCTTGGGAAGCTGGAACAGTATGGCAATTTGATGTTATGTCGATTTTGCCGAATGCAAAAACTGTTCCATATGAATTATGGTATCAAACAGACTTCTTCCCAACCTATGGCGCTATGGTTCCAGGTGTATGGTGGCAAGTAGGCTTCGTATATAGAACAGATAAAGTAACAAACCCGCCTAAATCTTTAGACGAGCTTTTAGATTGGTGCAAAGCCAACCCAGGAAGATTCACTTATTGTGATCCAAACAAAGGTGGAAGCGGTCACACATTCCTAATGACTTTAATCTACTGGATGTATGGCTATGATACATATGCTTGGAAAGATTTAGGAAAAACAGATCCAGCCAAAGAAAATTGGACAGAACTATGGAATTACTTAAATGAACTTGAAAAATACATGTATCATCCAGGTGAATATCCAGCTGGAAACATGGCTGCTTTCGAGCTTTTAGCTGCTGGAGAAGTATGGCTTGAACCTCAATGGATGGATATTGTTTGGGATCAAGTTCAAGCCGGTAGAGTTGATCCAAAACTTATCAAAGTTTACATTCCTGAACCGACAATATGCGCTGGAGGCTTTGATGGCTTTATGATCCCATGGTACGCGCCTCATAAGGAAGCTGCAATGGTTTATATGAATTTCTGGCTTGAAGAAACTACTCAAATGAAGCTTATTACTGATTGGGCGGTATATCCGCTTAATACGGAAGTTTGGAAGAAGGCTCCAGCAAATATTAAAGCTCAATCCTGGTGGCCTGAAGGCGGATTGGACGCTATGCTTCAAAGACCATTATGGTTTAGGCATGCTTTATACATGTATGATGCTATGAAAAAATGGACTGATGAAGTGGCTAGAAAGTAAAAATTTTTAAACTTCCCCTTTTTATTTTTCTTTTATGAGGAATGAAAAAAATTGCTAGAGAAACTGAAAAAAATTAGTTTAGCATTATATTTTGCACCCTTATTTATTTTTTACGGAGTTATTTTTGCATATCCAATTTTCTTAACCTTTGTAAGATCCTTTGGGCTTTTCCCTGTTACTTCAAAAACTCCAAGTGAATTCACTTTAAAATATTATTTTGAGTTTTTCCAACCTAACTCTGTTTATATTCCATCGCTTTGGTTCAGCTTTTGGAACAGCGTTGCAACAACTTTTATCGCTGCTATATTCGGTTATCTTGTAGCCTTATACTTTTTTAAAGTTGATTACCCAGGAAAAAAAACTGTTTCAGCTTTATTTAAAAGTCCCCTCTTCGTACCTTATTTAGTTGGGGCTTTCATGTGGATGGAAATTTTAGCAGCTCATGGCTACGTTAATGGCTTTCTTAAAAGTTTAGGTTTAATAAATCAACCTTTAAGGCTTATTTGGGATCCATATGGTATAGGCATTATAATAGCTAATGTTTGGATGAATGTAGCTTTTATGTCAACTTTAATGCTTGGCGCTTTAGAATCGCTTAATCCAGATTTAACTTATGCAGCTAGAAATTTAGGTGCGGGAACATGGACTATTGTTAGAAAAATTTATTTCCCATTAACTTTACCCGCCTTTTTAGCTGGAAGCATCCTAATATTTGTTGGAATTTTTGGAGCTTTTTCAGTTCCATTCGTTTTAGGCGGAAGCTGGCCAAAATATCTTTCAGTAGTTATTTATGAAGATGTTGTTGAGCATGGAAAATGGGTGCAAGGATATGTAAGCGCTGTAATCTACATTATTTCAGCTGTAATATTAACTTATGTTTATACAATTTTAATGAGGAGGATGGCTGGTAGGAAATGAAAAAGCATTGGATTTTAAGCCCAAAAGGTTTAGGAAACATTTTTGTAGCAATTATTCTCCTCTTTTATGTTTTATTCCCAATGGTTGTAGTGGTTTTTTGGTCTATTGCTGAAAAATGGTATCCTGAACATTGGTGGGCGCCGGAAAAAATTGGTTTAAGCTGGTTTAAAGCTCTTTTTAAACTTGTTGATGTTCAATTATCTTTTATTCAAACCTTTACAATAGCTCCAATAGTTGTTGCTTTAACAGCTTTAATATCTATTCCAGCAGGTTACGTTTTTGGAACAAAAAGCTTTCCTGGAAAAAGGCTCCTTGAAAATATCTTCCTAATTCCTTTAGTTGTTCCAGCTATAGCAACTGGAATAAGCATTTTAAGCGTTTATACTGCTTGGGGTTTAAGAAACACTTATTGGGGTGTAATACTTGCGCATATGATTGGTGCCACTCCATATATGCTTAGATGCGTTTCAGCTGCTTTTGAAGGTATCGATCCAGCTTGGGAAGAAGCAGCTAGAAATTTAGGAGCTACCAGATGGCAGGTTGTATGGAAAATACTTGTTCCAAATATTACTCCAGGAATCTTAGCAGGAGCAATCTTCGCTTTTTCCTGGTCTATAAACGAATTCGTTTTAACATTGCTTATAGGTTTTCCAACAGTAACAACTTTAGCTGTTAAAGTTTATCAATATATAGGAGGTTATTATATTACTCCAAATGCTGCAGCTGCTGTAAGCATATTTTTAACTTTACCTTCAATTCCAATAGTTTTAGCTATGGAAAAATATGTAAAAGCTGAGTATGTAGCAGGGGTAGCTAGATAGAAAAGAAAAGAGGGTGAATTTAAAATGGTTAAAATAGTTTTAAAAGGTTTAAAAAAGAGTTATGGAAATGTTGTAGCCTGCGATATAGATTATCTTGAAATTAAAGATAAAGAATTTTTCACTTTTCTTGGTCCAAGCGGAAGCGGAAAAACCACAACTTTAAGAATAATCGCTGGATTTATTGAACCTGATGCTGGAGAAATATATATTGATGGTAAATCAATTATTGGAGTTCCACCTGAAAAAAGAAATATGGCTATGGTTTTTCAAAGCTATGCTTTATTTCCGCATATGACAGTATTTGATAATGTAGCTTTCGGTTTAACATTAAAAAAGCTTCCTAAAGAAGAAATTAAAAAAAGAGTTAAAAATGCTCTTGAACTTGTTAGATTAAGCGGTTTAGAGGATAGGTATCCAAGGCAATTAAGCGGCGGTCAACAACAAAGAGTTGCTGTTGCAAGAGCTATAGTTATGGAACCAGAAGTATTATTATTTGATGAACCCTTAAGCAATTTAGATGCTAAATTAAGGGAAGCCGTTAGGTTTGAATTAAGGGAGCTTCAAAAAAAGCTTGGGATAACTTCAATTTATGTAACTCATGATCAAGCTGAAGCTTTAGTTATTTCAGATAGAATAGCTGTTATGAATGAAGGAAAAATAGTTCAAGTAGGTACACCAATAGAAATATATGAAAGACCTGAAAGCAAATTTATAGCAGACTTCATAGGAATCTCAAGCTTTATTGAAGGAAAAATTGTTGAAATAGATAAAGAAGGCTACACAATTTTAGAATCGGAAGATGGCCTTAAAATAAGAGTTGTTTGTGGAAAAGCTGAAATAGGCGCTAAAGCCTCCCTAGCTATAAGACCTGAACATGTAAAAATTTTCCCATTAAAAGAAAAATCAGGATTAAACATTTTTGAAGGGGAAATAAAAAGAATAGCTTATTTAGGAGATACCATTGATTATAGAGTTTCCCTAGGAAAATGGGAAATAAGAGTTAGAGATATACCAACTAGAGTTTTTCAAATAGGGGAAAAAGTTGGATTACAATTCGATCCCAACAAATGTGTAATAATAACTCATTATTAAATTAAAAATTTAATTAAATAAATAATTTTTAATTAACCTTTTTCACCTTCTTTAAAATAGGTGAATTAAATTTGAAAGTAACTATTTTAGGTGCTGGAGTAATGGGAACAGCATTAACAATTCCTTTATCCAAAAACAACAATCAAATTAATCTTTGGGGAACAAAATATGATGAGGAAGCCATCAACTTAATGATTAATTTTAAAAAACATCCTAAATTAGCAGTTAAAATTCCAAATTCAGTTAAAGTTTTTTATTCAAATCAAATTGAAGAAGCTTTAAAAGAATCTGAAATTGTTGTAATAGCTGTTTCATCAAATGCTGTAGAATCAATAATTGAAGAAGCCTCATCTTATATACCTAAAAAAGCTATATTAATGCTTGTTTCAAAAGGATTTGAAGTTGATGAAAAAGGAAAAATCAAGTTTTTACCTGATATAATAAAGGAAAAAATTAAAGGTCATCCAATAGTTACTATTAGAGGCCCATCTATAGCTGGTGAAGTTGCTTTAGAAACACCAACAATGGTTATCTTTGCTTCAAAAAATATTAATGCAATAGAAAAATGCAAGAAAGCTTTTGAAACCTCATTTTATAAAATTCACTCAACACATGATGTTATTGGAGCTGAAATATGCGCTTCAATGAAAAATGTTTACTCTATAGGTTTAGGATTTTGTGATGGAATAGAAAAGAAAATTGGAAAAAGCTTTTTTAATACTAGAGCAGCTTTGTTAACCATAAGCCTTTTTGAAATGGTTGATTTAGCAAAAACTTTTGGTGGATCGCGAGAAACCGTATATGGATTAGCAGGTTTAGGAGATTTAGATGTAACGTCTAGAGGAGGAAGAAATAGAATGTTTGGAGAACTTGTTGGAAAAGGTTTAAGCGTTAAAGAAGCCTTAAACGAAATGAAGGGTTTAACAATTGAAGGTTTCGAAGCAGCTAAAAAAACTTTAAAACTCAAAATTAACAAGCCATTTTTAAACGCTATAAATTCAGTTTTATTTAATGGAGAAGAACCGCTTACAGCTATAAATAAAATTTTTCAATAAAACAAACTTATTTTTAATGGTTTTCCAAAGCTTTAAGAAGCAACAATTGCTTTTTATAAAGCTTTTTCATATTCCTAAATATGCCAATCAATTATTAAAAATTTAGCAACGCTAAAAAGAAAAAATTAAAATATTAATTTTTTCTTTCTTTTTCCTTCAAGAGGCGATTCTAAAATGGTTAGGAAAATCGTTATTATAGGAGGGGGAGCTGCTGGAACCTCAGCTGCTTTAGAAGCTAGAAAAACAGATAAAGCAGCTGAAATAACATTAATAACTAGAGAGAATTTACCGGAATATTCTCGATGTGGTCTTCCATATGTTTTAAGCGGAATAATACCTAAGCTAGAAAATTTAATTATTCATCAAGAATCTGTTTTAAAGGGAATGATGAAAATAAATCTTCTTCTTAAAACTGAAGCTTTAAATATAGATTTAAAAAATAAAATCGTTAAAGTTAAAAAACTTGATGAAAATAAAATTTTAGAGTTAAATTTTGATAGTTTAATTTTAGCTACAGGAGCTAAAACTGCATATCCAAATCTTGAAAATTTAAATGAAAAAGAGAATGTATATGGATTAAGAACAGCTGAAGATGTTAAAAAAATTTTTGAAGCAACTAAAAAATTTAAGAATGTTACCATTTTAGGAGCAAGCTATGTTGGAATGGAAGCTGCTGAAGCTTTAATGAAGCTTGGAATGAATGTTACAGTAATCCATAGAAGCCCAGAACCCTTATCAACTTTGCTTGATCCAGATATGGCTCAGCCAATTAGAAAAAAAGCTGAAGAAGAAGGTATAAAATTTATTTTAGGAGAAACAATAACTGAAATTAAAGGAGATAAAGTAGTTGAGCAAGTTAAAACTAGTGGTGGAAAAGTAATTGATACAGAGATGTTGCTTATAGCCACTGGAATGGAACCTGAAGTAGATTTAGCTAAAAAGATTGGTGCAAAAATAGGGGCTAAAGGAGGAATTCAAGTTGATGAATTCATGAATGTTGGAATAGAAAATGTTTATGCTGCTGGTGATTGCGTTGAATATATAACTGCTACAACTGGAGATTATTCAATGTATCAACTTGGAACAACAGCCGTAAGAATGGGAAGGGTTGCTGGAGCAAATGCAGCTGGAAAAAAAGTTAAGCTTCCACCGCTTTTAGGAACAACTACAGGAAAACTTTTTGGTTTTGAATTAGCTTCTGTAGGTTTAACAACAAGAGATATTAAAAGAAAAGGTTTACCAGAACCTGTTTATGGAAAAGCAACAGCTTTAACCAAAGCTGAATATTATCCAGGTGGGAAAAAAATTACAATGAAAATTTTAGTTCATCCTGAAAGCTGGAAAATAATGGGTGCTCAAGCTATAAGCGAAGATACAAGCGCATCTCAAAGAATAAATATTGTAGCTTTAGCTATAAAAGAAGGGTTAACTATAAAATCTTTAGCTGAGCTTGAAACATGTTATGCACCACCTGTAGCGCCAACATGGGATGTTTTAGTTTTAACAGCTGAAAGCGCCTTAATGAAGCTTGAAAGAATGAAGAAAAATTGATATCAGAAATTTTACCTTTTTTATCTTTAATTTCAAGCCTGATTTTTATTAAATCTGAAAAATTAATTTATGCTAGATTTAGCTTTTGCTTCGCTATATTATTTTCATCTTTAACTCTTTATGATTTTAATAAACCTTTAGCTTCAATTCTTTATTTAACTATTTTAACAATTTTTTCTTCAGCTTTAATAGGTTTTATTGAAAACAAGTTTAAGTTAACTTTAGGCGGTAAATTAAGCTTTGCAAAGTTTTTAAGCTTAACTTTAGCTTCAATATTAATAGCTTTCCTTTTAAAGGATATTGAAGCAATCGGTTTATTAACCTCAGCTTTAATAGCATTTTTTGGTATAATAAATAACTTTAATCTTTTAAAACGTTTTTTAAGCATTTTGCTTTTTGAAGGATTATTATTTCCCTTGCTTGAAATTTATTTTCAAAAACCATTTTTTACATTAATCTTTTTATTAACAATCTTCTTTTCAAGCTTGATTTTAACTTTAACCGCAAACTTTATTTTTAAATCCAAATTAGGTATTGAAAGAGGTGTTGAAAAATGAAAATTTTAGTTTGCGACTCTATAGATGCGGAGGGAATAGAAAAGTTAAAAGAAGCTGGACATGAAGTTATAGAAAAAACTCAAATAACATATGAAGAGCTTAAAAAAGAAATTGAAAATTTTGATGCTATAATTGTTAGAAGCAGAACTAAAGTAACAAGCGAAATAATTGAGAAAGGTAAAAGGTTAAAGGCTATAGCTAGAGCTGGAGTTGGATTAGATAATATAGATGTTGAAGCAGCTAACAAAAGGGGAATCAAAGTTATTTCTACACCTGCTGCCCCAACAACAAGTGTAGCTGAATTAACTATTGGTTTAATGCTTTCAGTTTTAAGAAAAATTCCTTATGCAGATAAGGCTATGAAGGAAGGTAAATGGATTAAAAAAGAGCTTTTTGGAAGAGAACTTGGAAGTTTAACTGTAGGTGTTGTAGGAGTGGGCGGAAGAATAGGGCTTGAAGTAGCTAGAATTTTAAAGGAAGGGTTTAAATGCAGAGTTATAGGCTATGATGTTATAGATGTAACTGATAAAGCTGAAAAAATAGGTTTTGAACCAACAAAAAGCCTAGATGAATTGCTTAAAAAATCAGATATAGTAACGATTCACGTTCCATATTTACCTTCAACACATCATCTTATAAATGAAGAAAAAATTAATTTAATGAAGGATGGTGCAATACTAATAAATACTTCTAGAGGAGATATAGTTGATGGAAAAGCCCTTCTTAAAGCTTTAAAATCTGGAAAACTTGCTGGAGCAGGTTTAGATGTATTTCATAAAGAGCCTCCAGAAGATGAATGGGAAAAAGAATTAATAAATTTGGAAGGTATAACTGTATGCACATGTCATATAGGAGCTCAAACAATTGAAGCACAAAAACAAGCAAGCATAATGGCTGCCACTCAATTAATAGAAATTTTAAAATAAAAATTCAAAGCTTCTTTTTTATATTATAATTCTATAAAGGTTATATTTTTAAATGAAATAATAACGAAATAATTATTAATGCGAAAATCTTAAATAGCAATTGAACTCATAATTAATAAATACGAAAATTTTAAAGAGGTAGAAGAATATGAGTTTAAAAGCTTTTGAACAAAATCTTCCATTAGCCAGAATCTCAGAATATCAAGGTGCTAAAAAAGTTATTTTCGGTGTTGGAGCTGTTGAAGATCGTGTAGGAACTGAAGTTAAACGTTTCGGAAAGAAAGTTGGTTTAATCACTGATAAAGGTGTAAGAAAAGCTGGATTAGCTGATAAAGTCGCTGATTTATTAAAAAAGGAAGGTTTAATTGTTGATATTTATGATGAAATTGCAGCTGAACCAACTTCTGACAGTTTAAAGAAAGCTGTTAACTTTGGAAGGGGAGGAAACTACGATGTAATAGTTGGTGTAGGTGGTGGAGCAGTTATGGATACAGCAAAAATGGTTGCTGTAGGCTTAACAAATCCAGGCGATATAATGACTTATGTGAATCCATCTCAAGATATGATTCAAGTTCCACCTAAACCTAAAATTTTAATTCCAACAACCTCAGGCACTGGAAGTGAAGTCTCACCATATTCAGTAATTATTGAAGGAATGTATAAAACTTGGGCTGCAAGCCCAAGCCTATACGCTGAAGTCGCTATAGTTGATCCTTTAATGGTTATGACTTGCCCACCAAAACAAACAGCTGGAAGCGCCATGGATGCTTTAAGCCATAATATTGAAGCTTTAATAAGCACTTATTCAAATCCAATTTCTGATAGTCAAGCTCTTGAAGCAACAAGGCTTATTTTTACCTATGCTAGAAGAGCTTATCATGATGGTAAAGATTTAGAAGCTAGATGGGGAATGGCCTGTGCAGCTATGCTAGGGGGAATAGTTATAGGATATCCATGGATTGGTGGCCCAGCTATTTTAGGACATTGCATTGCTGAAGCAGCTGGTCCAAGATGGAATATTCCGCATGGAGCTGCTTGCGGCTTAGTTTTACCTTATATTTTAGAATTTAATCTTCCAGCTTGCGTTGAAAAAATTGCTAGAATAGCTCATGTAGCTGGGCTTGATGTTTATGGTTTATCGCCTAGAGAGGCAGCTAATGCTGTAATATGCGAAATAGTGAATCTTTTAAGAGATATGGAGCTTCCAATAAGCTTAAAAGAATGGGGTGTACCTAAAAAAGAACTCCCAGAATTTGCAGAATACATTGTTAATGAACGACAATATATTTATGGTCTTCCAACTTTTAACCCACGAAAATTAACTAAAGAAAATACTTTAGCGCTTATGGAACGTATGTATGAGGGAATAATTGGATAAAACTTCCATTTTATTCCTTATTTTTTTAATAAACTTAAAGTTAAATTTATAATTTCTTTTTTTACATCTTTAATTGGTTTATTTGCATTTACCAAAATTAATTCATTTTCTTTAACAAGTTTTAAATAAATTTCCCTAACCTTTTCTTCAATTTCGCTTTTTTCAAAAACAGTTTTCTTTCTTTTTGTTATTCTAGATAAACCCACTTCAACTGGAACATCTAAGTATATTGCTAAATCAGGTTTAATAACAAATTTATTTACAGTTTTTATCCAGTTTAAATCAACACCTTGTGCTCCTTGATAAGCTAATGAAGCATAAAAATATCTATCGCAAACAACAATTTTTCCTTCATTTAAATTTGGGATAACTTCAAAATTAATATGGTAAAATCTATCAGCGGCAAAAAGTAAAGTTTCAAATTCAGGGTTTAACTTTATACCTTTAAAAGAGGTTTTTCTTAAAAAATTGCCAATAAATCCTTTAGATGGTTCAGCAGTATAAACAGCCTTAAAACCCTTTTTAATTAATTCTTTTTGAAGAAGCTTTGATTGAACTGTTTTTCCAGAACCATCTATTCCCTCAATAACTATAAATATACCCTTCAATATTTTTCCCCTTTAATTTAAAATACTTCTTTTTATCTTATTTTTTATTAATTAATTTATACTTGTAGATTTTAGAAATAAAGTGAAAAGGGGATTTAACCTTGAGAAAATATTGGGGTTTTATTAAGGATCCATTATATGGTTATATTAAAATAACTGATGTGGAAAAAAAGATTGTTGATACAGTGCCCATTCAAAGACTTAGACGCATAAAGCAACTTTCAGGTGCCGAATATGTTTATCCAGCTGCTAACCATACACGTTTTGAGCATTCTTTAGGTGTAATGTATTTAGCTGGAGTTTTAGCTCAAAATCTTCCAATTGAATTAAATGATGAAACAATAGAATTTATTAAGCTTTCAGCCCTTCTTCATGATGTTGGTCATGGCCCCTTCTCTCATGTTTTCGACTCTATTTTAAGCAAAAAACTTGGTAAAACCCATGAAGATTTAGCAGGTTGGATCATAAAAAACTCTGAAATTGCAGAAATTTTAGAAGCTGAAGGTTTCTCCTCTAAAGAAGTGTCAGATTTAGCTGTTGGAAAACTTAATTTTAAAGAGCCTTTTTTTAATCAAATAATTTCAAGCGGAGTAGATGTAGATAAAATGGATTTCATCTCTAGAGATTCATATCATACAGGTGCTGGATATGGATATACAGATGTTTTCAGGTTAATTTATAGTATGGAGGTTTATGAAGGAAATTTAGCTGTAGGAGAAACTGCTTTATCAACTCTTGAAACCTTTCTTTTAGCTAGATTAGAATCTTTTAAAACAATTTATTTTCATAAAGCTTCTAGAGCAGCTCAAATAATGCTTGTAAAAGCTTTAGAAAAAGCTGAAAATGAAGCTTATTATTTACCTTTTGAATCTGTAAACGATTATTTAGCTTTAGACGATTATTCAGTTTGGTTCATGCTTAAAAAATGTGAAAAATCAAAAGATATTATTAAAAATTTAGAAAATAGAAAATTGCTTAAATGCGCTTACGAAAGAATATTTTTTACTCAAGAAAAGATGGTTACAAGTGTTTTTACAAATGAGGTTGTAAGACGCAAAATAGAGGAAGAGATAGCTTCCAAAGCCAATTTAGAACCTGAAAAAGTTGTAATAGATATTCCTTCTTTACCTTCAGTTCCATATGTAAATGCTAAACTTGAATTAATGGATATTCCAGTTTTCGTTAAAAACAAAACTGGAGAAAAAATGTCTAAAAAAGCAACAGAACTATCTAGAATAATTAATGTTATGCAAGCCTATATGAATATTGTTAGAGTTTATACAGAAGAACCATATAGAAATAAAGTTGCTGAAGCCTCAGAAAAAACATTTGGATATTTACCTTCGGAAACAACAATTTCTTATTAAACTCTAAATTTTATTAAGCAATTCAATTGAAGCTTTTAATAAGGTAGCTTCATCATCATCTAAAGCTATTGAAGCAAAAGCTATTTTATTAAATTTTAAAGCAAGTTTTTCAGCTAAAATTCTTGCAGTTACAATAAATTTATCGCCTATTAAAACTGAAGAAATATTTGGTTCAATTGTTTTTGGAATAGATAAAGCTAAAGTTCCGAGTTTAACTTTCCCCTCATGAAAAAAAGCGAAAACAGCATTTTCAATTTCAAATAAAGTCAAATAAATGGTTTTATCAAATTTTTTAATGAAAACCTCTTTTACACTCATGTTTTTTCCTTCATAATTTTATTTAATTCTTTTCCCTCTTCATTAACTTTTACTCCGCTGAACTCAACTATTTTTATATCTTCCCTTTTAATTGAAGCATAAATCTTAATAGCTTTATCTTTAAATTCCTTAAGGATACCTAACCCTATTAACCATTCATCCTTATTTAATAAACCTAAAAGAGTATTAACTTCATAGCTTGATGCATTAAATGTTCTAATTTCAATTTGGTTTATAGGCAAAACTAATGTTTTTCCATTTCTTAAATAACTTTTATAACTATCTTCTCTAAGGATTCGCCTTTCTTCTTGACTTCTTTTTCGTATAAACCGCGGGGTTTCCAAAATTATGTAAGGTGTAAAAACTTCTTTAAGAATAGGTTTTAATACTTCTTCATTTCCTAAACCAATAACTAAACTTGGAGAAGTCGTATTAATTAACTCTACCTTATATTGTTTAGCTTCTTCATCTAAAATCCATCCATCAGTATTAATTACAGTTGGATTATTTAAAACAAAGGGGTGTTGAAGCATTTTTCTTAATCCGAAAATTATTTTATTCTTAACTTTTGAAGGTGTTATATGACCAGCAAAATAAAGAAGCTTTGTTGAAATATTTGAGAAACAAGGTATAGGTTCTTCAATCAACCCTAAACCAATAGTTGTTGGTGGACCAATTTCTGTTTGACCAACATCAACATCAATAACAGCAACTTTTCTATTAACTTTAAGAAGTTTATTAATTAATAATGTGCAAAAAGCGTTTTTACCTGAGTCAACCCCTCCAATAATCATTACTTTCTTTTCATTTAGAATTTTTTCTAATAAAGAGTTCCATGAGCTTGGAACAGCATTTTCATCCACTTCATTTATTGAACCTTCATTCCCAAGATTTATTTCAAGCTCTGAAGATTGAATGGCTGTTACAGGTAACTGCTTATACTTCTTAATTAAAACATTAAAATTTAATGGTGCACCTAAAATTTCGCATTCGCCTTTAATTAATTTAACTAATGCTGGACCTGAAATCAATAATGTTTTTCCAGCTTCAAGATCAAAGTTTAAAATTGGCATTTCAGCAACTTTAAATCAAATTTATTTAAGATTTAATTCTCATAATTTTATTTTTTCCAAGAACACTCCAATACTCTACTTCTACACCCGGCGCCAATTTGCTTTTTAACTCTTCCTCCTCAGGTTTTAAAGCCTCAAATGTTTGATAATTTTCCATATCCATTAATTGTACAGAATCTTCTAAAACTGAAATAACTTGAGCTGTTCTCTTCTCTATTATTGGTACATCAACTTTTGCATCAACAGGGTTAACTATACTCTTTTTTTGGCCTGTAAAAAGGCTTATACCAACTATTCTAGCTTTAGCGGAACCATGTTTTCCAGGTTTAGATTTTTCAAATTCAACTATTCTACATGGTTCACCATCTATTATAATATATTGACCAACCTTTAAACTACCCACCTCTACTGGTTTACTCATATTTTATTTTTCCCTCCTTTTTTTAATTTATAATCTTGGTAAATGAACTTCTAAAATTCCCCTTTTTAATCTATAAGTTAATCTTCTCCAATCAACTGGAACAGGAATTTGAACAACTATATGATAACAATTAAATTCTCCAGATCTATGTTTAAGTCCAAATTTGCTTAAGCATATAGCTTCTTTAGTTTTAGCTAAAACCTCAAGTTTATCTTCAATAGCTTTAACTTCAATTTTATTTAAATCAACATATGGTAAATCCACAGTTACAACAACCTCATTAGGCTTTAAAACCATATTATATAAAGGTTGCATTATTGAAGCTTCTTCATTCCAAGAAGAAATAAAATTCATTAAATCCTCAAAAAACTCTCTTTTTTTCCTCTCCATTCTTCCCTCTCTCCTCCTTTAATTTTACATATAAAGTGGTGGTAAATCATATTCTTGAGCTTTATTCATTTTAATTAATTCAGCTTGTGTTCTTCGCATAATATCTTTAGCTCTTAATCTTATTTCTTCCCCTCTTTGAAGAAGCTCTGAAACATCAACATTTAAATTTAAAATTTTATTTAAAACTTTAATTGTTGCTGCTGCCGCTTCAGGATCTGGATAGCTAAAGAATGATTGAGCTAAAAGCGTTATAGCAGGCAACTTTATTTCCATGCATTTTTTAATCATTAATGCATAAGCTCCAACTATGTAACCCTCCTCCATAAGCTCAGCTGAATCTCCAATAATATTCATTAATTTTTTATCTGTTAAAACAGCAAAAACCTTAGGGGAATCTATATCTTGACGATTTTGAACAGCTAAACCTCCTAAAGAAATCATGTATTCAACATTTTTTGAGGATGCCCAATTTACTATAGCATTGGCTAAAGGGTAAATAGCTTCAGCTGGAACTGCTGTTTCAGAAATTAAAATGGCTAAAGAATCGCTAGCTAATATTCTAATAGGAGATTTAGGTTCACCTTCATGAAGAACTATGATTGGAGGGAAAACTTCAGAATCTAAATAAGCTATTTCCTTCATTTTCAAAGATGAAATTAAATGTGTAGCTGCAATTACTCCAACTAAGCCCACATCAGGTAAAGCATTTATTAAAACAAATTTTTTAGGTATAAGTTCCTTTCTTTCTACGAAGCGAATTTCCAAGCTTTTCCCCCTTTTAAACCTTATATTATAAACTTGAAGCTTTTTAATATTTATATTTTGCCTTGCTATAAAATATTAAAGATAAATTTTAAACCAATTTATGCTTAATTCAATTAATTTATTTAAGTGTTCAAAATTAGAAAAACTATGATCGGCACCTTTTATTATTTCAAGTTTTTTAGGTTCTTTTGCAGCTTTAAATAATTTATACGCATGCTCAACTGGAATTAACTCATCTGATTCGCCATGAATTATTAAAATTGGGGGGCTTTGTTGAATAAGTTTAAGCAAATCATATTTTTGTAAATCTTTAAAAAATTCCATTCTTAATTTTCTTCCTGAAGATAATATGCAATATTCTTTTTCCCTTTTTAATATAAAATTTTCATCTAATCTATATGGGGTTGCTAAAATTACTAAAGCATTCACATTTTTTTCTTGAGCTGCTATTGCAACCATTCCACCAAAACTTGAACCAATCACACCCATTCTACTTAAATTTATTTTACCATATTGTTTAATAAAGTTTAAAGCTGCTTTAAAATCTTTTATTCTTGATGTTAAAGTTGTTTCTTCAAATTTTCCATTACCTACATTTAATTTTTCTCCGCAACCTCTAAAATTAAACCTTAAAATCCAAAACCTTCATTGTAAAGCTTTGATTCAAAAATTAACCATTTTCTTGAATCTTTACTGCCTTCTAATCCATGCAAACCTATTATGCAAGGAGCCCCTTCATAGGGTAAACTTAAATTTCCATGCAATAAATGTTTTTCAGAATAAAATTTAACATGTTCAACGTTCATTTTTTCCTTCTAACCCTTGAATTAAATTATGTAAATCGTTTCCAACATTTTCACCTACATAACCGCCCTCTAAAACTCCAAAAACAGGTTTTCCTAAAGCTCCTATTATTCTCCCAATTTCTTTAAAGCAATTTGAAGTTAAATCTAAAGAGGCTAAATCTCCTTTGTGACAATCAAACCCTGCTGAAAGCGCTATAACCTCATATTTATTTATATCCACTTGAGATAAAGCCTTTTTTAAAGTTTCTAAATATTTTTCATCACCTGTGTTTGGTGGTAAAGGAAAATTAAGACAGTTAGCTTCAGAAAATCTTCCAGTCCCTGGATAATGAGGATATCTATGCAAAGAAATATATACAACTTTAGGATCTTTAAAGAATATTTCTTGTGTTCCATTTCCATGATGCCCATCAATATCTATAATTAAAGTTGGTAAATCTAAATATTTAACTGCTATAGCTATATTATTAAAATAGCAGAAACCTAAGGTTGCCGCTCCTAACGCTACACCATTTTTACCTGCATGATGCCCTGGAGGCCGCATTAATGAAAAACCTTTTTCTTCAGCAGCCTTTATAGCTCCTCCAGCAGCAAGTCTAGCATATTCATAAATATTTTCATAGGCAGGTGTATCCGGATCATAAAAGTCTCCATTTTTAATTCTTTCTAAATGCGCTTTAGTATGCACTTTAAGAATATCATTTTCAGAAGCAGGTTTAGGCTCAATAAATTCATATCCTTTACTTTTAAGAATTTCATAAGCCTTTTTAACTCTTTCAGGGCTTTCTATATGCCAATTAGAGTATTCCAAACACTTTTTTGAAAAAACTATTTTCATAAGAATTAGTTATTAAATTCAGTTAAATAAAAGTTTTTATTAAACCTTTAAAAATGTAAAAGCATATGTCGAATCTTTCCGCCTTCATTTATTCAGATGAATATTTAAAATATCAATTTGGTTCAGACCATCCATTTAATCCTATAAGAGAAAAATATACCTTAGAATTACTTAAACGCCTTGAAGTATTTAATGGAAAAGCTAAAATCTACTATCCTAAACCAGCTTCTGAAGAAGATCTTTTGCTTATTCACTCTAAAAGATATATTGAATTTGTAAAAACTAAAAGCAAAGAAGGTATAGGATATCTTGATTATGGGGATACACCAGCATCAAAAGGAATTTATGAGGCTGCTTGCATAAGAGTTGGAGGTACATTAATGGGAGCAGATCTTTTAATGAATAATGAGGCAAATCATGCATTTAATCCTGGGGGAGGCTTTCATCATGCAAAAATTGAAAAAGCAGCAGGTTTTTGCGTATTTAATGATATAGCCATAGTAGTTAGATATCTTCAAGAAAAATATAATGTTAAGAAAATAGCTATAATTGATATTGATGGTCACCATGGAGATGGAACACAAGAAATATTTTATAAAGAACCTATTCTTAAAATTTCCTTTCATAGATATGATGATTGGCCTAGACCATTTTATCCAGGAACAGGAAAAATTGAAGAAATTGGTGAAGAAAAAGGGTTAGGTTTCTCTGTGAATATACCATTACCAATAGGTACTGGTGATGAAGATTATCTTTATGCTTTTAATGAAATTGTACCTCGCTTAATTGAAAATTATAAACCTGAAATATTAATTCATCAATTTGGAGTTGATGCACATTATCAAGATCCGCTTGTTCATTTAAGCTTAACAACTAAAGCTTATAAAGAAATAAGTGAGATCACTCATGAGTTAGCTCATAAATACTCAAATGGAAAATATTTAATTCTTGGAGGGGGAGGTTATGAACCTGAAAATGTTGCAAGATGCTGGGCTATAATGTTTATTACAATATCTGAATCAAAAGTGAAGGATTTAGAAGCTTACAACAAGCTTTTCGATCCTTTAATAAATAAAGAAAGAAAACCTAAAGTTAAAGAGGTTGTTGAAAAAGTGAAAAAACTTATTTTTCCATTGCACAATATTGAATATTGAAGAATATTTTATATAATCAAGTGAAAATTTTAGTGGGAAGCTTGCAAAGCTGAAAAGATTGTTTAAATAAAAACTTAAATTGCAATGCTTATTAATACACTTATTAATACAAATGTTACATTTTAACAATAAATTAAATTATTTAATTAAGCATTTGCAATATACTCTTTAATTTTTTCCAATCATTAATTAAAGTTTCCTTTAGTTTTGGATTTCGTAAAGCTGAAGCTGGATGATACATAGGGATTATAAATAAATTTAAAGTTTTAAAAACTTCTCCATGAATTTCCTTCATAGGTTTAATTAAAAGCTTAAATTTGTTAAATAAATAGTTTACAGAAACATTTCCTAAAGCCAAAATAAATTGTGGATTTATTAAAGAAATTTGCTCATCTAAATAATTTGAAGTGCATATTTTAACTTGTTCATCTGTAACCTTATTATTCGGAAGATAGCATTTAACCACATTTGTAATATAAATATTTTCTCTTTTTAAGTTTGCCTTCTCCAAAAGATTATTTAAAAGTTTTCCAGCAGCACCAACAAACGGTCTTCCATATAAATTTTCATAATATCCAGGACCTAAACCTATAATCATTATTTTTGCATTTTCAGGGCCTTCACCAAAAACTACTTTTTTCCTGTTTTTCCAAAGATCACATTTTTTGCAGTTTTCAGCTTCATTTTTTAATTCTTTTAATCTCACAATTATTCCTCAAATAAATAAATAATGTTTTAACCTATATATTCTAACCTTTCTTTTTCTTCTTTTTTAATTTTAATTTCTTCTAGTCGCTTTAATCTTTCTTTAATGCTTTCCTCAATTTTTTCAGCTTCTTTATCCAACTCCAAAAAGTCAATTTCAATATTAAGCATTTTAGTTAATACTTCAAGCACTAAACGGGCAGATCTAAATTGAGGTACATCCATATATCTTATTTGTCCTAAAAGGCATATTCCATCAAGATTTCTTTCTTTAGCTACTCCAAGCAAAACACCGTTTAACCCTGTTATATCACCTTCACCTTTAGCTATTGGTACATATCTGCTTACTTCTTTAAGCAATTCCTCCTTATTTACAATTCCAAAAACTTTAAGCTCTTCCCTTTCAAATGCTGGAGAAGCAGCTAAAGTATATATTCTTTTAACTCCAAATTCTTCAGCAACATTTAAAACATCTTCAGCAAGCATTCTAACTTCTAAAGGTGTTGGAGGTTGAGCTTCTCCAATACATATAATCAAATTATTCCAATAATAAAATAAGTGTTTAACTTTAGCCGGTTCTATAACTCCATTTCTTAAAAAAACACTATTTTTAGGAGAATATAATTCAGCAAAAAGTTCAGCATCAAGTTTTTTCCTTAGATAATCTGCTGAAATAACTGCTAAAAGCCCCATTCCAGGCCAAGCCGCTATCATAACCGGTTCTTTAAAAACTGGTTTTTTAAAGAATTTTATATCCAAAAAGCATCCTCCTGCTTAAAATTATTAAATCTTAAAACTCATAAAAATAATTATAGTATTTTGTGCTATTTATACTATTTGAAAATTTTTTATGAAAACTCCAGGTTTTTCTATTATTTCTCCAATTATCCAAAAGTTTAACTCATATTTTTTACATATTTCCTTTATAATTTCATATTCTTTTTCTGGAGCTATTATGCAAAACCCTATACCCATATTAAATGTTCGATACATTTCCTTATCAGTTATAAAACCAAGCTTTTGAATAAGCCTAAATATAGGTGGAGCCTCAGGCAATGCATTTAAATTAAACCCTACATCTTTTTTTAATCTAGTTAACTTTGAAAATGCTCCACCTGTAATATTAGCTAAACCATGAACTTGAGAATATTTAATTATTTCTAAAACTGGTTTTACATAAATTTTTGTTGGTTTTAAAAGTTCCTCTCCTAAAATAGAGTTTAGCTCTGGAATATAGTCTTTAACATTATAATTTGAAAGCAAAACTTTTCTAGCTAATGTTAAACCATTTGAATGAATACCATTGCTTTCTAAACCTATAATAATATCCCCTTTCCTTATTTTTTCTCCTGTAATAACCTTATTTTTTTCAACAATTCCAATGCTCATAGCTGATAAATCAAATCCATTTATTAAATCAGGCATTATAGCTGTTTCTCCTCCAACAATAGCAGCTTCAGCTTCTTTTGCTCCATTAACAAGCCCCCTCATTATTTCTAAAATTATTTTTTCATCAGGTTCATCTATAGCTAAATAATCTACTAAAGCTATTGGTTCAGCCCCTATGCAAATTAAATCATTTACATTCATAGCTAAACAATCTATTCCTAT
>CAZSNM010000006.1:0-54975 GCA_964608455.1 uncultured Candidatus Bathyarchaeia archaeon | reverse complement strand
TCTCATAAATGATTCGCATTTCCTTTCTTACGTCTTCTATTATGTAGGGATTTAGACTGCTGAAAATTCCAAGGTCAACCTTTCTCAACTCATTCTCTATCCTAACTAAATCGAGGAGGCTCTTTTCGCTACCCCGCTTAAATTCGATCGCTACGTCTATGTCGCTCTTTCTGTTTTGCTCTCCCCTGACGAAAGAACCGAAAATAGCCATGAAGACTATGTCGTTTTTTGGCAGATCTCAGCAGGTTTTTCCTCTAAGCCCTTCTTTCTCAGCTCCTTTGGCAGATTTTGAACCTCAATTTTAATACTCCATATCTTAATTATTTAGAGAGTTGCTCTTGAATTTAAGTCTCCTCCTCATAAAGTTTTCTGAGACTTGGAATTCCTCGGTTTATTCTGGAATTGGGTCTAGAGAATCTTTAATCCATTCCTCCTTCAACTTCTTGTTGAGTTTATCCTCTGGAATTAAAAGATAGGCTGCAAATACTTCAGCCCCCTTTCCTGCTTTCTCTGTCTCCAGTAGTTGAACCTCTCATTTCTCTCATCTAGAAAATAATTGACTTTCATATTTCTGTGGAATAAGTGGTGGGCTAATCCGTGAGCGATTAAATGCCTCTTCTTATGCGGATGCAAATTAGAATCTATCACGATGACCCCTTCATCCTTAATGTAAACCTCCTTAATTATTTTGCCGAGGGGAACTTCAATAACCTCAGCCCCAAATTTAGAAGCCAAAAGCTCAAGGTCATCAACCCCATACTTCTCCCTTATCTCGTTAGCCTTCTCAATGATATGCTTCATGTTTTCCCCCTTCTTTTTAACCTTTAAGTAGGCATTGATTATAGCTTTTTTATCCTTCTCAGGCAAGCTTGGAATATCCTTGAATAAGCTGAGAAGCTCAGGCTCCTTTATCCTCAAGGCTTCAAGCCTAGACTCTAAAAGCATATCCTCAAGCATCTTAAACGGGACATCCAAAGCTCTAGCAATCTTCTTGAACTTATCCCTTGATGGAATGAAATGCCCACTCTCAACATCAGAGATATAGGTATTAGTTTTGTAGCCAAGCTTCTCAGCTAACTGCTGCTGAATCAAATCTTTCTCTATCCTCAATCGTCTTATTTTTTGACCAAAATTCACATCGCCTATAACTGATATTAACAAAAGTAAAGGTTGTTAAGATTTAAATTCCCTTTCTATATTTTCGAATCCATATTTATGGATTAGAGCTAAAAGAAATTGTTAACTTAGCAGTATCAGAGATAAGGTAAGACTCTGAAATATTTCTTTAGATTGCTTATTGTAAAGTCCTCAAAAAATTTCTTCCCCATCCATCTTTCGCTTTTACAAAGCTAATATCTAAGGATCTTGATTTTAGCCTCACTATTCCTAAAGCTTGAGGGAGAAGGTTATCCAGTCTCATACTGAAGACTAAAAACAACACATCCTTCATCTCTATCTCCTCCCCAAGTTCTTCCCTTATGCACCTTTTTGCCGTGATGAATGGATTAGGTTTACCATTTTCATCCCCATCGAGTCCTCTAATCATGTTTTCAGCAGTAGCAAGAGTTAACTTTTCCAGTTCCATCCCAGTGGATAAAGTTTAATTCTAGCTTCCCTAGCTTATATCGTGAATCCCTCATCTTCTGACTGACATCCCCAAAGAAGAAAACCTCTGTGAATGTAACCCCCTAAAGGTAGCAAGATCATATTTGGCAAAATCATAGTATACAATTTTATCTTCTTCGCCTCGTGAGAATGGTTTTGCTATTTTACACAGTTCAAACAGTTTTTTAATAACCTCTCGCTCTCTTCCTTTGTAAAGTAAAAGTAGTTCCTCTAAAGTAATTTGTTCTTTGAGGATGTTTACCATTATTTTTGAGGAAAACATGTAAATTATCGTAAAACTCTTCAACTTCTGTAAGATCTAAGATTCTCCCATCTCCGGATACAAAGATGAGTGCTAAAGGAGAGATGAAAACTTCATCCATTTATGTACTCGCAATCCACCATTCGACCTTCCAGATGATGTCTAATCACCTTCTCCGTAAATTTTCTGGTCTTTTGTAGACCTAGTTTTTTTGCGATTGTTGTAGACTCTACGGGTCCTCCCTTCTCATAGAAGGGCAAAGCAATTTCTTTGAGAAGGTCCTCAAGCCTGAATTTTCTTCCCTTGTGCTTAATTATTTCTGGAGGTGGTCGCTTAACAAATTTTACTAGCTCCACATCTCGCACCTAATAATAAAATGCCATACCCAGAAAAATTTTAGCATGCCCAAATCCTTTCTTAATTAGTGATGGAAAAAATGGTTAAAGAAGAAAGAATGGATATGAAGGAAGTTGCTTATAATAGGAACAATCATAACACTATTGATGGCGATGACAAATGTTGCAGTGATACCAGCAGAAGCGAAGACTTATTATACCTATTTTTTCCTATGGATATCTAGGGGTTTAGAATGCGCGACGTTAACAAGAAGAGTGTGATGGTCTATTTAGACCCGGAAGTGGTCAGTGAGGCAAGAGAATTGGGTTTAAATATTTCAAAGGTCTGTGAAAATGCTTTGAGGGAAGCAATGAGGCGTTTAAAAGGAGAATATTTTAAAACAGAGCCAAATTCCTCTTCTGTTAATGTGGAGGAGTGCGGCCGCCGGGATTTGAACCCGGGTCGTTGGCTTGGAAGGCCAATGTCCTAGACCAGGCTAGACTACGGCCGCTCTATCTTCCCTTTTAAACTTTCATTAATAAAACTTTTTCTAATGCTAAGCTTTTAAATTATTTGTTTTTTACTTTCTAGTTAATAAATAACATTTTTGAATTTTATGAATGATGAACTATGAAAATAATTAATAAAGATGAATTAATAGCTAATGGATTAACTTTAGAAACTCAAGAAGCTAGAAGGTTAGTTTTAGATGGTTTAGAAAAGGCTTTAATTTTTGCTGATCCACTACATTTTCTGTCTAATCATGTTTCTAGAGCAGATAATATTCTTCAAATTGATAAATGGAGTCTTGATTTAAATCGTTTTAAAAAAATATTTTTGGTTGGTGCTGGAAAAGCTTGTGAAGGCATGGCTGCTTTTATAGAATCAATTTTAAAAGATAAATTAGTTGAAGGTTGGGTTAACATTCCTAAAGGAGCTAAAAAAGGTTTTCTTTTTAAAAATATTAAAATTCATGAATCTTCTCATCCTATTCCAGATGAATCAAGCTTAATTGGAGCCTTAAAGGTAATTGAAATAGCTGAAAAAGCTGAAGATGAAGATTTAATTATTTGTGTTTTATCAGGCGGCGGCTCAGCGCTTATGGCCGCTCCAAGAAATGAAATTTCCTTGCAGGATAAGCAAGATGTTACAAAAAAACTTATGCTTGCAGGAGCAGATATAAAAGAGTTAAATTGTGTTAGAAAGCATTTATCAGCTATTAAAGGTGGATGGCTAGCTAAAAAAGCTTATCCAGCTACTGTAATTTCATTAATTTTATCTGATGTTGTTGGAGATGAATTAAGTGTTATAGCTTCAGGTCCAACTTTTCCTGATAATTCAACATTTGAAGATGCTGTGGAAATTCTTATGAAATATAATGTTTGGAATAATATTTCGCAATCTGTTAAAAACTTTCTTTTAGCTGGAGAAAAGGGGGTAATAGAGGAAACTCCTAAATCAGAAGATGAATGCTTTAAAAAAACGTATAATTTTATAATTGGAAGCAATAGAGAAGTTTGTCTTAAACTTCTTAACTTTTATAAAGAAAAAGGTTTAAACACAATTTTTTTAACATCTCAATTAACAGGTGAAGCTAAGAATGCTGGAAAATTTTATGCTTCAATATTACGAGAAATTAATGCCTCGAACCATCCTATTAAAAAGCCTTGCGCTGTAATTTTAGGTGGAGAAACCACCGTTACAGTTAAAGGTAAAGGAATAGGTGGAAGAAATCAGGAAAGCATGGCTTATGCATGCATTGAAATTGATGGAATAAATGGTGCAGCAATAGCTTCCATAGGAACTGATGGAATAGATGGTATAACTGATGCTGCAGGCGCAATTATAGATGGTTTTACCTTACAAAGATCTAAACAATTAAATTTAAATTTAAAGGAAATTCTTCAAGAAAATGATTCCTACAACTTTTTTAAAGGGTTAAACGATTTAATATTTACCGGTTTTACAGGAACAAATGTTAATGATATTGTGATAATAGTGAAAATTTAAAGCAATTTTTAATTTTATACAAAGACTTATTAATTTAATTCTTAAATTTTAAGTTTAATAGAAATTTTGGAAAAGGGGGAGTGAAAAATTCTAATTGAATGAAGGAAAAACTAGATTTAAAATAAGAATTGGCGAGTTTGAATTTGAATTAGAAGGTGAAAATTCCTATGTTAAAAGCAAGCTTGAAGAATTATTAAAAGCCATTCCTTTAGAAAAGCTTTTAAAGGGAGAAAAGGAAGTTCAAACTTCATTTGGCTTAAAGGATCTTGAAGGTATAGTTGAATATACACCTGAAGGAAAATTATATTTAACTGTTCCAGCAGACTCTTTAACATCTAAAGAAGCTTTAGGAATAATTCTTTACGCTGTTTATCCAAATAAGTTATCTGATGAAGAATTAAGTGAAATGCTTAGTTTAAGCTGGAAGCCAACAAGAAAGGAAGCTGTTAGAGCTAGAGCTAGCGAACTTAAAAGAGAAGGTAAAATAATAGCTATTGAAGGAAAATATGGGCTTTCAGGTGCAGGCCTTCAATGGGTTAAAACCGAAGTTTTAACAAAGCTAAAGCATTAAAATTAATCTTTAAAGATTTTTACTAAAGTTTTTAAAGCAGAAAAATAATTTTTTATTTTTCCTTCTTAAATTAAAATTTTGGATGGTTGAAAGCTTTGAGGGAAACCATTAAAATTAATGATGTTTGCTTTGATAAAGAAGAGTTTAAAGCTGTAGAGGAAGTTTTAAAAAGCGGTATATTAACGGATAAAAATGGAATGGGCCCTAAAGTTTTAGAGTTTGAAAGATCATTCTCCAGTTACATTGGAGTTAAATATGCAATAGCTGTATCAAGTGGGACAGCCGCTCTTCATGCAGCTTTAATGGCTTTAGATTTAAAACCTAAAGATGAAGTAATTCTTCCATCTTTAACTTTTCCAGCGGCTGCCGAAGCTGTTGTTTTAGCAGGAGGTACACCTGTATTTGCAGATATAAATGAAGATACTTATTGCATAGATGTTGAAAGCATAGAAGACTCTATAACTAAAAATACTAAAGCGATTATTCCGGTGCATCTTTACGGGTTGCCTGCAGATATGGATCCGATTATGGAATTAGCTGAAAGCAAAGATATAGTTGTGATAGAAGATGCCGCTCAAGCCCATGGAGCTTTATATAAGGGAAGAAAAGTTGGCTCAATAGGTGATATGGGATGCTTTAGCTTTTATGCAACAAAAAATATGACTACTGGAGAGGGAGGCATGATAACTACAAATAATAAGGAATATGCTGAAGCTTTAAGGGCTATTAGAAATCATGGAGAATCCAGAACCAATTGGAATACTAGGCTTGGTCACAATTATAGAATGAGTGAAATTCAAGCTGCTTTAGGAATAGTGCAATTAAAAAAATTACCTGATTTTCTTGAAAAAAGAAGAAGCAATGCTAAAAAACTAACTGAAGAATTAAATGATGTTGATAAACTTATTCTTCCAAAGGAACCTGAAGGTTTTACTCATGCATGGAATCTTTACACAGTAAGGGTTAAGGGTGTAAATGCTACAAAAAGAAATAAAATTGTAACAAAACTTAAGGAAAAAGGAATTAATGCTGCAGTTTATTATGAAACTCCAACTCATCTTTTACCCTTTTATATGAACATACATAACAATATAAAAAAAGATTTATCTGTTACAGAAAAGGTTTCCCATCAAATTTTTTCTCTTCCAATTCATCCAAAAGTTTCCTTTGAAGATATAGAATATATAAGTAAAAACCTAAAGAAAATTTTAGGTAGAATGTAAAAATTTCCTCTATAAAATTTTTTTCATTCTTTCGCAAGCTTCCTTAATTTTATCTAAAGGAATTGTTAAAGCAAATCTAACATAACCTTCACCATATTTTCCAAATCCTGCACCAGGTGTAGCTACCACATCAACTTCAAGAAGCTTTCTCACAAAATTTATTGAATTATCAAAGCATTTAGCCCAAACATAAAATGTTCCCTTAGGCTTATTGCATTTTAACCCCATTGAATTTAATTCCTTAACAAGATAATCTCTTCTCTCTTTATAAATCATGTTTCTTTCTTTAATATAGGATGGGGGTTGAGATGACGTATAGCTTTCAAGAGCTTTAATAGCTGCTTTTTGAATATAAATTTGTGGTCCAGAATCTATTTGTGATTTAACCTTAATTAATCCATCTATAAGCTCAGCATTGCCAACTGCAAACCCTATTCTATCACCAGTCATGCTGAAAGTTTTAGAGCATGAATGAAACTCTATTGCATACTCTTTTGCATCATCTATTTGAAGAATACTTGGAGCTACATAATCATCAAAAGTTAACTCTGAATAAGCATTATCATAGCAAATTATTAAATTGTTTTCCTTAGCGAACTCCACAATTTCTTTAAGCTTTTTTTCATCTATAACGGCTCCAGTTGGATTATTTGGATAATTTAAAAACATCATTTTAACATTTTCTGCATTTAATTCATTTAAATTAGGTAAAAAATTGTTTTCTTCAAGAAGAGGCATAAAAACAGGTATGTTATCATTAAGCAAGGTGGCACCGTTTAAATAAACAGGATATGCAGGGTCGGGAACCAAAATTTTCTCTCCAGGATTTAAAAAAGCTCTCGAAATATTTGCTAAACCTTCTTTAGAACCTATTAAAGCTGTAACTTCAGTTTCCGGATTTAAATCTACATTAAATCTTTTTTTATACCATTCAGCTACAGCTTTTTTAAATTCTTCTTCTCCCTGGCTAAAAGAGTAATTATGGTTTTTTGGATTTAAAGCTTCTTTAGCTAAGCTTTCAAGAATAAATCTTGGTGGAGGAACATCTGGATCTCCAACACCAAAAGAAATTAAATTTTTTCCTTCTTTTCTTTTTTGAGTTATAATTTTTTCTATTTCAGTAAATAAATAAGGTGGAAGCCTCTCCAATCTATTTGATTTTTTCCAATGCATTTTAATCCCCTTTCTTATTTTTTTAATTTAAGCTTCTATTTCTCCTTCAAAAACTTTAACAGCTGACCCACTCATTAAAACTTCATCGTTAATTTTAATTTTTAATCTTCCTCCTTTAAGTTTCACTAAAACTTCATTTTCAGTTTTATTTAGCAAATTACTAACTACAGCGCTGGCGCATGCGCCTGTTCCACAAGCTAAAGTTTCTCCGCAGCCTCTTTCCCAAACTCTAACATTTAAGGTATTTTTATTTAAAACTTTAACAAATTCAACATTTACTCTTTTTGGAAATAAAGAATGTTTTTCTATTTTTGATCCAATCTCTTTTACTGGGAATTTTTCCACATCATCAACAAATATCACACAATGTGGATTTCCCATAGATAGGCATGTGGCTTTAAAAACTTTATCTTCTACTTTTATTTCTTCATTTATAAATAAACCTTCACCAAGCATTGGAATTAATTTTCTTTCAAAAATAGGTTTACCCATATTAACCTCAACTTCTTTAACTTTTTCATTTTCAATTTTTAACCAAACCTTTTTTAATCCAGCTTTAGTTTCTACAATTAACTCTTTTTTATTTGGTTTATTTATTTCATAATAAAATTTAGCTGCGCATCTTATTCCATTACCGCACATTTCAGCTTCGCTTCCATCTTTATTAAATATCCTCATTTTAAAATCAGCTTGATTAAAAATTGGTTTTTGCAATAAGATAAGTCCATCAGCTCCTATAGAAAATCTTCTTCGACAAAACTTTTTAGCTTTTTCTTCAGGGTTTTTAATTAATTCTTCTTTATCATCAATAACTATATAATCGTTTCCTAATCCATGCATTTTCCAAAACTTTATTTTAACCAAGTTGCAACCCTTTGTCCAATTAATAAATTATTAAAATCTTCTCTTTCTCTAATAACTTCAGCTTTTCCCTTATTAATTAAAACTTCAGCCGGTCTAGGTCTAGCGTTATATTGAGAGCTCATTGAAAAACCATAAGCTCCAGCATTAAGCACAGCTAATACGTCTCCTTCCTCAAGCTTAGGCAAAACTCTTTTTTTAGCTAAAAAATCAGCATTTTCGCATATAGGTCCAACAACATCATATTCATCCATATTTTCTTCATTAAGTTTATTAGCAACTAATATATGATGATATGCATTATACATTGCCGGTCTTATTAAAACGTTCAATCCGGCATCAACACCTGCAAACTTTTTTGTTGATGTAACTTTAATTGAAACTACTTTAGTTAGTAAAATTCCAGCATCACAAACTATATATCTTCCAGGTTCTATAGCGAAGAAAGGTTCAGAATTTAAATTTTTAATTTCATTTTTAAAAATTGACATTATTGATTCAGCATAATCTTCAATGTTTAATTCCATTTCTTCAGGTTTATATGGAACACCCAATCCTCCACCGAAATCAATAAATTCAAAAGTTAAATTGCAATCTTCACTAATTTTCTTCGCTATATGAAGAAGTATCTCCGCCACTTGTGTAAAAGCATTTATGTTTAATATTCCTGAGCCTATATGAGTATGTATACCAAACCTTTTTACTCCAGTTTTTTTAGCTTCACTATAAGCTTTTTTAGCTTCATTTGGCCATAAGCCAAATTTAGACTCTTCTCCTCCAGTTTTACAATAATTATGGTGGCCAAATCCAATACCGGGGTTTACTCTTACAGATAAAACTTCTGGAACAGTTATTTTAAGAAGTTTTCTTAATTGAGAAAGCGAATCTATATTTATTGTTACTCCAGCTTCAATAGCATATTTTAATTCTTCCTCGCTGACGCTTGTTCCAGTAAACAAAATTTTATCTGCTGGAAAACCAGCTTTTAAACCAAGAAATATTTCTCCTGGAGAAACAGCATCTAACCATGCCCCCTCATTTAAAAGAATTTTTAATATTGAAATGTTTGAATTTGCTTTAGCTGAATAGTAAATTCTAACTTTATCATAGCGTTTTTTTAAGGATAAATTTAATTTTCTAAAGTTTTCTTCTATTCTTGATTGGCTTAATACATAAAGGGGAGTTTTAAATTTTTCAACTAATTCTAATGCTGAAACACCATCAATATAAAGTATGCCTGCTTTATTTTCTAAATAAGTTAATTGAAATGGATTCAAAATTGTTTTAACGCCCCTTTAACCCTAGCACATCTTCCATATCATAAATTTTAGGTTCCTTTTGATTCATTAACCATTTAGCTGCATATAAAGCTCCTCTAGCAAAAACACTTCTAGAAAAAACCGTATGTTCAATTCTTATTAATTCATGTTGACCTGCTATAAAAACTTCATGGATTCCTGGAACTCCTCCTCCTCTTGCTGATAAAATTTCCAGCTCTTTTTCGCTTCTTTTAGATAAACCCCCTCTTCCATAAACTATTTTTGAATAATCTTTAAAAGATGTTATTATTTCAGCTATTTTTTTGGCTGTTCCGCTTGGAGCATCTATTTTTCCAGAATGATGCATTTCAAAAATTGTAAAGTCATAATCTTGCGGAAGCGCTTTATAAAAGCCTATTGTTTTAAGCATTATATTTAAACCTATGGAGAAATTTGGAGAAAAAACAGCAGGAACTTTCCCTTCAACAGCTTCTTTAAGAAGCTTTTTTTGTTCATCTGTAAATCCAGTTGTTCCCATAACTATTCTTTTATTTAATTTAGCTACCCTAGGTAAATTCTCTAATTCTGCTTTAGGAGTTGTAAAAGAAATATAAACATCAGCATTTTTTAAAGCTTCCTCTAAATTTTGAGGTGTTAAAATTTTAACTTCTTTAGGTGTTAACCCTATTTCTCCAAGAGTTTTACCTGCATTATTGCTTTCTAAAGCTGTAAGTGCTCCAACAACTTTAAATTCGCTTATGGAAGCAGCTTCTCTAATCACTGTGCTTCCCATTCTTCCATCAGCGCCTGCAACACAAATTTTAATATGACTCATAAAACAATCCATCCAAATATTTTTCATTATATAATCTTTCACTTAAATCTACATCAAAAAATTCCTCTACTGAAGCTAAAAACTCAGGATTATTCTCATAAACTTCTTTAACTTTACTTACAAGAAAAGTTATTGCTTTTTTAGTCATTTTTCCTAATGGTGGTCGGCAAGGACCTGCAGGCATTCCTAAGATATTCATTAAAGTTTTATATGGTAAAGGATTTCTTGCTTTGCATAAAACTTGACCATATTCAGTTTCCTCCTGAGTAATAACTGTTACTACTTCAAATAATGGTTTAAGCCCTTTAGCTATAACCTCAGCTTTTTCAAAATCACCTGAAATTAAAGATTTAACCATTTCTTGAACAGCGCTTGGAGCAATATTTGATGTTACTGAAATTACTCCATTAGCTTTTATTTTAGGGTCACTCATTAAAAGAAAAGTTTTATCATCATCTCCAGATAAAATGCTAAAGTACTCTCCGCATAAAGCTCTAATAACTTTTGCATTTTCTAAATCGCCAGTAGCTTCTTTAACAGCATTAACATTTTTAAATTTTTTATGAAGAATTGCTAAATCTTGGGGAAGAAGCTTTGTTCCTGTTCTTCCTGGAATAATATATGGAATTATTTCTATTTCAGGAAATTTAGCAGCTATAGGCTCTAAATATTCTTTTCTTATTTCTAAAGAGCTTGGTCCATTATAATATGGATCAACAAGTAAAACTGTTTTAACTCCTAAGTTATAGCTTTCTTTTGTAGCTTCAATAGCTTCCTTGCTGCTATTGCTTCCTGTACCTGCGATAACTTCGCATCTTTCACCTGCTTCCTCTAAAGTTTTTTCTATAACTTTTATATGTTCTTCCCAAGTTAATGTAGGGGATTCTCCTGTTGTTCCAACAGCTAAAATACCATCTACTCCTTCATCAATTTGAAATTCAATTAATTTTTTTAATCCTTCATAATCTATTTCAAAATTTTTTTTCATAGGAGTTATTAAGGCTGTGCAGCATCCTTTAAACACTTTATTTTTCCTCCTTAAAAATCGTATTGTAATATACGAATAAGGCAATAAAGCAATTCTATATATAAATTTTTCGAAATAAAAATTACGAATTTAATGTTTTTCTTTAATTAATAAGGCTTTAATTATAGCCTCACGATTAAAACCTACAATTATTTTTCCATTTATATCGATTACCGGCACTCCAGCTTGATTTGATTTAGAAATCAATTCAGTAACAACTTTAGGATCTTTAGAAACATCTAATTCCTCAAATAAAATTCCATTTTCTTTAAGAAATCTTTTTAAAGCTTCACAATAGGGACAATTGGGCGCTGTATATACTTTAATCATTTTAAAACACCGAAAACCTTTACTTTACCTTTTTATTTAAACTAAAAAGCTTCTAAACAATCTCTTTTAAATTATAAAAAAAGCCAAGGCTTGCTTATTGCTTTAAATTAATTCAGAGAAAATTATTCAATTTAATGGGACTTTAACCCCTTTCTATTTAAACGCTTAATAAAAAGAAAATGAGAGATTTAAACAAAAAATTCTTTATAACTATAAAAATTTATTTTGTTTTTTCTTCTTTCTTCTTCTTTTTTGATCCCTTCTTTGCTCCGCATGCCATTTTTTTCCCCTCTACAAAAAACTGTATTAAAATCTCTTATTTAGAATTTTTTATTTAAAATTTTTAATTAAACAATTATATGACTAGATTTTAATTAAGAAGAAGATATAAAGGTAAAAACAGAATTTAATAATAAAATAAGTTTGTTTATTTTATTTTTATTTTATTAATTTGTTTAAATTATCAAAAATTTTTAATGAGGATAACTTAATGTTTGAAGAAAAAAATTTTAGATTAAAATTATATAGTAATCCATCAGTTCAAACTTTACTTAGCAGCGCAATAGAGGAAATAAGCGAGTTTATTCCTGTTTTTGATGAAAATCGATTACCTAGATATTTTATGATTGAAAATATTACAGGTAAAAACCCAATTGAAACCTTAAGCTTCCTAGAGGAATTAGCTTCATCAAAAATTTTAAGAAAAGAATTTTATGAAAAACTAGCTTGCTGTCCTAAATGCAATAAACCCTCCTCAATTTTTCCAAGATATAAATGTCCTAAATGTGGATCTTTAGAAATAAATGTTAAACGAATGATTGAACACTCCACCTGCGGTGCTATAAAGGAAGAAAAGGAATTTAAAATTAATAAAAATAAAGTTGTTCGTCCAGTGTGCAAGGAAGAAGTTAAAGATTTTGATGTTGGTTTTAAACTAATAGGTGTAACTTGCATATGTGCATTATGCAACTCAAGTTTTGAAGAACCAATTCATACTCTTTTCTGCAGAAACTGTAATTATGAATTTAGTTTTAAAAGTGCATCATTCATAAACGTTTATAAATATTATTTAAATAGAGAGTTGCTTAATGAAATTATAAGTGCAATAGATTTACCTTTGCTTAAATTAGCTGCTGAAAACGCTGGTTTTAAAGTTCAAATTCCAGGTTTAGCTCTTGGAAATTCAGGTATAACTCATGAGTTTACAATGACATGTATTAAAAACAATCTTTCAATAGCTATAGATTTAATTAGATCAGAAAAAAGCGAAGTTAAAATTAATGAAATTTTAGCAAGTTGTGCAAAATTTTCAGATGTTAAACCTCCATTAGCACTTCTTATAGTTGTTCCAAAATTAAATGAAACAGCTAAATCCTTTGCTAAATCAAATAAAATTACATATATAGAAAGTAATTCTATAAAGGAAGCTTCCAAAAAATTAGAGGAGCTTCTTAAAAAGTGGCAAAAATAAAAACTGTTATTTGCTTTTTATCGTTTTTCTAATTTTTCTTTTAATCTCTCTGCTTAAAAGGGAACCCTCTATTAAAGATGCTAAAGTTAAGGTTGAAGCTCCTAAAAACTGCGCGAAAATATACTTCCATTCTTCATTTAAACTCCAAAAGTAAATTAAGGAAAAGCTTAATTTCTCTATAAATTTAAAGAATTGAGGAATTTTAGCAACTAAATTAGTTAAAATAGATGCGAACCAATTTGAAGTTAAAATATATGGCAAATAAAGAGCTGCTGCTGTTATAATAAAAAGAAAAAGCATAAGCTTTAATGATTTAATTAAAACTTTTTTAGAAAATGCTTTAAGCTCTAAAATTTTTTGAAAAATAAAACTCCAGGAAGAAAGTGAAATAGCTATAAACCCTAAAGCTGGAAAATAAACAGGTTGAATAGGCAAGTTAAAAGTTGGGTTTATTATTAATCCTTGAGAAACAGCATAATTTATGAAAAATGCTTGAAGAATAATTATTAAACCTGTGAAAACCAGAATAGTTGCTTTTTCAGCTTTAATCTTTAAACCCTCCTTTATTGAAAAATTTAAATTGGTTTTTAGAGGTTTAAAAAGGTTCCTTCTTCATCTTCATCTTTTTATTATGCTTAAAAAATTTTCAAAAATTTTTTTTCCATTAACTGTATGGTAAACTTCAGGATGAAATTGAACTCCAAAAATAGGTTTGCTTTCATGTTTTACAGCTTGAATCAAACATTTTTTTGATTTGGCTAAAAGCTTAAATTCATTAGGAAGTTTTTTAACTTCATCATTATGTGAACTCCATGCTATAAAAGATGGTTTTAAACCTTTTAAAATTTCATTCTCATCTATAACTTCTATTTCAACTGGTCCAAACTCTGGGTAAACTGCTGGTCCTACTTCACCACCATAAACTAAAGCTAATAATTGATGAGCAGCACATATACATAAACATGGAATATTAATTTTTGTAATAATTTCGCATAATGAATTGAATTTTCCCTTTTTAAACTCTTCATAAACTTTTTGAGGGCCTCCACCAAAAACTAATCCATCGATATTTGCCTCAATTATTTGATTTAAAGTTATAGTTGCTGGAATCAATGGGCTTTCAGCTTTAAGCTCATAAAGCAATCTAGAAATTAAATGATTGTATTGCCCTTCTAAGCTAACCACTGGAATTATTAAATTACTTCTCTTTTTATTCATATTCAATTGTTGCTGGAGGTTTTGGGGTAACATCATAATAAACCTCTTTTACATCTAAGCAATTAACTAAAATTTCTTCGCCAATCTTTTTAATTGTTTCCCATTCAATTTGCGCTATTTCTGCAGTCATGTAATCCCTAGTTTTTATAGCTCTTATTGAAATAGCATATTTTCCATCATTTTTTTCTTCTATTAAATATAAAACGCGGGTAAAATCCTTTTTTTCAGAAATTATTTTTGATTGAAGTGAAATTAATGCTTCAAAATTATTCCATATGTTTTCTCTATGCTTTTCTTTAATTTTAACACCTGCTATTTTTCCATAGGCTCTTTCATCACCTTTAACTCCTGTAGCTAAATTTTTAAAAACTTTAATTTCTTCTATATTTAAATCTAATTCTGGGAAAAATTGTTCTCTAATAAATTCTTCATCTAATATTGCTGCAAAATATTGTTGTATTTCTTTATTCATTAGTTTTTCTTCAACAATTTTAGTAGCCTTTTTTAACTCTCTTAACTTTTCCTCTTTAACTTCACCTACGCATCTAACCATTAATCCTGGTCCTGGAAAAGGTTGTCTTTCCGAAATTTCTTTTGGAACATTTAATGTTTTAGCTATAATTCTTACTTGATCTTTATAAAGATTAACTAAAGGTTCAAGAAGTGTAAATCCATATTTTTCTTCAGTTTTTATTCCAATTTGCGTTAAAACATTATGTTGAGTTTTTATTCCTCCTTTAGTTTCTATCCAATCTGGAGCAATAGTTCCTTGAATTAAAAACCTACAGTTTTCTCTTTTAGCTACATCACTTAAAACTTTGTAAAATTCTTCTCTAAATATTTTTCTTTTTTCTTCAGCATCTTTTATTCCTATCAAACTTTTAATAAAATTTTCTTTAGCATTTAAAATTTTAATAGGTAAATTGAGCGGGGGCTTATTTAATATATTCTTTACCCATTCAGGTTCATTAATTCGCATAAATCCTGTATCTATTAAAACACAAATTAAATTTTCTTTAATTGCTTTATAAGCTAAAGCGGCGCATGTAGTGCTATCAACTCCACCGGAAACAGCTACTAAAGCTTTTTCTTCTTTAATTTCTCTTCTTAAGTTTTCTATTTGAGTTTTAATAAATTCTTCAGCATTAAACTCAGAGGTTAACAAAAGCTTATTCTCTCCATAAAAACTTTAAAGGTCACTTTCAATAAATAAGGAGGAAAATAATAAAGATTATTTTTAAATCTAAACCTTAAATTTTATCAAGCGAATCTCCTTTACAATAGACTATTCCCTTTATTCTTCTTACAAAGTTTTTGCAGCAAAAACACTCTATAAAAGATACTGTTTTATTTTTAACTATGCAGTTTATTGCTTCCTTTTTCATTTTACTAATTTGTTTTTGACTTAAAACCCCTTTTAAGGATTCAATATGTTCTTTTTGAGTTGGAATAGCTTTATTAACAGGGTTAATTTTTAACTCATATTTTATTTCGCATAGCTCCCCCATTTTATTCACAACTCCTTTTATTATGGAAAACCATTCTTCTTTAGTTAAATGGTTTATTGAATTAAATGTTAAAATTAAATTGGTTTCTACCCTTTTTAATGAGGAAAAATTTGAAAATAAAGTTATGTTTACATTAAATTTAATTGATCCTCTATAGCCTTTAATAATGGATCTATCCTATTTCTTTTTGTGGTTTCATAAACCATTAATGTTTCAGTTTTTTTTACGGCTGGTAAACTTTGAATTTTATTTAGAACATTTCTAAATTCATCCATATCTTTTACAATAACTTCAGCTATTACATCAAATCTGCCTAGAATATAATGTATTTGCGATACTTCTTTAAACTCTTTTATTAGGTTATCTGTTTCTTTTCGAAATTCCCTATGAGGATCTGCAACTATCAAAATATATGCGGTTAAATTTAATCCTAGATTTTTCGGATCTACATCAATTGTAAATTCTACACCTTTATTAATAAACTCTTTAATTTTTTCATAAACGCTTTGCCTAGTTAAATTGCATTTAACTGCTAAATCCGTTATTTTTTGTCTGCTATCTTTTATTAATTCTTTCAATAATAAGAGATCTTTTTTGCTAAGCATAAATTATTTTACGTTTAAATGAAGCTTTTAAACTTTTCCATTTTGTTATAAAATTTAAATGTAAATCTGCGTTTCGTCAACTTTTCATTAAAAAAACTTATATTTTTGTTTTTATAACTTTAGTGAGTTGCAACTTTAAGCAAAAAGAAAAACACGTTTCGAGAAGGTGCCACTATGCAAAATGCTGCAACATCTTGAAACATTAAAAATGAAAATGAGTGAAATTGACTATTTAAAGTTATCCTCAATATCTAACCATAAAATTCATCAATTTATCGCTGAAGCTGCAGAGCTTTGCAATCCAGATAAAATCTTTATTTGCAGCGACTCTCCCAAAGATATAAGCTATGTTCGAAATCAAGCGATAGCTACTGGAGAAGAAATTCCATTAGCAACCCCCGGTCATACCTATCATTTTGATAATCCTCAAGATCAAGGTCGAGATAGAGAAGTTACAAAATATCTTGTTCCAAAATGGGATTCTCTTAATAAAAATCTTAATCAAATTGAACGGGAAAAAGGTTTAGCTGAAATAAAAGAGTTATTAAGAAATTCTATGAAAAACCGTACAATGATAGTTCTTTTTCTTTCATTAGGTCCACCTAATTCAATATTTAGCATTCCATGCATAGAATGTACAGATTCTTGGTATGTTGCGCATTCTGCTCATTTGCTTTATCGTCCAGCATTTAAAATGTTTCAGAAAAATGGAACTCAAAACTCTATTTTTAAAGTTTTACATTCAGCTGGAGAATTAAATGAAAAAATGGTAAGTATAAACATGGATAAAAAACGCATTTATATTGATTATATTGAGGATACTATTTATTCTGTAAATACCCAATATGCAGGTAATAGTTTAGGCTTTAAAAAGCTTGCTCTTCGCCTTGCTATTCGCAAAGCTGATCGGGAAGGTTGGTTAGCTGAGCATATGATGTTAACTGGTGTGCATGGACCAAATAATCGGAAAACCTATTTTGCAGGAGCTTTTCCAAGCGCTTGCGGTAAAACTTCTACGGCTATGATTCCAGGAAACACTATTTTAGGTGATGATATTGCTTATCTTCGCAATATTAATGGAGTTTGCCGTGCTGTAAATGCTGAAGCAGGAGTTTTCGGAATAATTAAAGATGTAAATCCTATTGATGATCCGTTAATTTGGGAAGCTATTACATCTCCAAATGAAGTTATTTTTTCAAATGTATTAGTAAAGAATGGTAAACCTTATTGGATAGGTATGGGTTGTGATCTTCCTAAAGATGGAATAAACTATAGTGGATACTGGTATGAAGGTAAGCTTGATGAAAAAGGGGAGGAAATTCCCTTATCCCATAAAAATGCTCGTTATACAATATCTCTAAAAGCATTAAAAAATTGTGATCCTGAATTAGATAATCCAATGGGTGTGGAGCTTGGAGGAATAATTTATGGTTGTAGAGATGCTAGAGCTTACGTACCAGTTCAGCAAAGCTTTAATTGGAGTCATGGAGTTATCGCTTATGGCGCTTCACTTGAGACTGAAACAACATTTGCAATTGTAGAAGAGGAAGGTAAATATGAGATAAATTTAATGAGTATTCAAGATTTTGTCTCTATTCCTTTAGGCAAATACATTCGTAATCACTTAGAATTTGGTGAAAAACTTAAAAAGCCCCCGATCATTTTTGGAGTTAACTATTTTCTTCGAGATAAAGCAACGGGAGAATTTGTAACAAGTAAACTTGATAAAAGAGTGTGGATAAAATGGATGGAGCTTCGAGTGCATAATGAAGTTGATGCTATAAAATCTCCAACAGGTTTTATTCCTAACTATGAAGATCTTCGCAGGCTTTTTCGCGAAGTACTTAATAGAAACTATACTATTGAAGAATATACCAAACAATTTACTATTCGTGTTAAAGAAAATTTAGCTAAAATCAATCGTGTAGAAAAATTTTATCGAGAAAACGCTCCTGAAGCCCCCCAAAAACTTTTTGAAGAGCTTGAAGCGCAGCGTAAGCGTTTACTTAAAGCTAAAGAAGAGTTTGGCGAGTATATTTCACCTGAAAAATTAAGCTGTTAAAAAATTAAGGAATAATTTTTTTAAATTGTTTATTCTATTTCTTAATTAGTTTTTTGTTTTTTAAAGTTAAAAAATAACTAAGCTATTAGTTCATGCCTATTTTTAAACTTGAGTTGCTATTATGAAAAATAAAATAAAAAAATAAGTTAAAACATTAATGATTAAATCCTTTAGAGATTTAAACTAAATTCCATTTATTTTTGAAATATGTTCATATTTAAATTATTTACTATTTTTTCTCGGAGATTCAATATGAATATTTTAACTGAATCTTGCAATTATCAAATTAATATTAGTAACGATAATTATTTTAATGCTAAAAATATTAAGCTTTGTGTAGAAAGGAAGATATTAATTGATTTAATAAAAATGCATGAAAAGGTTTTTGCTCAAGAAAAGTTAAGCTTTGAAAATGCTCTTATAAATATTATTGAGTCTAAATTGCAAGAAACCCTTGGAGATGCCGTATTTCAAGCAATAAAAAACTATCTTGAAGAAAAATTTTCTTTAAAATTTAATGATATTGTAAAGAAACCTGAAGAATTCTTTATTGCTTTAGAAAAAATATTTGGTAAAAGCGTTTGCACAATTGAAAAATTAATTCTTAAAGAAATTCAGGGAAAAGCAAAATTTTAAAAGAAAATTTTTCTTTTTGTTAATAGAAATAAAATAGTTAAACTTCCTTTATCTTAAGAGACAAAACCTTTTATATTTATTCTTTAGATAAAGTAATAATTAATGTTATTATGTTTTTAATGCGATAAAGGTGAATAAAATTGCCTGCTAAAAAGGGTAAAGCCTCAAAAGCATTATTATCAAAAAAGAAAGTTGCAAAACCTAAAACAGTTAAAAAAGCTAAACCTAAAGCTTCAGCAAAAGAAATTGAAGAACTAAAAAATCGAGTAGCTATGTTAAGCGCTGAACTATCCAGATCTGTTCCAATAAATAAATTTAATGCTTTAAGATCAAGATTGCTAGCTAAAATTAAAATGCTTAATATTAAACGATTTGAAGCTGAAGCTTTACGAAGAAAAGTTTTAGCTCTTCAATCAACAATTGAAGCTCTTAAAAAAGAGTTGGAAGCAGCGAAAAGAACTGCATAACTCATAAAACTTTTTATTTCACCCTCTTTTTTTTAATTTAGTTAATTGCAATAAATCAAAAGCTTGAGGGAACGTTTAAAATGTTTAATCCTTTAATTTCATTAATAATTATTGTTTGCGCTATAGCCTTAATTTTAGTTGCTTTTTTAACAAGATATATTTTAATTCAAGATACTGGAACTGAAAAAATGCGTGAAATCGCTTCAGCTATAAAATCTGGAGCTGAAGCTTACCTTAAAAGACAATATAAATCAATAATAATTATTGCAGCTATTTTCGCTTTTTTATTCGCTTTAGCAATTAAAGACCCCCATAATCCTTGGCTTGGCATTCAAACATCTTTTGGTTTTATTCTAGGGGCTTTATGCTCTAACTTGGCTGGTTACATAGCTATGCGAGTTGCTGTTCTTGCTAATGTTAGAACAGCTTCAGCTGTTAGAAAAAGCTTTGATAAAGCTTTAAAAATAGCTTTTAGAGGCGGATTAGTTTTTGGTTTATCTGTGGTTTCAATGAGTCTTTTAGGAATAGCTGGATTATATATTTTATTTAATAAAGATCCAAGATTAATTGTTGGGTTTGGGTTTGGAGCAAGCTTTGCAGCCTTATTTGCTCAGCTTGGTGGAGGAATATATACTAAAGCAGCTGATATGAGCGCAGATTTAGTTGGTAAAGTTGAAGCTGGCATTCCTGAAGATGATCCGCGTAATCCAGCAGTTATAGCTGATAATGTAGGTGATAATGTAGGTGACATAGCTGGTAGAGGAGCTGATTTATTTGAATCTATAACTGCTGAAAATATTGGTGCTATGATTCTTGGTTTAGCTCCAGCAATTTTTTCTTTATATGGTGTGAATGGTGTGCTTTTCCCTCTTATAGCTAGAGCTTTCGGTTTAATCGCAACAATGATTGGAATGCTTTTTGTTTATGCAAAAAAGGAAAGTGAAGATCCATTTAAACCATTACTCAGAAGCTTAATGGTTACTTCTATTTTATGTGTGATTTTCTTCTATATTTTAGTTAGAATTCTTTTAAATAATAATTTAAACTTGTTTTTAGCTGCTGTAATCGGCATAGTAACAGCTGCTTTAATTGCTTTAATAACTAATTATTATACTTCTTATAGTAAACGACCTGTTTTAGAAATTGCAAATTCTGCCAAAGGAGGAGCCGGTCCAGGAATAATTACTGGTTTAGCAATTGGAATGGAATCAACTGGCATATTTATATTTGTTATTTCCATAGCTATTTTGGCTAGCTTTGCTTTAGGAGGAGGGCTTCCAGTTTTAGTTGGTAAAGGCTCTTGGGAAGCTATTCAAAAAGGCATTTATGGAACAGCTATAGCAACAATGGGTATGCTTTCTGTTACACCAATTATATTGGCTTTAGATGGTTTCGGTCCAATAGCAGATAATAGCAGTGGTATACTTGAGATGTCAGGTTTAACTAGCGAGGGAAAAGAAATATCTGAAAAAATGGATGCTATAGGCAATACAACTAAAGCCTTAACTAAGGGTTATGCTGTAGGTTCAGCTTCACTTTCAGCTTTTCTACTTTTCTTTGCTTTTCTAGAAGTTGTTGGGTTAAAAGGCATAGATTTAAGTAAACCAGCTGTTTTTATTGGAGCTTTTATAGGGGCAATGCTAATTTTTCTTTTCAGTGCTTTAGCTATTAAAGCTGTTGGTAAAACTGCAGCGGAAATGATTGAGGAAATACGAAGGCAATTTAGGGAAATTCCTGGAATTCTTGAAGGTAAGGCTAAACCTGATTATGCAAGATGCATTGATATAAGCACAAAGGCAGCTTTAAAAAATATGGTTTCACCCGGTCTTTTAATAATTGTTGTGCCAGTAATTGTAGGTTTAGTTTTAGGAGCTGAAGCGCTTGGAGCTTTGCAAATGGTTGGAATAATCGTTGGCGTAGTTATGGCTTTATTCATGAATAATGGAGGTGCAGCTATGGATAATTCTAAAAAATATGTTGAAGCAGGTAATTTAGGCGGTAAAGGTTCACCCACTCATGCTGCTACAGTTATAGGGGATACCGTTGGAGATCCATTAAAAGATACAGCTGGGCCATCAATTCATGTTGTGATTAAACTTTTAAATACTATTGCTTTAGCTTTAGCACCATTATTCATTTTATATGCTCTGCTATAATAAACTTTAAATAAAAATAAAAATAAATTTTATTTTGGGCGAGAAAAATGGAATTTAAAATTGTTAAATTGGAAATTCCTAAAGAATGCAATATTATTGTTGGAACAACCCATTTTATAAAATCAGTTGAGGATTTATATGAAGCTTTAGTTAATTCTGTTCCAGGAATCAAATTTGGATTAGCTTTTTGCGAAGCTTCAGGTCCATGCTTAATTCGTCATGCTGGAACAGATAAAGAATTAGAAGAAATTGCTGTTAAAAATGCTTTAAATATAAGTGCAGGACATTCTTTCGTAATCTTATTAAGAAATGCCTTTCCAATAAATGTATTAAATGCAATTAAAGCTGTTCCTGAAGTTTGCACAATTCATTGTGCAACAGCTAATCCTGTTGAAGTTATATTAGTTGAAACAGAGCAAGGTAGAGGAATTTTAGGAGTAATTGATGGATTTAAATCTAAAGGGGTTGAAGGAGAAGCTGAAATAAAAGAAAGAAAAGAATTCCTTAGAAAAATTGGATATAAACTTTAAAATTTTTCACTTATTTTTATTTTAAGCAATTTTTGGAGTGTAAAACCGTTGGTTTTAAAAATTTATGATACTTTAACTAGAGAGAAAAGAGAATTTAAACCTTTAAGAAATAATAGGGTTTATATGTTTGTTTGCGGTCCAACTGTTTATGATTTATCTCATATAGGACATGCTAGAACTTATGTAGCCTATGATATTATAGCTAGATTTTTAAAATCTTTAGGTTACAGCGTATTTTTTTTAATGAATATAACTGATATAGATGATAAAATCATTAATAGAGCTAGAGAATTAAACATTAACCCATTTGAATTATCTAAAAAAATGACTGAAGAATTTTTTAATGATATGAGAGCTCTAAACATTTCAAGTGTAAACTTATATGCTAAAGCTTCAGAGCATATTCAAGAAATAATTCAACAAATATCTATTTTAATTGAGAAAGGTTGCGCTTACAAAGTTAATGGTGATGTATATTTTGATATTTCAAAATTTCCTGAGTATGGGAAATTATCTCATCAAAAACCTGAAGAATTAATTAAACATAGAATTGAGCCCAATCCTAGAAAAAGAAATCCTGGAGATTTTGCTCTTTGGAAAAGCAGAAAACCCAATGAACCTTTTTGGGAAAGCCCTTGGGGGGAGGGAAGACCTGGATGGCATATTGAAGATACAGCTATAACTTACACTTATTTTGGACCGCAATATGATATTCATGGAGGAGCTATAGAGCTTGTTTTTCCTCATCATGAAGCTGAAATAGCGCAAGGCGAATCAATAAGCGGAGTTAAACCAATGGTGAATTTTTGGGTTCATACAGGCATTTTAACTATTAAAGGAGAAAAAATGTCTAAATCCTTAAAAAACTATATAACTATTAGGGAAGCTTTAAAAAAATATAGTGTAAACGCTTTAAGAATATTTTTTGCTTCAAGCCATTATAGAAGCCCAATAGATTTTAATGAAGAAAAATTAAAACAAGCTGAAGTTATAAGTGAAAACCTTTATAGAGTTTATAAAAAAGCTTTAAATTTGCTTGAAAAAACCATTGAAATTGAATGCAACAACGAAATTATTAATGAGATTGAAGCAGCTAAAAAAAGCTTTTATGACGCTATGGAAGATGATTTTAATACCCCTCAAGCTTTAGCAATCTTAATAAATTTTTCAAAGAAAATCGACTCTTATATTTCAGAAAAAACTGGAAAAAAGAATTTAGAAAATATAGTAAACGCTTTTAAAGAATTCTTTTATATTTTAGGTATTTTTGAGCTTGAAGAGAAAACCACTGAAAAAGATGAAACAATCTTAAACTTAATGAATTTAATTTTGGAAATTAGAGAAGAAATTAGAAAAAGAAAAGATTGGAAGCTTTCGGATGAAATTAGAGAAAAACTAAATAAAATAGGTTTTATAATTGAAGATACACCTCAAGGTCCAAAATGGGTTAAAATTAAATCTTAAATTTACACAGCTTAAAGATTCATAAAAACAATTAATTATCTTAAATTAGGTTCAAGCTTAAGCAACATGAAAAATCTTAAATGAATTTTCTAATCTAAATGTTTTTATTTTTAACTATAAACCTTTTAAAAAATGGACATGAAAAATCCTTTTCTGGGCATTCACCTTTAGAAATGCATGGTGGTCCAGCTTTTTCAAAAATTTTAGGAGCTACTTTTTTAACTTTTTTAAGCATTTCCCAAGCTACTTTTCTAATTTCCCATTGAGCATGAAGACAACATCTTAACTCAAAGAAATGAAGAAGCTCTCTAGCATTCATTGTAACAACAATATTTGTTGAAGCAGCATTAGGTAAAATATATCTAGCATCCTCTAAAGGAATATTCATTTTTATTAAAGTTCTATATGTTTCATCAATAGCTTTTAAGCATTCCTCAAAAATCTTTAATGCCTCATTGTTTTTTAAAATTGATGGAGGCTTTACATAGTTAAGCTCGCTTAACTCAACATGTCTTTGGCTTTGCTGAGAATAAGAAGCTATTCTATGCCTGACTAATTGATGTGTGCATGCTCTTGATATTCCTTCGAGGCTAAATGTAAAATTTGCATGCTCAATAACTGAATGATGCCCTTTACTTAAAGCTTTGCTTAACGCTTCATTTAATTTTTCTTCAGGCAAATCCATTAATTCGCTTGGAGTTTTTCTAGAAATACATGAGCGTGCAGCTACTCCACATAATTTTTCAGGTTGAGGTGTATAAGAAAGCAATTTAACTTTTAATGTTAACACTCTCCCTTAAAAATATCTTTATAAAGTTTAATGTAAAAATGAAATAAAAATATGTTTTTAACATAAATTTTTAGAATTAATTTAATTACTTGCTTTTGTTATGGTTAATTTTTTGCTATTTAAATTGGTAATAAAACATTTTGGACAGGAAATCATAGGTTTTCTACCCGCAATTTTTACTTGAATCATTTGAAATCCGCACTCAGGGCATTCTTTATTTAATAGGGATAGCTTTCCTTTTTGAGGTAATGGAAGAGAAAAATGGCATTTTCCAATCCATAAACCTGAGCAACCAATAAATCTTTTACCAGTTTTTTTACTTTTAATTATTAATAATCGCGAGCCGCAGTTTGGGCATGGAGTTTTAATAGTAAAATCTAAAGTTTTAACTTGCTTTATAACTTCGCTTAATTCCTTGCCTATTTCAACCTCTTTATTTTTTAACTCTATAATAGCTGGTTTTAAATTGTTAACTGCTTTTAAAACAACTTTCTCTCTTTTTTCTTTTCCAAACTCTATTTTCTTCATCATTTCTTCAAGTTCTCTAGTGAACTCTACGCTAACTACTTTAGAGCAATATTTTAACATAAGTTTAATAATTTTAAAAGATAATGGTGTGGCAATTATTCGTTCATCCTTAATATAACCTCTTTTATATAAAATATCTATTATTTCAGCTCTAGTTGCTTTAGTTCCAATGTTTTGCTCTTCCATAAGTTTTAAAAGGCTTGTTGGATTAAATCTTGATGGAGGTTGTGTATATTTTTCTTCAGCTTTAACCTCATCAAAAAACACTTTTTGTCCTATGAAAAGAGGTGGAAGCAAGTTTTCCTTTAAGCTTAAATAAGGTGAATAAAATTTTATCCATCCAGGCTTTAAAATTCTTGCTCCTCTTAAATAGAATATATGTTCATTAACTTTAATTATTGCTTTTTCGCTTTTCTTTAAGCATGAATCACCAAAAGTGGCTATAAACCTTTTAACTATTAAATCATAAATTTTTTTCTCTCTGCTTGATAGTTCTTCTTTTGGTTGAATCCCTGTTGGGTAAATGGCTGGATGAGCTGGATCCGTTTTTTCTCCCTCATTAGGTTTTAACTCATTAATATCATAAAGCTCATTAATTGCATCTTTATATTGAGAATTTTCTTTTAAAGAGTTTAAAATCTCCATGTATCCTATTGTAGATGGAAGCTTTTGACTTGAAGTTCTAGGATAAGAAATTAAAGCGTTAAGATATAAACGCTCAGCAATATCAAGAGTTTGTTTTGGAGTAAACCCAAAATGCCTATAAGCCTCTAGTTGAAGTTGAGTTAAATCAAATGGTGGAGGAGGAGGCAACTCATATGTTTTGCTTTGAACATCTATGATTTCTCCTTCCTTTTTAAAGCATTCCTTAACAATTTTATTAGCAATATTTTTTTCTTCAATTTTGGAAAGTTTATATTCAACATTAAATTTTTCTCCATTTATATCTATTTTAGAGTTAATTACCCAATATGGCTTTGGAACAAAGGTTTGAATTTCCCTTTCTTTTTCAACTATGAACTTTAATGTTGGACCTTGAACTCTACCTATGCTTAAAATCGAGTATTTTCCACTGTATTTACGAGCAGATTCAGTTAATGCTCTGGAAAGATTTATTCCATATAACCAATCAATTTCATGCCTGCACATACCAGCATTAATCAATGGATAATCTAATGTTGGCATTAAATTTTTATATGCTTCCCTTAACTCTTTAACGGTTAAAGTGCTAAACTTCATTCTTTTAGCTTTAACATGCGCTCCTTTACATGCATATTTAAGAATCATATAACCTATTAATGAACCTTCAATATCATAATCGCATGCATTAATAAAAAGATCCGCTTCTTTAGCTAATTCAGTTATAGCTTTAATAAATTTCTCCTGCTTTTTTTGTCCTCTCTCAACTAAATGTTTTGGTCTCCATGTAAAATCCCAAACTGGATACTCAGTTCTTTTTTCATTACCTTTAACATCCACTTCATATAAATGTCCTATTGCACTGCAAATAATTAATTTTTCAGAATTGTTTTTAACCTCAAAATATGGTATATCATATTTTATAAGTTTTTTAATTTCTCCATTTTCGCTTAATGCCTTAGCTACATGCAAAGCAGCATCAGGTTTTTCACATATAATTAATGTTGTTTTCATTCTTTTCTCACTTTAAAATTATTTTTCATAATGTAAAATGCAATTTCTTTAACTGCCTCTCCACTCTCTTTTGCCTCAATTATTTTTCTTAAAAATTCATTAAATGAAATTTCACCATACGCTTTTTTCCATTCTTCATAAGCCTTAACTATATTTAAGTATGCTAGCTTATGCAATTCGCAAAATTCTCCATTTTCTTCAGCTTCATTATTGCATGCTTTACATTTTTTACTCATATGAAACTTACTAATAAGGATGAAGCTAACTTATAAACTCTTCCATTTACATTTTTAAAAGAAATTATTGCATAGAAATTCAATATTTCGAACCAAAACATTTTTATCAACAATTTTCCTTCCCTAATAAAAAGATGAAAAATGATGAAAAAAGAGTACTTAAAACAAAAAATTAAACATTTAAATCTTGAAGAAGTCCCTTCAATAGGAAAACTGGTTGAAGCTATGGCTTACACTTCTTTTCAAAGCAGAAACCTAGCATATTGTTATCAAGTTTTTAAAAATATGTTAATGGACTCTGATAGACCAACTATTTTTCTTGGATTAGCTGGTGCTATGGTTCCTGGAGGAATGAGGAAAATTATTAGAGATATGATTGCTTATAAAATGGTTGATGTTTTAGTTTCTACAGGGGCAAATCTTTATCATGATTTTTGTGAAGCTGTTGGGGTTCCACATTACTTAGGAACAGAACATGTAAATGATTTAGAGCTTAGAGATCTTCATATAGATCGTGTTTACGATACTTTTTTGGATGAAGATGAACTAATGAAAGTTGATGCTTTAATTTATAAAATTACAGAGCAATTTGAACCTAAAATCTACTCTACTAGAGAATATCTTTATAAACTTGGATCTTGCCTAAATGATGAAAATTCTATTTTATATTCCGCTAGCAAGTTTGGAGTTCCAGTTTTTTGTCCAGCTTTAAACGATAGCTCTATAGGATTAGCATTATCAAAATATTATATGGATAAAAAGAATTCTAATGAACCTAAACTTATTATAGATCCAATAAGAGATCTTTTTGAATTAACTCAAATTAAAATGAAATCTAAAAAAACTGGTGTGATATTTATTGGCGGTGGCGTCCCAAAAAATTATGTTCAACAATTAAGTGTTAACCTTGAAGTTCTTGGAATTCCGCATGAAGGTCATCATTATGCTATTCAAATCACAACTGATGATCCTAAATGGGGTGGTCTTTCAGGATGCACCTTTAAAGAGGCTAAATCCTGGGGTAAATTCACGAAATCTGCTTACAACTCAGTAGTTTATGTTGATGCAACTATAGGGTTACCATTAATTGTAGGAGCTATTCTTCAAAACTGTGGAAATGAATTAAATCAAAGATCAAGATTGAAATTTATTTGGATGGAAGACGAATTAATTAAAATTGAACAAGTATATTCTTAATTTACTTTTTTAGAGGCTTAAGCTTAATATTTCTTAAATTTAATGGTGGAAAAGGAGGAATAAAATTTGAGTTACTGTGTTAGTGAAATATTAAGCCCGATGAAAACTAAACCTATGCAACCTCTAATTATAGGTAATGGATATCCAAATTACTGTTTTAATCCTTTCGCGATGTCTTGCCAGCAATCACTTTGGTATAAAATTTGGATTAAAGAGCAAGAAAAATACTTCAGAAGCCAGCTTGCAACTGAAAAAAGATTTCTTTTATACATGTTGCAATGGGCTTTTCCAACTGGCCCATACTGGAAAAAACCAATTGATATAAGAGTTTGCTTAAACCCCTCTATTTAATTCCTTTACCTTTCTTGCAATAGCGTTTCCAACTTCAAAGGTTTTTGCTAAACCACCTAAATCTATAGGTTTAACTCTTCCCTCTTTTAAAACTTCCCTAACCGCGTTTTCAACAAGTTTAGCCGCTTCTTCTTCTCCAAGAAATTCAAGCATAAGTTTTCCTGCAAGAATTGTTGCTATTGGATTAGCTTTATTTAATCCCTTATATTTTGGGGCTGAACCATGAATTGGTTCAAACATGGATGTTCCTTCAGGATTTATATTTGCTCCAGCAGCCATACCTAATCCACCTTGAATCATTGCACCTAAATCAGTTAATATATCTCCAAACATATTTGGTGTTACAACAACTTGAAAAGCTTCTGGATTTTTAACAAACCACATTGCTGCAGCATCTACATAAGCATGTTCCACTTCAATAGTTGGATAATCTTTTTTAACCTTTTCAACAACTTCTCTCCAAAGTCCATAAGCATAGGTGAGAACATTAGCTTTATCCACAGATGTAACTTTTGTTTTACCTTTTTTCTTAGCTAATTCAAAAGCATACCTAACTACTCTTTCGCATCCTTTCTTACTAACAACCATCAATTGATAAGCTATTTCATCTAGATCGCTTTCAATATCAAGCTCAAACTTTACATTATAAATTTTTCTATAGAGATTTAATTCATTTTTTGTTTTCCCCTTTACTCTGCCTCCTAAACCAACATATAAATCCTCTGTATTTTCTCTAATTACATCAAAATTTATATCTTTAGGAGATTTACCTGCTAATGGAGTGGGAACACCTTCAAAAAGTTGAATAGGCCTTAAATTAATATATTCATCAAAATAGAATCTTAAATTTAAAAGTATGCCTTTTTCAAGAATTCCAGGTGGAACACGTGGATCTCCAACAGCACCCATATAAATCACTTTATACTTTTCAAGTTCCTTTAAAGATTCTTCAGAAAGCAATTCTCCAGTAGCTAGATAATGATCAGCACCAAAAGGATAGTAAACCCATTCAACTTCAAAATTGTAAACTTCTGAAGCAGCATCTATAACTTTAACTCCTTCAGCTATAACTTCAGGTCCGATACCATCCCCTGGTATAACTGAAACTTTATATGTAACCATTTTATTTTCACCAGGTTTGCCTATAAAAATAAGTAGGAGTTAAATTTAAAGATTTAGGAGATAGGAAAAATAAAAAATTTAGGATTTAAAGATAATTGAAGAAAAAGATTTTAAAAAGGCATTTTATCCATTGGTTTTAAATTTATAAAATAATGAACATTTGTCTTCCTCATTGGTTTTTTTGAAGTAACTATAAATTTGCAAGCTTCAAAACCTGCAGCTTTACATTCAATTTCAAATGCTACAAAGTCTTTCTTCATCATAGTTTTTAATGCGCCTGCTATATAACCTGCATCAAACCAGCAATGCATGCGAGTGTCTTTTTCAACTTCGCTACATGTAGTACAATTATAAATTTTTATTATGATAAATTTTGAGTTTGCTCCATCAACTTTTATTAACCCCATTTCTTCTAAAGAATAGGTATTAGCTAATTTTTCTAAAGCTTCCTTAAGATTTCTTAATGAAATATTTTTAAATTCTTTTAAGGCTAGTTTTTCTCCAGCTTGGTATAGCAACTCTTTTCTGTTAAACTCTAAAATCTCCGCATTGATCATTGCTATTCGTTTGGAATAGGTGGATATGGTTTTCTCAATTATTTTAGATAAATTTTTTCACCTCTTTTAAAGCTTGTTTTTGTTTATTTAGAATGGCATTCCATCCCTGAATGGCATTCCATCCCTAAATGGCATGCCATCGCGAACTTTGATTCTTTTAGCCATTACCCCCTCACCTCCTTTAAATTTTTAATAAAAATTCTTCGAATTTTACTTTTTTGAAGCGTTTTCAACTTAAATTTTTTCAAAAAATCTTTTTTCATTTTATTTTTATCTCATATGAATGAAATAAATGTGATTTAATGTTTTTTCACGAAAATACTGCTAAATTGATTAGAAAAGCAATATTCAACATTAAAAAGAAATATTTTTTTAAACTTTATAGTTTAGACATTTTAACAAAAAATTAAATTTCTTTATCTATTTTAAACTGAGGTTAGCAAGCTTTAAATCAAGCTTTATTGCTTTTAAACCATTAAAGTTTTAATTGAGGGGAATAAATTTGGTTGAAAAATATTTTGAAGCGATGGAAAAACTTAGAAAACAAGATGAAATGATTAAAACTAGAATGAAAAAAATAAAGCATAAAATCGCTGTTATAAGTGGTAAAGGTGGAGTGGGGAAAAGCATTGTTACAGCTAACATAGCTTTAGCTTTTGCTAAAAAAGGATATAACATAGGTATTTTAGATGCTGATTTTCATGGACCATCTATTCCAAAAATTCTTGGAATAAGAGGAAATGTGCTTAAAGCTTCTTCATCAGGAATGCTTCCTGTAACTGGTCCATTAAACATAAAAATTGTTTCAATAGATTTTCTTTTACCTAAAGATGAAACTCCTGTTATTTGGCGTGGACCATTAAAAATTAATGCAATTAGACAGTTTTTATCTGAGGTTGCATGGGGCGATTTAGATATTTTATTTATAGATCTACCGCCTGGAACAGGAGATGAACCTTTAAGCTTAATAAAATTTATTCCAGAAATGGATGGAGTAATAGTGGTAACTATTCCATCTGAAATTTCCCAGTTAATTGTTAAAAAATCTATAAAGTTTGCTAAAGAATTAAATATTCCAATTATAGGAATTGTTGAAAATATGAGTGGTTTTATATGCCCTAACTGTGGTTTTCAAATAAACTTGTTTAATGCTGGAGGTGGAAGAAAAATAGCTAAAGAATTAAATGTTCCTTTCTTAGGTGAAATACCTTTAGATGTTGAATTAAACAAAAGTGCTGATGAAGGACAACCCCTTATAATAAAAGATTCAACCTCTAAAACTTTAAAAAGTTTTATTATCATAACTAATAAAGTAGAGGAATTTCTTAAAGGAAAATCAAATGTTTCTTAAAGCGTTTATTTGTTCCAACTGCGGTAAAAAATATTATTTACCATTAGATAAAAACTTAAATGTTTGCATAAATTGCAAGGGAATTCTTTTAGCATTTTATGATATTGAAAAAATTAAGGAAAAATTAAATAAAGAAGAATTAAGTAAAAGAAGGTTTAGCGTATGGAAATATCGTGAGCTTTTACCTTTAGTAAAGGAAAGCAATATTATTTCACTTGGAGAAGGAGGAACATTTCTTCATAAATGCGAAAAACTTGCTTCAAAACTTGGTTTAAAACTTCTTTATGTTAAAAATGAAACCACAAACCCTACAGGTTCATTTCTTGATAGAGGCTCCACAATTGAAGTTTCTCATGTAGTTGAATTAAATGTTAACTCTGTTTATTGTGCCACTTCATCAGGAAATTTTGCAGCTTCAATAGCTGCTTATGCAGCTAGAGGCGGTTTAAAATGCAATATTTTTATACCATTAGAAAGAATTAAAGAGTTAAATTTAGGAAAGCTTTATCAAGCAATTATTTATGGAGCAAACTTAATAGTAGATAAACATTATTACGATAAAAATGAATTAAGCAATTTAGGCTATTCTATTTCTCCAATTAACCCTTTTTTTGCTGAAGGAGAAAAAACAACTGGATATGAATTATGCGAGCAGTTAAATTGGATTCTTCCAGATAAAATAATTGTTCCAATGGGACATGGAGAACATTTATCTATGATTTGGAAAGGGATAAAAGAATTTTTTGATTTAGGTTTAATAAACTCTATTGATGTAGGTATGGTTGGTGTTCAAGCAGCTGAGTTTGCACCTATAGTTAATGAATTTCAAGGAAAAAAAGTTAAACTTCAAACTCCTAAAACTGTAGCTTTAGATTTAGCTATGGAAAAACCTCTTTACGCTAAATTAGCTTTAGATTCTATAAAGGAATCTAAAGGTATTGCTGTAAAAGTTTCTGATGATGAAATTTTTAAGGCTATGGAAATGCTTGCAAAAATGGAAGGAATATTTGCTGAACCTTCAGCTGCTTCAACAATTGCTGCTGTAATAAAACTTTTAAATGAAGGACGAATAGATAGAAATGAAACAATTGTATGCGTAATAACTGGAGCAGGCCTTAAAGATCCAGTTTCAGCAAGAAAATTTGTTGAAAAAATAAAGAAAATTAACAGAATAATTTCTGGAGTAGAATCTAAAAGATTTACTAAAAAACTTGGAGAAACAAAATTTAAGCTTTTAAAAATTCTTTTAAATGAATCATATGGTTATGAAATTTGGAAAACTTTAAAAAACATGGGTATTGATTTAGATATTTCAAGTGTTTATCAACATTTGGCGGAACTTGAAGTTATGGGTTTAATAAAAAGAATTAAAGTTGAAAGGGTTTTAGGAAAACCGGCAAGAATCTATTATTCTTTAACCGATAAGGGAGAAGAAGTATTAAGAAAAACAAGTTTTTAAATACCTATTGTTGCTTGGGAAGCTCCATCCTTTCCCCTCTCAACCTTAATTATATTTGCAGCTTCTTCCTCACCTAGACCATAATGTGTAACAAGTATTACTTGAGAAACCTTTTTAGCCGCCTCAGCTATATGAGTAAGTAGTTGAGGAATATTATCTGAATCAACACCATATGTTGGTTCATCTAAAATTAACAATGCTTCACCACCTAAAATTTTAAGCATAGCAAGCCTTAATGCTAAGGATATAAGGGTTTGATGTCCCCCTCCAACCCTTACAGCTGGAATATATTCATCTAAATCTATTGGTTGAACCTCAACAATATAGTTTTCAGGATTAATTCTAAAAGCTTTATAAACATGCTGATCTGTTAAAGAATTATAAATTTTTAAAGCTTCATAAGCTATATCTTTAAGTTTTACACTTCTAATATTTTCGACCCCCCTCCTCAATTTTTCAATAAGCTTTTCTGTTACAATTGCTTTTTCTAATCTTTTATTTAAAAGTGCAAGCTTTACTTGAAGCTTTTCTTCTTCACTTTTAAGGTTTTTAAATTCTTCCTCTAAAATCTTTAATTTTTCATTTTTAATTTTAAATTGACGGCGTAATTCTTCAATTTCGCTAATGGTCAATGGGAGTTTTTCAGCTATTTTAACTTTTAATTCTTCATCTTCAGGTTTAAATGGAAGCATTAATTTTTCAAGAAGAATCTTTATATTCACTAGGTATTCTTGAATTCTTTTTAATTCTTTTTCAGCTTCTTCAAAAAGTTTTTTAGCATTTTCCAAAGTTAAATTCATATTTAACAGTTTAGTTTTAACCTCATTAAATTTAATGGTTAATTCTTCAATTTTACATTTAACATTTTGATATTTTTGCTCAGTTTTATTATAGGTTTCTTCAAGCTCTTTTAAAGTTGATCCAGCTAAACTCTCATTTATTAAAGAGTTTACACCCATTAAAGTTTCTAATTCATTTTCAAGCTTTGAAATTTCATATTTTAATTTTTCAATAACTTTTTTCTTTTCTTCATAAATCTTTATTATATTTGCGAATTTTTGTTCAACCTCTTTTTTTTCCACTTCTTTTTCCAAAATTAGTTTTTTTAAAGTTTCAGGTGTTACTTTTTGTCCACACATCGGACAATTTAATTTATTTTCTTCCAAAAGTTTTTTATGAGCTTTTAGCTCCTCTATAAGCGTTAAAAGTTTTCCTTCAAGCCTGTTTTTTTCTTCTTCAATTTCATTAAATTTTTTTACAAATAAAATTAAATCTTCATTAATTTTACTATTTTCTTTATGTTTTTTCTCTATTAATTCTTTAAGCTTCTCGACGTTTGATACTTTAACTGATTTTAAAAGTTCTTTAACTTTTACTAATCTATCTTTATAATTTTCTTTTTCAACCTCAACTTTTTTTAATTCTTCATTTTCTTCTTTAAGTTTTCTTTTTAATTCTTGCTCTTCAGCTTCAACTTTCTTTATTAATTCTTTAAGCGCAACTATATCTGGGACACTCCATTGTGTAAGCAAGATTTTAATAGAAGCTTCTTTCTCTCTAAAACTCTTTAATAAAGAATCTTTTTCATCTATATTTTTTAGAAGATTTATTAATTCAGGAGACTCAGCTTTTTCAAGTTTATCTTGAACCTCCTTAATTTCATGCTTTAAAGTTTCAATTTGACTTTCTAAATTTTTTATTTGTTCCTTAACTTTAGGTAAAAGAACCTCATTAATTGTTTTAACTTCTGTTTCAACATCTTTTTCCTCATATTTTTCTAATTCTTTTTTAACTAAATTAAGCTCTTCTATAAGCTCTTTAAGAATTGTTATTCCTAAAATTGAATCCATTTCATCTTTATCTGGTTTAAGAATTTTCGTTAATTCTCCCTGTCTTACATATGTTAAATTAAGAAATCTTTTCATGGTTAATCCTAAAAGATCTGTTATTTTTCTTCTTAATTCTTCTTCACCAGAAACAGGAATTTCTTTTCCATCTATTAAAAGAATTAAACGTTCGGTTTGATAACCTTCTTTTCCACGCTTAAAATAAAGTTTTCCCCATCTTTTAACTTCCACAATTTGATTTGTTTTGGGTGAAATAAATCTTAATCCTACATAAAGAGTTTTTGAAGTCCCTTGAAGTCTTGTAACTAAAAGTTTTTTATCTACATCTGGGATTTCCCCATATAAAGCAAAAAATATTGCATCTAAAATAGTTGTTTTACCTGTAGAGTTTCTTCCAGTTATAAGGTTTAAACCAGCTGTAAATGGAATTTCAGCTTTTTTATATCCTTCAAATCCTTGCATCTCCAGTTTTTCAATAATACCCTTCAACTTTTAACCCCTAAAATTTCAATCCATTTTTTAACAAATTTTTTTCGATCTAAATCTTTTAAAAGACCAGATCTTTGGCTTCCAGCCTCCTCTAAACAAGCTTCTATATCTTCAATAAGATTTAATGCTTCAGCTAAGGCTTCTGCACCTAAAGGTTCAAATAATATTTTTAAAAATTCTTCTTTAGTTGTTATTGGTATAGTTTGAGATAAATTGCTTAATTCTTTAAGTTGATTTTCAATTTCCAAATGAATAATTGATTTATTTTTAGCAAGGTGCATTTGAAGTTTATTCTCTAATTCATATTTATCTTCATTTATTAAACCTTTTAAAATAAGCCTTACTATTCCTTTTTTATTTAACCTTTCAATTTTTTTAATACAATTTTCAAATTCTTTTAAAGCTTGAGTTATGAACCAGGCAGAATCCTTCACTGTTCCTTCACTATTTATTTTAATGGCTTCTATAATATGCATTGGTTCAATATTTTTAAATTGAAGTTTTTCTTTATTGTTTAATTCCAGAATATAAACGCCATGCGGTTCTTTTTCAGCTAAATCATAATATTCTGTGCTTCCAGGTGTTAAAAAAATTTCATCATCAATTTTCTCATTTTTTCTAGTATGATTATGACCTAAAATAATTAAGTTTGCTCCAAGATTCCTTAATTCTTTAATGGAAATTTTTTGATGTGCCGGTATACCTAAAGGTAAATCATGGTGTCCATCTATAAATGCATGAAGAAGAAGAATTTTATAAGGTGCTTTTGAGTTTTTTAAGGCTTCTTTAATATTTTCTTTAACAGTTTTAAATTTATAGATTGGATATGGTGTATAACCCATCCCTGTTAAAACAAAGTTTGCTTCTTCATAAAATTCAATTTTACCCTCTAAAGTTTTTTCTCCAACAATCTTAAAGTATTTTGCTAATGGATGCTCTATATAATTTAAAGCATTATTTATGGTTGTTCCATCATGATTACCGCGTATAACAAATATTTTCACATCTTTACCTAAATAATCTATAAGTTTTTGAAATTCATTTTTAACAAATATGGAATCGCTTGGCATCATAGTTTCCTTTTCAAAAACATCTCCGCAATGGATTACATAATCCACTTTTTCTTGAATAAATATGTTTATTGCTTGAGTGAAAGCTTTTTTAAATGCTTCTCTTCTTAATTCCCCTATAGCTTTCGGAACGCTTCTTCCAATATGGGTATCACTAAAAACTCCTATTTTCACCATTTTTCCTTCCTTCTTTTCTCAAGCTCATTAACAATTCTTTTTTGGATTTCCAAAAGGTTTGGTGTTGCTCCAAAATGCACAGTTCTTCTTTTTCTTGTTTTTACTATGGCTGGAATTGGAACATAAGGTCCAACTAATACTGCTTCACCTTGATTTAAAGCTGGTAAATCCTCTATTAAACGATGACTAAAGCTTTCGCTTGCAGCCTCTATAATGTTTTGATCTTGATTATTTGTTATTCTTAAAACAGCATAATTTCCTATGTTAGCCATAATTTCAGGACTTATACTTCTTGGTCTTTGACTTATTAAGCAAAGATATAATCCAAATTTTGACCCTTCCCTTATAGCTGTTGATAAAGCTTTTACAGCATAGCGGCTTGATTCTTTTGAGGCTACCCGATGAGCTTCCTCTATAAAAAGAAAGGTTGGAGGCGCTTTTAAAAGCTCTTTCCCAAAATATTTGACTTGATTATTAAAAATTAAATCAACAATTATTGCTGTGTAAGCATCTTGAACTTTAGATCTTAAACCTCTTAAACATATTACGCTTAATGTTTTAGGTTGAAGAAGCTCTTGAAGAGTTAAACTTTCAGCTGGAAGTTTAACATCTTTTTCGGCCCCCTTCATTCTAGTATATAATGATCTAAATCTTTTTTTATCATCAGCCTTAATTTCTTCGCTATCAATTTTTTCTTTAACCTTATCTATCACATCTGCAAATCCAAATGGTTTGCCAGTTTCCTTAAGTTCCTCAAGTATTTCTCTTAAAGCAGCTTCTTGTAATTCTCCAATTCTACCAAGCATATCTATAAATGCTTCATCCTCAATTTGATTTAAACCTATTTTAAGCTCTTTAACTTCAGCAGTTACTCCTGAAACTTTAGGTGCTCCAGGAGGATAATAAATAACTACGTGAAAATCATTATGTTTTTGATTAATTTCAGCACATCTATCCATCATTACATAATCTCCATGAACATCGATAACTATAACTGGAAAATAAGTTTTAGTTAATATTTCTTCAATTAAAATTCCCGCTAAATAAGATTTTCCCCCTCTAGTTTGAGCAAAAATCCCTAAATGAAAGCTTAAATCTTGAAGGAAAACAGGAACTTTAACATTTGGTCTATGAAGAAGGTTTCCAATAAAAAGTGGGATTCTTTCTTCATTTAATGAATAAAACTTTTGAAGTTCTTCATCTGAAGCTTTATAAACAATTGTATTTGGTTTAGGAGCTATTTTAGGTTTAGAGATTTTTCCATCTTCATCTAAATATCCTAAAACCTCAACTGTAGCAACTTCATAACTATAAATATCACTTACAAAAGTTTCTCCAGCAGGTCTTTCTGAAGCTAAGGGATTTTTAGAACCAACATTTATAACTTCAGCTAAAATTTTTCTTCCATCATTTACTTTAACTACAACATATTCATGAAGCGGAATTGATAAACCTTTTTCAACTTTAAAGCTAAATTGAAGAGGGGTGGCTCCATCAAGAACAAAACCTATACTTTCTCTATTCATTTTAACTCATTCTCCTTAACAAAATTTCTCTAAACCTTCTTTTTCTTAGTTTAGCCTTTAAACCTGCTTTTTTAAGCGCATTAATAAGAATCGGCTCGTAAACACTTCTATAAATTGAATTATCAATTCTAACAAGAGAGTCAACATCTGTTAAAGGTTTTAACACTGTTGGGGTTGAGCTTAATGTATTAAGTTTTGCAACAACTTCTTTACAATATTTAAGAATCTCCTCATTTTTAATAAATATGTTTTCAGTTAAATCCCCGCTTTTCTCCTTTATTCTTAAGCTCCATCCTGCTATATCAACTCTATATACTTCAAGTCCATGATGAGGTTTCCAGCAAATTGTAGCTAAAGGTGGCAAACTATAAATTTCATCAAGCAAATTAGCAATTTCACGAAGAAAATCATTTTTTGATTTAATCATTTTATCTCTAAATATTGAATTCCACCAATTTCTTTTTTCTTCATACTTCGCCTCTAAATAGAGTGTTTGAGGAGCTAAAATTAAAGGTGTTGTAAATCCAGGCTTTAAATTTAAGTTACTAAAAACTTCTTCATCAGAGGTTTTCAACTCAAATTCACAACAGTAACTTTCTAAAAGCTTCTTTATATTTTCATTAGCTTCATCCTCAACCATTTTCCTTAATTTTTTAGCTATTCTAGATGGATATATTTGTTTTGAAATTTCCTCGCCTAACTTAGGATTTTCAACCTTTAGTTGCTCAATTAATGCTCTAGCTCTAATATAACTTACGTTGCTATCCTTGCATAATCCAACTAAAACCTGATTTTTTTCATAGGATTGCTTATAAAGCGCTACTAAAGCTTTAAACTCTTCTATTTTAGCTTTGGCTATTTTTTTATTATTTAAGGCTGATAAAGGAAAGGTGGGATAAAGCGATCCATCATAAATCGCTAAAACATCATCAACTTTCTCTAAAGCTTTTTTAAGCGCAATTAATTCAACAGCTTTCATATATGAATCTTCTTTTTGAAGAAGATGATCAACAAAAATTTTGTTTTCTACAAATTTATCCATAAATGTTTGAGCTTTAAAAAAATGAACTAAAGCTCTAGCATATAAAACTTTAATTCCACCTTGAAACTCTGTTACTCCTTTACTTCCATCACAAACCATAAAATTAAAATTTAAAGGAAAAATAGAATCAAAATCTATCCATAACTCTTCATAAATTTTTTTGAATCTTTCTTGAGGTTCTACTTTTAAAGTTAAATTTGAAATTTTATTTACCTCCTCAATGAAGCTTGAAAGGAACATGTCTTCAGCCAAAAACTTCACCTTTTATTTTTGAATTTTATGAAATTTTATGAAAAGGAAATTCATTAAAATTATATCTAATTTTTAAAAATTAATTTAAATAATAATTAATTGCTTTAGATGCTAAAAACTTATTTAGCTAAACTAATTTAACATATATAAAGATTTACCCTTCATTTTTACTAAAGGCTTCGAAAATTGTTACTATTAAATAAACCATAATCGTTAACATAATAAGTATTAAAATAAATGCGGCAATATATAATATGCCTTGCATTTGTGTTACAATTCCTAAACCTTTAAGCCATTTTGGTAATTCTTGAATCTTGCTAATTCTCCAAAAAAGTTGAAGCAAGCTTAACGTAATAAATGGACATAAAATTGCTAGTGCTAATGAAATCCATAATTTTCCATTCCTCAATCTACCTTTATTCTTTTTAGCTTGTTTTTGTTTAATGTTAATATATCCCTTCATTTTTGGTTTAAATTTAAGGTTTAATAAATTAAAAGTCAGCATTAACTCATTTAATATATTTAAAATCTTTTTGAAAAAATTGATAAATTCCTGTCTAGGCAGTAATACTAAAGTTATTAATGCAAAAATTAAAATTCCTAAATTAATTAAGGAAGGATTAAAAGAGAAATGAAAAAAGCATATATAATAAATGCTTATTAATACTTTAATTGTTAATAAAAGTGAAAAAAAGCCTATAGCTAAATGCTTAAAATTACCCTGTAAATAACCTATAAAAAGAAAAAATACAACTACTACTGTAAACCCTAAAACTGTATTTACAATTATCCATAATTTATCTAATCCTAAATTAAACAAAAATAAAGTAATTGGATTTTTTTCTCCAGAAATTCCATATTTGGTCATTGAAACGATTGTGTAGTAAGAATCAACAATGCTAAAGGCAACCATTAAAAAAGCGAAAAAAACAAATTTTTTATTAAAAATCCTTTTGCTGGACAATTTTCATTGCTACATTAATTTAATTGTATCCAAGGTTATTTAATTTTTTAAATTTTTAATTTTTACAATCAATTTTATGCAACAATTTTAGGTAATACTCTTAGTATATGAAAAACCTTATATAGACCTTATATAGAGATTAAAAAGAGAATTTATTTCCATAAATAAAACTATTTTAAAAAAAAGAATTAGGTGAAAATAAAATGAGTGAATCTAAAAAGGGTGTAAGTGGAAAGCTCATTATTGCAGCTCTGCTTATAATTATAGTGATAGCTGCTGCTGTAGGCGGCTACTATTACTATTATTTGCCAAGCTTAAAACCCAAGTTGAAAGTACCCAATCCTGATACTTTTGTTTACCAAACTATTGGGGATGCAGATTCTCTAGATCCAGCTTGGGATTATGAAACTGCTGGTGGCGAAGTGTTAGAGCTTGTATATGAAAGACTTGTTTATTACGATAAAGATAAATTAACAATTGTTCCTGAATTAGCCGAAAGCTGGGAAATCTCTCCAGACGGTTTAGTTTACACTTTTCATATAAGAAAGGGAATAAAATTCCATGATGGAACACCATTAAATGCTTCAGCTGTTAAATTTTCGCTAGATAGAGTAATTTTAATGAATGATCCTGATGGTCCAGCTTGGATATTGGCACAAATAATTAAAGGTGGTCCAGAATATATGAATGCTAACACATGGCAAAATGAAAATGAAACAGAAATGAAGGAGTATGTTAAAAAATACCTGGCTGCAGAAGGAATAAAAGTTATAGATGATTATACTGTGCAGATAACTCTTGAGTATCCTTCAGCAGCTTTCTTATCTATGCTATGTTATGGTGGACCTGGAGCCATAGTTTCCCCATCATTTGTTTTAGCTCATTCAGAAAAGGGATGGTGGAGTGATCCAAAAGAGTTTCCACCCTTTGGACTTGATAAACCAGGCTTCCATAATGAATATATGAATACTCATACATGTGGAACAGGGCCATATAAAGTTGTTGAATGGACACCTAAAACTAGAATAGTTCTTGAAGCTAATGAAAATTATTGGCGTGAACCTCCAAAAATAAAACGTGTAATTTTCCAGCAGGTTACTGAAGCTGGAACAAGGCTTTTAGCTTTATTCTCTGGAGAAGCAGATAGCGTAGTTGTTCCATCATCCAACCTATTCGATATAATTGAGAAGGATCCATGGCTTAATGAACGTAAAATAGTTCCATTAAAGAAAGGAATAGTTGTAGAAGTTTATGATTCATTAGCGATTGGAGGGTTTGAAATAAACTTAAATCCCCCCGATCCAGTAATAAAAAGAGCTTTAACAAACAAAAACTTTAGATACGGTTTATCATACATATTTGATTACGATACTTATATAAACACTGTGGCTTATGGATTAGCTGAGCAAGGTAGAGGTCCTATACCTAAAGGTTTGCTTGGCTATGATGAAACATTATTCCAATTTAAGTATAATCCTGAAAAAGCTAAAGAATACTTTTTAAAAGCTAAAGCTGAAGGTGCATATGAGGATGGACTTAAAATAACGCTTTACTATAATGCTGGAAATGAAGCTAGGCGCAGGGCATGCTTACTATTTAAAGATGGAATTGAAAAGCTTAACGTTGGCATTTCTATAGATGTTCAAGAACTTGATTGGCCAACTTACCTTGCTAAAATGAGGGCTCAAGAATTACCAATATTCTTTATTGGTTGGCAACCAGATTACGCTGATCCAGACAATTATGTAGCTACCTATGCTCACTCAAAAATGGGAGTTTTCGCTAAAAGAATAGGATATGCAAATGAAACTATAGATGCATTGGTTGAGCAAGCTGCTAAAGAGCAAGATCCAAATAAACGTGTTGAGCTTTACCGTGAAATTCAACGTGAATTAATAGAGGAAGCTGTTTACATTTGGGTTACTCAAGCTAAAACACTTCATGTAGCCAGAGATTGGGTTAAAGGCTATTTCTATAATCCAATGTGGTCTGGTCCAGATACCGGATGTATGCGATTTATGTGGAAGGAAGAAACCACAGAGCAAGTAGCCGTTAATATAAATGGTTTTAGATTCTCTCCGCTTATAGCAGTTAATATGGTAAACCCAGAAATAGTTAAAGAATTTGTTTAACTCTTTTTATTTATTTTTTCTATTTTAAGCCTTTAAACCTGAAAAAACCAATAAGCATATATTTATGATTTTAACTTCTTTTTGTTAAGGCGAAAGCTTCAATGAAAATGCGAGATTACATTATTAGACGTTTAATTCTTTTTCTTCCCGTTTTGCTTGGAGTTTCAATGCTAACCTTTACGCTTTCGCATTTAGTTGGAGATCCTGTAGCCGCTTATGTTACCAGTGAGAAAATTTCTGAGGAAAGAATTCAATTAATAATTAAAGCGCATGGTTTAGATAAACCCATTTATATTCAATATCTTTATTATTTAAGGGATTTGCTTCGTGGAGACTGGGGTATTTCAAGATCAGATTCTAATAGGCCGGTGATTGAATCTATTAGAAATTATTTTCCAGCCACTCTTGAATTAACAATTGTAGCTATGAGTTTAAGCCTTTTAATGGGTATTCCTATAGGGATAATTTCAGCTACAAAAAAAGATAAGCCTATAGATCATGTTGTTAGAGTTTTTGCTTTAACTGGTGTTTCAATGCCTGTTTTTTGGCTCGGACTTCTCCTTCAATACATTTTCTATTATCAATTTAAAGTTCATGGTTTACCTTATCTTCCTTTATCTCAAAGAATAGATCCATTTATAGCTATTCAGCATCCAGTTAAGCAAGTGACTGGTTTGCTTTTGCTTGATAGCTTAATAAGTTTAAATCCATATGCTTTTAAAAGCGCTTTAGAACATATTATAATGCCTGCTTTTTGTCTTTCTTATGTTACTTTAGCCTTAATAGCCAGAATGATGCGAGCTAGCATGCTTGAGGTTTTAAGGCAAGATTATATTATTTTAGCTAGATCAAAGGGTTTACCTGAGAAAATTGTAATTTATAAGCATGCTTTAAGAAATGCTATGATCCCAACTGTAACAGTTGCAGGTTTAGCTTTTGGAGGATTGCTTTCTGGAGCTGTTTTAACAGAAACAGTTTTTGCTTGGCCCGGAGTTGGAAGATGGTCAACTCAAGCTATTTTAACTTCAGATATAGGTGGAATAATGGGTTTTACTCTTCTTATAGCCATAATCTATGTTTTAGCTAATTTAATTGTTGATGTTTTATATGCAATTCTTGATCCAAGAATAAGGTTGGGATAAAATTTGAATATACGTAAAAACTTTTTAAATTCATTGATTAAAGATTTAGAGCCTCAATGGCGAGAATTCAAATTTATAATTTATCTTTTAAAGCAAAGTCCATTAGTAATAGCTGGATTTATAATAATATCTATATTTATTATTGCAGCTATATTTGCACCTTGGATAGCTCCCTATGGACCTGAAGAAAGAATTTGGGCTGAGCAAATGCAGCCTCCAAGCTTTAAACATTTATTTGGAACAGATGAAAATGGTGGAGATATTTTCAGCAGAGTAATTTGGGGTGCTCGCATAGATCTTTCAATAGCTTTAACTGTTGTTGGATCAGCTGCTATAATAGGGTCTGTTATAGGTGCTATTTCAGGTTATATGGGTGGCAAAATTGATGAAGCTTTAATGAGAGTTACAGATGTTTTTTTAGCTTTTCCAGGTTTAATTTTAGCTATGGCTATTGCTGCTGCACTTGGAAGAAACCTTATAAACTTAACTATAGCGCTTATAGTTGTTTGGTGGCCAAGCTATGCAAGATTAATTAGAGGAGTTGTACTTTCTGAAAGGGAAAAACTTTATGTTGAAGCTGCTAAAGCTATAGGCGCTAAAAATACACGAATAATATTTAAGCATATTCTTCCAAATGTTATTTATCCGCTTTTAGTTAATGCCACCTTAGATTTAGGCTCAGTTATTTTAACAGCTGCTGGCTTAAGCTTTATAGGTTTTGGTGCTGGAGCTGGAATAGCTGAATGGGGAAGAATGATATCTGATGGAAGAAACTATTTATTTCAAGCTCCATGGATGGCCACTTTTCCAGGTTTAGCAATTTTATTAAGCTCATTAGCTTTAAATTTGGTTGGAGACGGTTTAAGAGATGTTCTTGATCCAAGGCTCAGAAGATAAAAAGCCTTTTCATGGAGGTAAAATTAAGTAAAATGCCTGAAACCCTATTAAAAATAAGAAATTTAAAAACATACTTTTTTACATATGCTGGGGTTGTTAAAGCTTTAGATGGTGTTAATCTTGATGTTTACAAAGGGGAAACAATGGGTCTTGTTGGAGAAACAGGATGTGGAAAATCTATTACATCACTATCAATTTTAAGGCTTATTCAACCTCCTGGAAAAATTATAGAAGGGGAAATATGGTTTAAGGGAAGGGATTTACTAAAATTAACTGATGAGGAAATGCGTAAAATTAGAGGAAAAGAAATAGCTATGGTTTTCCAAGATCCAGCCACATATATAAACCCTGTTTTAACAATAGGTGAGCAAATAGCTGAAGTAATAATGCTTCATCAAGATTTAAAAAAGGATGTTTTAGAAATGAAGATAGAGGAATTAATGAAGAAACTTGAGAAAAAACCAAATGAAAAATTAAAAGCTAAAATTGAAGAGCTTAAAAAAGCATTAAATAATCCTCCAAATCCATCTAAAAAGGAAATTAAAAAGGTAGCATTAAAAAAAGCTGTTGAAGCCTTAAGGCTTGTAAAAATGCCTTCTCCAGAGAAAGTTGTAACGCAATATCCTCATGAGCTTAGCGGTGGAATGAGGCAAAGAGCTATGATAGCTATGGCTCTTTCATGCAAACCAGACTTGCTTATAGCTGATGAAGCTACAACAGCTTTAGATGTAACTATTCAAGCTCAAATCCTTAATTTATTAAATGAAATTAAAAAAGAAGTTGAAACATCAATTCTTATGATAACTCATGATTTAGGAATTGTTGCTGAAGTATGCGATAGAGTTGCCGTAATGTATGCTGGGCTTATTATTGAAGAAGCAGATACATTTTCCTTATTTAAAAGTTCCCTTCATCCATATACTAAAGGGCTTTTAAATGCTACTCCAAAGCTTTATGGTAATCCATTAAGATTAAAAATTATTCCAGGTTTTGTTCCAAGCCCAATTAATCCTCCTTCAGGTTGTAGATTTCATCCTAGATGCGAATATGCTATGGAAATATGCCGAAAAGAAGAACCTAAACTTATAGAAGTTGAAAAAAACCATTTTGTAGCCTGCCATCTTTATGGGTGATTTATTTTGGTTAATAATGGTGTTATTTTGGAAGTAAAGGGATTAAAAAAGCTTTTTCCAATTAAGGAAGGTGTTTTAGGAAAAATTAAAGGTTATGTTTATGCTGTTGATGGTGTTAGCTTTAACCTAAAAAAAGGTGAAACTTTAGGTTTAGTTGGTGAATCAGGTTGCGGAAAAACAACTGTGGGGCGATGCATTTTAAGGTTAATAGAGCCTACTGAAGGCGAAATAATATTTAATGGCATTAATATAACTAATTTACCTAATTCCGAAATGAGAAAGTTTAGGCGTGAAATGCAAATTGTTTTTCAAGATCCTTATGCCTCGCTTAACCCTAGATGGACAATAAAAAATATTGTTGGAGAACCTCTTTTAATTCATGATCTAGCTAAAAAAAGAGAGTTACATGAAAAGGTTCTTGAACTTCTTTTAAAGGTTGGTTTAAGCGAAGATCATTTAAATCGTTTTCCCCATGAATTTAGTGGGGGACAAAGACAAAGAATTTGCATAGCTAAAGCCTTAGCTCTTAAACCAAAATTTATTGTTTTAGATGAACCAACATCCTCCTTAGATGTTTCTGTTCAAGCTCAAATCCTTAATTTATTAATGGATTTACAGCAAGAGCTTAAACTTACATACCTTTTTATATCCCATAATTTAAGTGTAATAAAGCATGTAAGCAATAGAATAGCTGTAATGTATCTTGGTAAAATTGTTGAATTAGCTGATAAAGATTTATTTTCTAAGCAGCTTCATCCATATACTAAAGCTTTATTTTCAGCAATTCCAATCCCAGATCCTGAATTAACAAGAAAAAGAAGTAAAATAATTTTAAAGGGTGATGTTCCAAGCCCAATTAATCCTCCTTCAGGTTGTAGATTTCATCCTAGATGCGAATATGCTATGGAAATATGCCGAAAAGAAGAACCTAAACTTATAGAAGTTGAAAAAAACCATTTTGTAGCCTGCCATCTAGAGATGTAAAAATATTGAACAATAATGAAGAAAAGGAAAAATTAAACTGGAAAGATTATTTAGCTATAATTATTGCAGCTTTACAAACAACCCTTTTACCATTCATACTTTTACTTATTGCAATGTTAATTATAATGTTGATTTTCATTAATGTTTAAAACAATCATTACGTGGGGTTAAGCAACCATGGAAATAGGCGTATCAAATCATCCATTATTTAATTTAAACCCACTAGAATTCTTTAAGTTAGCGAAAAAACTTGAAGTAAACAGAGTTGAAATTAAACTAGATGATTTAAGATTTAAAAATTTCCTTTTAAATAAAAGAAAATTTAATGATTTCAACTTTAAATTAAGCTTTCATCTACCTGTTGTTGATGTTAATCTTGGAACACCCCATAAAGATTTGCGTAAAAATTTTGAAAAAATATTGTTTAACTCAATATTTTTAGCTAAAAAAGTTAATGCTGAAATAGTTGTATGTCATGCTGGAAGACTTAACAGAGTTTACCCTGAAACTTTATTACCTAAAGTTAAAAATGAAACAATAGAATCTTTAAAAAAGCTTTTTAAAACCTCAGAAAACTTGGGAGTCCTATTTACTCTTGAAAATGATAGAAAAGCTTTCAGTCCCTCTTTAGCTGGAGATTTAAATTCCTTTCAAGAAATGCTTAATAAAGTTGGATGCAAAGCAACATTAGATATTGGCCACGCCAACACTTTCAGCAACCCAATAGAATTCATAAAAAACCTTAACTACAAAATAATTAACATTCATATACATGATAATAATGGCGATAAAGATGAGCACTTACCATTAGGAAAAGGAAAAATAAACTTCAAAGAAATATTAGCTTCATTAAAAGAAATTGATTACAACGGATCATTAATTATTGAAGCCCACAACCATAACGATATGATTGAAAGCCTTTACAATCTACGTGAATTAATGAAAATTATTTAATAAAACTTAGAGAACTCCTCATTCTTCAAAACTTTTACTTCTATTAAAAACCGAAAATCATTCTTTATTGCAGAATAAAGTGGATAAAAAATAAATATGGTTATAGTTTATGTTTATTTTATTCACTATATTTTATTTTTAAAAAAATCAAGTGGTTCTAATGAATGAAGCTAGAGTTTTAGTAAAGTTTGTTATTGAGGGTTTAGGTGAAGCTAAAGGGGAGTTAAAAAAGTTTTTAGCTCCAAAAACTGTTGAAGCGATTTTAAAGGTTTTACCAATTGAAAGTTATGCTGCTATTTGGAAGGAAGAAATTTATTTTAGGGTTCCAGTGAAAGTTGGGAGCGAAAAGCCTAAAAATAAGGTTGAAACTGGGGATATAGGTTATTGGCCTTTAGGTTCAGCTATATGCGTTTTTTATGGAAAATCTCAACCTTATAGCTCAGTAAACCTTATAGGAAAAATTATTGAAAATCTGGAAATCTTTAAGCAGGTTAAAGAGGGAGTGAAAATAACCTTATTAAGATGTTAATGGTGCGATAAACTTATAAATTTTAATCCTATTGTTTCCTTGAAGCATTTGAACAATTTTTTTAGCCTCAAGTTCTTTAAGCAAATTTTTAGCTGCACTCAACCTTAAGTTAAGTTGTGAAGCTACTGTATAAGGTGTTAAAACATCCAGTTTAGAAAGTTCTTTAAGCGCTGTTTCAGGAGCTTCAGTGTAAAAGGCATTCCTCTCCTTTTTTTCTATAACTTGTTTAACCCTCTTTTTTTCAGCTTCTTCTCTTCTTCTCTCTTCTTCCTTCTTCATTTGGGATACTGTCTTCTTTTTTGTTCCACCCATTTTTATTCACCAGATAATAGATTCAATAAGGGGTTATAAAAATGTTATTTTTACGCCTATTATATTCTTAAATGAATTAAATGAAAATTTAAATTAAATTCATTGTTTTTAAATTTAAGGTTTAAATGTTTGTTTAAAAAAGGTTTTTAGAAAATTCATAAGATTTAAAAGTTGTTTAAAGAAAAAATTTTTTAAGCAAGAAATAAAAATTCTTTTTTAAAGGGGAAAGGCTGCGGGAAGCTAACCTTATGGGAGGTAATCCCAATCACCATGAACGTTGGCTTCCCGCTTTTCGCCTCCCAAATTTATTTAAAAATTTTTCAGCCTCTTTAATTGCCTTAAAATAAACATTTTTTAAAGGCATATTTATTTTAGATGCTATTTTTTTAGCCTCCTCATATTCTGGTTTGATCTGAATTATTTCATTCTCTTTATTTCTTGAAATTTTTAATGATATTTTTTCCTCAATATTTTGATTTAACTTAATTTTTACAATAGTTTTATTTCTTAGGGCTAAATGTCTAATGCATGGTTGTACTCTTACTCCTAATGTTCCAGTTTCATTCATTATTATTGAAATTAACTTATTTACATGTTTTTCATCTGAAATAACTTTAAGAATGTATCCTGGACGATTCTTTTTTGTAAACATGGGAATTACACATGCATCTTTAGCCCCTTCATTCATTAACCTTTCTATCACATAACCAACTATTTCTCCAGAAACATCATCCAAGTTTGTTTCTAAAACATAGATTAAATCAATATATGAATTATCTTCTATTTCACCTTTAACTACCCGTAAAATATTTGGCGCCTCCTTAAACTTTTTAGATCCGGAACCATAACCTATTTTTATTGGAATCATTAATGGAAAGGAAGATAAAGATGTTGAAGCTAAATTTGTTAATAATGCTGCACCAGTAGGCGTTGTTAATTCTTCATCAATAAATCCACCTAAAAATCTAAATTTTCTTTTTTTTAAAATTTCTAATGTAGCTGGAGCTGGAGTTGAAAAAATTCCATGGGAAAATTTAATTAAGCCCCTTCCTACGGCTACTGGAGTAGCATAAACTGTTTTTTTAAATAAATTTAAGTCTTCAGCTGCTTTAGCCACACCTATAATATCAACTAATGTATCTATTGAACCAGATTCATGCAATTCTACATTCTCAAAATTTCCTCCATGAATTTCAGCTTCAGCCTCAATTAAAGTTTTAATAGAGTTTAAAGCAAATTCTTCAGCTTCCTTAGAAAATTTTAATTCAGAAACACATTTTTTTACAGCTTTAAAAATCTCTTTTCCAAATCTTGAGTTTTTTTCCTCATCAAATTCTATAAGAAGTTTTTTAGCTTTTATACCATGAGTTAAAACTTCAATAACTGAAACCTTCAATTTTTTGCATCCATCAATAAAGTTTTTAACGCTTTCCATAGCTTCAATAACTTTTTCTTCATTAGCTCCTAAATCCAAAAGAGCAGCTGCAAGCATATCGCCTGATACTCCAGCCAATTGACAATCTATTACAAAAATTTCTTTAAGCAACATTTTTCCTCCATAAAAATTTAAAAATCTCTTTAACAAAAAGTTTTTAGATAATCTTGCTTAAAGGAGCTTCTAAACTTTGATTTTACCAGATTTAAAAATTAAAAAAATGGTTGAAACCGGGGAATTAATTATTTCACCCTTTAAAATTGAATGTTTAAATCCAGCAGGTTACGATTTATGCTCAAGCATAGATCTTTTAATTAACCCTAAAGAACAAAAGCTTATTTCAACTTTAGAAAGAATTGAGCTTCCAGCTAATATAGCTGGTTTTCTGCATTTACGTTCATCTTTTATTAGGGAAGGTTTAATAGCAGGTTTAGCTTTGGTCGATCCAGGTTTTAAAGGACAGCTTACTGTCTCTCTTTTTAATACTTCATTAAATGAAATTAAAATTTCTCAAGGAGAACCATTTCTTCAAATAACATTTATTCAACTTCAGGAAAAAGCTGAAAAACCTTATTCAGGTAAATATCAAAATAGTAAAGGTATTATGAAAAGTTTAAGGCATGAAAAAACCTAATATTTTTATTTAGGCATGTAAATTTTTGATTTAATAAATTTTAGTTTATAAAAAGGTTGGTAAAAATATGAAGGGAGAATCAGGCTCCAGAATTCTTGAGTTAAAATATAAATTGGCTACAATAGAATTGCTTAATTTAGCTAAAAATTATTATACTTATCGTGAACTTTCTCAAATAATAGGTTTACCTGAAACTGTTTTAAGCAGATATATTAAAGGGCATGTTCTACCAACAATTAAAAGAGCTGAATCCATAAATTCCCTCCTTCAAAATGTTTTGCGTTTAGATATGGAATTAGAAAAAAGAATAGCTTTTGATGATTCAGGCTATTTTGATAACACTGAAGTTATTTCTGATCCAATACTTTTAGGAAGAGCTGTTCAATATGGCATAAATAAGTTTGCTGGTAAAAGAATTACTAAAATTGTAACAGCTGCAGTTGATGGAGTGCCTTTAGCTACACTTTTAGCTTATAGGCTTGGTGTAAACCTTGTTATAGCTAAAAAAGAAAGAGAAGTTGGAGTTAAAGATTTTATAGAAGAGATTTTTATTCCTCAAAAAACAGCTGTTATGGTAAGCTTATATGTACCTAAAGGAAGCATTAAAAAAGGTGATTGTGTTTTAATTGTTGATGATGTAATAGATAGCGGTGAAACCCAAAAAGCTTTAGTTAAAATTGTTCAAAAAGCTAAAGCTGAAGTAACTGGAATTTATGCTTTAATAGCTATTGGAGATGAATGGAAAAGTAAAATAGGGGAAATTATCAATTGCCCAATTGAAGTTGTTCTTCAAATTCCAAGGAAAAAAACTTAAACTTTAAAAAATTTTGCTATAGACTCGCTATAGGGCTGTTTTAAAATAGCTTTTTCAGTAATTATGGCTGTTACAAGCTCAGGTGGAGTAACATCAAAAGCTGGATTTAAAACTTTAACTTTAGGAACAGTTATATAAAGATTATTTATTTTCCTTACTTCATTTGCACTTCTTTCCTCTATTTTAACTTCTTCAAGTTTACTTTCTAAATCTAATGTTGATGAAGGTGCTACTACATAAAAAGGTATATTAAAATATTTAGCTAAAACAGCTATTGTTAAAGTTCCAATTTTATTTATTACATGACCATCGCTTAAAATTCTATCTGCTCCAACAATAACTTTATTTACAAGTTTTTTTTGAAAAACATAGCCTACCATATTATCTGTAATTAAAGTTACAGGAATTTTATCTTTCATAAGCTCAAAAACTGTAAGTCGAGCTCCTTGAAGTTTCGGCCTAGTTTCTGTAGCGTAAACCTTAACATGTTTTCCTTTTTCTATAGCTGCTCTAATTACACCTAAAGCTGTTCCATAACCAACTGTGGCCAAAGCTCCAGCATTCTGCCAGCTCTTAAAAGAGCTGTTTGCAGTGCGTTAAAATTGAATCTTCATCACTAATTAATGAAGCGCCAATCTCTCCAAGTTTACGATTTACTTCAAAATCTTCTTGAGCAATTTTATTAGCTTCATCAATTACAGCTTCAACAATTTTTTCTCCGCTTTCTTCAGCTTTCTTCATTACTCGGTTTAAAGCCCAAAAAAGGTTTACAGCTGTTGGCCTAGAAGATTCAATTTTTCTTTTAGCTTTAATAAGCTCTTTTAAAATTTTCTCTCTTTTTTCACCTCGATGTTTATAAGCTGTTAAAGCCAAACCCATTGCTGCAGCAACCCCTATAGCTGGCGCCCCCCTAATAACCATTTTTTTAATAGCTTCAACCACTTCATTACATGTAGAAAGTTTAATGAAAACCAGTTTTTTTGGAAGCAATCTTTGATCTATAGCATAAAGCTTTCCTTTTTCAAATCGCAAAGTTTTTAAAGAAAAAAAGTTTTTCATTTTCATTCACCTTAAAATTTTCATATTAAATCTATAACTAAATTAATTAGCATTTAAGTCTTTAAGGCAGGTTAAACATTATGGAAAAACCTAAGGAACCCATTCAAGGATATTTAAGAAAAAAAGAGGTCATTCTTCCTTTAAATGAAGAGGTTAAAGAGTTAAGAGAAAAAGGTTTTGGCGATTTAAAAAATGAAGAATTGCTTTTAAAACCTTATGAAGCTTTTTATTTAGTTGAAAAAGGAAAAATTAAAGTTTATGAATTTAACTCCAAGCAACCTTTAGGTTTAGGAGAATTAGTAAAAAAGTTATCAGCTAATAAAAAAGAGGAATTAATAAAATATTTGGTTTATAGAGATTTAAGGGAAAAAGGTTATATTGTAAGGGAATCTAAAAAAATGGATTTTGAAGTATATGGTAAAGGACCTTTAAGACGTTTAGTTTCAATAATTCATGAAGGAAGGGAAACAACAATAGGTAAATTAATTTCATTATTAAATTTTGCTGAAGAAGAAAGAAAAGAATTAATTTTAGCTGTTATTGATAGGCGTACAGATATAGTGTTTTATACTTTAAGCTTTTTAAATTTTAAAGGAAAGGGTTAATTGTTGCCACGAAAATTTAGTTTACCAAGAGGAATACGAGATGCATTTCCTGAGGAAATGGCTAAAAGACTTTGGATATTTAATAAAATAATGAATGTAGCTAAGTTATATGGTTTTCAAATGGTTGAGCCAGCTACAATAGAATATTTAGAAACTTTAGAAGCTAAAAGCGGTCCAGACATTAAAAATGAAATTTATTATTTTAAAGATAAAGCTGGAAGAGATTTAGGATTAAGATTTGATTTAACTGTTGGTATGACTAGAATGGTTGCTAGCAGATATGATTTACCTGAACCAATAAAGCTTTATGCTATAGGAGGAATGTGGCGTTATGATGAACCTCAATATGGGCGTTATAGATATTTTTATCAATGGGATGCTGAAATTTATGGTTCTTCAAGTCCACTAGCTGATGCTGAAGTAATATCTTTTGGAATAGATGTTCTTGAGGAAGTTGGATTAAAAGATTTTGAAGTAAAAATTAATAGCAGAAAATTTATGGATGCTTTTTTAAAAAAGCTTGGGTTAAATGAAGAAAAAAGCTTAACAATTATGCGAATAATTGATAAGCTTAGAAAAAAATCGAAAACTGAAATAGAAAATCAATTTAAAGAAGCTGGCTTAAATGAATCATTAATAAATAAAGTGTTAGAGCTTGTCTCGCTTAATGGTAAACCTGAAAAAATATTAAATCAACTTCCTAAAGAAGCTTTAGAAACTGAAGAAAGCATAAAATCCTTTAATGAATTAAATGAACTTTTCAACTATTTAAATTTATTAAATAAAAGCAATAAATGCATTTTAGATTTTAGCATAGTTAGAGGCTTAGATTACTACGATGGAATAGTTTTTGAAGCCTATGATAAAGGTGGAGAAGATATAGGAGCAATTTTTGGAGGAGGCCGATTTGATAAATTATGCAAAATTTATGGAAGAGATATTCCTGCAACTGGAGTAGCAGGCGGGATGGAAAGGCTTATGATATCCATGGAAAGAAACAATTTATTTCCAAATTTATCTTTTCAACCAGAAATATTTATAGCTGCTGCTACAAGCGAAGTTAAAAATAAAGTATTAGAGCTTATTGCTTCGCTTAGAAAAACAGGATTTTCATGCGATTTCGATTTAAAAAATAAAAGTTTAAAACAGCAGCTTGAATATGCAAACTCTATGGGGATTCCAATTGTAATCATAATTGGTGTTAAAGATCTTCTTAATAATCAAGTCACAATTAAAGAAATGAAATCTAAAATGGAATTTAAAACAAATATTAATGAACTTCATCAAGCCTTAAAGAAAATTTTAAAAAGCTAAACATTAAAAGTTGCAAAATGGATAGCTGAAACAAGCGTTTTAAGCGCTTTAACCATCGTTTTCGATTTAAGTTTTTGGGCTTTAAAAATAAAAATTCCATTTCCGCTTTTTCCAACACTTAAATTTGATTTAGATGGAATACCAATTGTTTTAGCATGGTTAATCTATTGGATCTTACTCAGCATTTATCACTTCAATAACTGCTTTTTTAACCATATCATTTAGAAGCGGAGCTGTTATAAGCGCTTTTATGAAGGCTTTAGCTGAATTTGCAACTGCAACAGGTTTATTAATAATTCAAAAAACTTATAAACCCCCAAACCTAAAAAAATTGCAGCATCATTTCTTGGAATATCTATTCGATGCATAGTTATGATTGTGGCAAATCTTATTGTTCTCTCAGCATTTTATAAAAAGCCTTTTGAAGCCACATTAGCTTTACTACCCTTTATAACAATTTTTAATGTTATTGCTGGTTTAATAAGTTTAGGCGGTGGATTTCTAATTTATAATACACTTTTAACGAGGTTTCCAGAAACAAACTTTAAGTAGTTTTCTTCTTTTTTCGAGGTAAACTTTCCACATTAGGTAAAACACTAGCCAAAAACCTTTTTAAGGTTTCTTTTCTGCAACTTTCGCACATATTCAATTTCTCGCTTTTTCTTAATCTTCTACCGCATCTTACGCATTTTCTCATTTTACTCTGCCAAAAACGCTATTAATAAAAAAATGTCTTCCCTTCAAATATAAAAGCTTTTATAAAGCAGTGAAAACAAAAAATAAAATCGGAAAATTTAAAGGGCCCGTGGCG
>CAZSNM010000005.1:0-69067 GCA_964608455.1 uncultured Candidatus Bathyarchaeia archaeon | reverse complement strand
TTATCAATTTGATGTAATGTTGTTTAGCCATGTAAAAGCTCTTCTAGTTACATTATTTATAAATAAGGCTTATATTAAGCTCAAATTTTACTTCTTAAAGGTGAATAAATATTGTTATCAAAAATTCCAATAAACCTTGAAAAAATAAGCAAAGAAAACTTGGATAAAGAAATATTGAGAGTTGGAATTATTGCTGAGCTTGATGCTATAAATCTTTATGAGCAGATGGCGGCTATGACTGAAGATGCAGAAATTAAAAGAATTCTTTTGGATATAGCGAAAGAGGAAAAAACACATGTAGGCGAGTTTCAAGCTTTACTATTAATGAAAGATAAACAGCAAGAAAAAGAATTGGAAGAAGGTAAAAAAGAAGTTGAAGAGTTAAAAGGAAAAAAATAAAAGAAAGGTGAAAATTTTTGGACCATCAGCAGGAAAAAAAGGGTATACCGCTTTTAGGGGAAGATTTTCCTGAAATGAAGGTGCAAACAACTCACGGCGTAATGGAGACTCCAAAAGCTTTTTCAGGGAAATGGTTTGTATTGTTCAGTCATCCAGGCGATTTCACGCCTGTATGTACAACAGAGTTTGTAGCTTTCCAACAGAGATATGAAAAGTTTAAAGCTTTAAACTGCGAGCTTATAGGCCTTAGCGTAGATCAGGTTTTCTCTCATATAAAATGGATAGAATGGATAAAAGAAAAGCTTAGTGTTGAAATTCAATTTCCAATAATTGCTGATACTGGTATGGTTGCTAATATGCTAGGCCTTATTCATCCAGGAAAAGGCACAAACACTGTTAGAGCAGTTTTTGTGGTGGAATGATAAAGCGAAAATACGCATAATTCTTTATTATCCGCAAGAGTTGGGTAGAAACATAGATGAAATCCTTAGGGCTGTTGAAGCTATGCAAATATCAGATAAAAATAATGTTGCTATGCCAGCTAATTGGCCGAAAAACGAACTTATAGGAGATCATGTAATTATACCGCCTGCTAAAGATGTGAAAACAATGAAAGAAAGGCTTGAAAAAGCAAAAGCAGGCGAATTTGAATGCTACGACTGGTGGTTCTGCCATAAAAAATGTTAGCAAATAATTAAATAAATTTGGACTTAAGGCAAGAAAAAAGCTCAATATAAAATACCTATATCTAAAAGCCTTTTATCTTTTTTAACCTTCATGAAAAATGCTAATAAAGAATATTAGTGCGGGGGGTGGGATTTGAACCCACGAACCCCTACGGGACAGGGTCTCCTATGTATATATTCATCCTAAGCCCTGCGCCTTTGACCTGGCTTGGCAACCCCCGCTAAACTATAAAATTAAATTCTTACCCTAAACTTTTAAGTCTTTTATTTCTAGCTTTAGCATAAAGAAAACATCTTTTAATGCATTTGCAGCTTCTTTAGGTGTTAAACATTTGTTGCGCTTTATTATTTCCACAGTTTTCTCTCCAAGTTCCAAGGCTTTAGGATCCTTCATTTTATAAAGCTTTTCATAAATTATGCCTTTTTCACCATAATTAATCTCATTTTTAGTTAAAAGATAAAATGCATAGTTCACTATAGAGAAAATTAATCTAAGGTTTGGATTTTCTATATGGCAATAAGGCGGATCCTCTTCTCTTAAATATTCTAAGTTAACTTCAAAATTATCAAGAATTATTCCATTAGAATTTAATCCTCTTCGTTTTAATTCAAGCATAATCCAAGGTGTATATACCAATGTTTTAATCCATTTTACAATTTCATTTTCTTCTCTTATATTAAGGGAAGTTTCATGAATCCATTCTTGACTATTTAATTGTATTGCTCTAAGAAGTTCATAAGCTAAATCTCCAGCCTCACATTTTTCTGGAGAATATTGAATCGCTATTTTCTTTCGATTATCTTCTATTATAGACGCCCTAACCGGTAAATTGCTTCTTGGAATTAAAGAAAGTTTCTTTCCTGTTTTAAATTTAACTTCATCTAAAAGCGATGTTATTTTTTCATTTATTTCAAGCATTTTAAACGCCTTTTCTTATTTATTAAAAGAATGGTGCTCCGGGCGGGATTTTCAGCAAGGATAAAAATCTTTTTCCTTGCTTTTGAACCCGCGTCGACGGGTCTCTCCTCTAAACTGTTTAGAGCGAGAGCCCGCCATACTTTCGGCTTGCTTAACCGGGCTATACTACCGGAGCCCGAAAATAAAATAGAAAAAGCCGGTTTAAAAAGGTTTTTTGCTATTCTTCTTCAGATGCTCCTTTTTCACCTTTCTTGGATGGAGTTGGCGGTGGTTTAGCTGCAGCTATAACATCATCGATTCTAAGAATCATAGCGGCTGCTTCAACAGCAGATTTAATAGCTTGCTCTTTAACTTTAACAGGTTCTATTACGCCTTTCTTCATCATATCCTCTATTTTACCTGTGTAAACATCAACTCCCATCCATTTTCCATCAGGGGATTCATGAGCTGCTCTAAGCGAAACCATTATGTCTACAGGGTCTAAACCTGAATTTTCAGCTAAAGCCTTTGGAATAATTTCCAATGATTTAGCAAATGCTTCTATAGCTAATTGTTTTCTACCACCAACCTTAGCAGCATATTCTTTTAGTCTTTTAGCTAATTCAGCCTCAACAGCTCCTCCTCCAGCAACAATTCTATTTTTCTCATAAACATCTGCTATTACTGATAAGGCATCAGTTAATGATCTTTCAGCTTCATCCACAAGTCTTTCTAATCCCGCTCTAATTAATATTGCTACAGATTTAGGATCTTTGCATCCCTCGATGAAAACCATTTTATCATCTCCAATCTTTCTTTCTTCAGCTAGTTTGCATTCTCCCAAATCTGATGGTTTAAGGTCATCTAGGTTTGTAACGATTTTTCCACCTGTTGCTCTAGCTAATTTCTCCATATCTGACTTCTTTATTCTTCTAACAGCCATTATTCCTTTTTTAGCTAGGAAATGCTGAGCCATATCATCGATTCCTTTTTGGCAAAGAGCAACATTAGCTCCTGTTTTGGCGATTTTCTCAACCATTTCCTTCATCATTCTTGTTTCTTCATCTAGGAAAGCCTTCATTTGAGCTGGATCTCTAATTCTTATTTCGGCGCTTATTTCTGTTTTCTCTATTTCTAATGGTGCATCAAGCAAAGCTATTTTAGCGTTTTCTATTCTTTTAGGCATGCCTGGATGAACAACTTCCTTATCAAGTACAACTCCTTTAACTAGCTTTGTATCCATTAGGGATTCTCCAGCTTTTTTTTCAACTTTCACATCGTCAATATCAACTTTATAACCTTCCAGAGTTTTTTCAGCCACCTGAAGAATAGCATCAACAGTTAAATCCGCTATATAATCTTTATATTCTGAAAGCAGTTTACTAGCTACAGCTACTTTAGCAACTTTCTTTAAAAATTCTTTATCACTTGGTTCCACTTTAATAGCTATTTCTTCAAGAGCTTTAAGAGCTTCTTCAGAAGCGGCTCTATAACCATCAACGATTACAGTTGGATGAACATCTTTATCAATAAGCTCCTCAGCTTTAGTAAGGAGTTCTCCAGCTAATACTACGGCGGTTGTTGTTCCATCTCCTACTTCATCATCTTGTGTTTTAGCTACTTCAACCATCATTTTAGCTGCTGGATGTTGAACATCAATCTCATCAAGAATAGTAGCCCCATCATTAGTAATAGTAACATCACCAAGGCTGTCAACAAGCATTTTATCCATTCCTCTAGGGCCAAGCGTTGTTTTTACAGTTTCAGCGATAATTCTAGCAGCAGTAATATTTGCTTTTTGAGCATCTCTACCTTTCCTTCTGCTAGTCCCTTCCTTAAGTATTAAAATCGGTTGACCAGCAAGATAAGCCATCTTCATCATTCACCTCCAAAAACTATAAAATTAACTTTTTTTAATTTAAATAGCATTAAACCTATCCTTAAATTATTATTTTCATTAAAGCTTATTTATAGGTGGTTCCTTTAAAAATTTATTGTTACTACTCCTTAATAAATCTTTTAGCTGCTAATTTAACATCTCCAGCTTTAACTGTTTTTCTTTTTCCATAAACAGCTACTTCCCAAGCGCCTCTTCCTATTTTAACCGCTAAATCCTCAAGAATTTTTCTTAATTCTTCAATTGCATCATCACCTACTCTAGCAGCACCTCCCTTTAAAAGCAATCGATGAATAGCTGCTGTTGAAATTTCTTTTTTCTCCATAAAATCTCCCTAATATTTTAGTTTTAACAATAAAATGAAGCTTAAAAATTTATCTTTAAGCCTTTCAAGCTAAAATTTAATTTAAAACATGAAAAATTAACAAGAAAATAAATAAAAAAGAAAAAACTTAAAATAGAGAAGATGCCAAAGTTAAACAATTCAAAAGCATTAACTGGTGATTAAAAAATTGGGTAAAGTTAGAACACGTATAATTAAAAAAACCGCTAAAGAGTTATTAGCGGCTTATCCAAACATGTTTACAACAAATTTTGAGGAAAATAAAAAAGTTGTAAATCAACTTTTGGAGGTTTATGGTAAAAAATTAAGAAATAGAATTGCAGGTTATATATCAAACTTAAAAAAGATTGAGGAAAAAAGAAAAGCTGGTTTAATCGCTTCAACATCTGCACCTGCACCAGATTAAAATAATATTAAATTCTAGAGTTTAATAGATAGGGTGAAAAATGTAAGTTGCCTTTTGAATTTTCAATTTTAGATGAATTTATGAAAAGTTGGGCTTTAAGATATTTAAGGGAAGCTGAAGCTGACCTTTCTTTAGCTAAGGAATGCGATTCTATAGAGCTTATAAAAGAGCTTTCAGCTATTTCAATGAGAAAAGCTCAATTAGCTATTCAATATGCTTTTGGCGATCCCAATATAATGGAATATATTTTTGAAGAAGCTTTAGTTAAAGGCTTAAAAAAAGAACCCTTAATTAGGTTAATGGAAAAAATAAATATTTTAGTTAAAAAAACGGTTGACCCTCAATTTACTGCTGGAAAAGATAAAATTCTTGTTTTAGCTGAAAAAACTCTTGAAGCCTCTTCAGCTATAGTTAAAGAAGCTTTAAAAAGATTTAGTTTTATTAAAGGTGAAAAAAATTGAGTTTTAAAATTTTCTCAAAAAATCTTGAATTTGAAATAGCTTTAATGGATATAAATAAACTTTTTTTACATGAAGAAACTATTCCAAATCTTGTAGATGAAATAGCATCTTCTATGATTCAAGAAAAAATAATTAAAAATCCAGTTATTGTAGATAAAAGTTCGCTTGTAGTTTTAGATGGGATGCATAGAGTTGAAGCAGCTAAAAAAGCAGGTTGCCTTAGAATGCTTGTTTGCCTGCTTGATTATTCTAATCCATCTATAAAAGTTGGTGTATGGTATAGAACTTTTAATGGAGAAAATTTAATTAAAACACTTCAAAAAAAAGCTTTACAGCTTAACCTTGAATTAATTGAGTTAAATTTTGAAGCTGCTAAAAAAGCTTTATTTAATAGAGAGGCCTCAACCTCTTTTTTAACTCGAGAAAAATGTTTTTCAATTAAATGGCAAGAAAACTTAAAGAAAGCTTATGAAATTGTTAAGTTAATTGAAAGTAAACTTGTTGAAGCTGGTAAAAAAGTAAGTTATGAAACTGAATTTGATGCTGAAAAAAAGCTTTTAAATAAGGCTGTAGATATGGTTATGGCCACTCCACCAGTAACTAAAGAAGATGTAATAAATTTTGCTTTAAAAGGTTTAGTTTTTCCCCATAAAGTCACTAGGCATGTTATTCCAGCTAGACCAATGGAAATTAATGTGCCATTAAAATGGCTTAAAGATGAATCAATATCGCTTGAGGAAGCTAACAAGCTTTTAACAGAGTTTTTATCTAAAAGGGAAATTGAAAGAATTCCTCCTGGATCACTTTTTGAAGGAAGACGTTATGAGGAAGAAATATTTCTTTTTAAGTGAAAACAATTATGGTTATTACCGTTAAACTTTATGGAAGCTTGGAAAGGTTTGCTGAAAGAAAAACTATAGAAATCAATATTGAAAACAAAATTATTGAGTTAAAAACAGTTTTAAAGAAACTTATAGAGTTGATTAATAAAAAAGAATTTAAAAGCGTTTTGGAGTCTCCAGGAAGCTGCGTAATATTCGTTAATGGAATTGAAATTTCAGCTTTAAATGGATTAAATACGTTGGTTAAAGATAAAAGCGAAATAACAATTATTCCAATTGTGCATGGAGGTTAAATTTCAACAATTGGACATTTAATTTTTTTTAAGGCTTCTTCAGCTTCATTCTCTTTTAGTTTAATTGTATAAAGCCTTCTTTTAGTTCTTAACTTGAGTTTAACAATTCCCTTTGTTCTTTTTACTCTGCACTCTAAAGCAGACTCGCTTAATTTAATAAATTCTTCAAGATTAAATATTTCTGCTGGCATTTTTTAAGCGCTCCTTAATGCCTTAACCTTTTTATAAACTTACATTGCAATTCTTCAATATAAATAAATAAATAGTTGTTATTTAGGTTAATTTAAAAAATTTAAAAATCTGTTGGAATAATCAAAACTAGCTTTCTAGCATGCTTTATTACAGCCTCACTTATGCTTTTATGAAAAAGCTTTTTAACACCTTTTCTAGGTTTTCTTTTCATCATAATTATAATATTGTAATCTCCAGAGTTAGCTTCATAAATTATTCCTTCAGAAATGCTTCTTGCAACAACAACTTTAACTAAAGCATTATATCCCTGTTTTATTAACCATTCTTTAATCTCATTAAGAAATCTTTTAGTTTTATCTACATGGCTTTTAAAAAATTCAGCTTCAACAGGGGATGTTCTACTTTTAAGCTCTACAACATGAAATAAAACTATTTTAAGTTTTTGAAATATGGAAAGAACATGTAATGCTTTAATTAATCTTTCTTTATCTATAAAAGTAGATATTGGAATTAATATTGACGCTTCATGATATTCCTCATTATTATTCATATGTTGGTTTCCCATCCTTTTTATAAATATGAGAAACAACCATTGTTACAGCGCTTTTTACACCTTTAATGTTTAAAGCTTTGTTTTTTAAAAACTCTCTAAAATCATTTGCATTTTCAATTGAAGCTAAAGCTATTAAATCGCATTCTCCAACAACTTCATAAATATCTTTTATTTCTGGAAGTTTAGAAAGTTCCTTAACCACTTTATCGCCCTTTTTCTGTTCAACAAATATATTTAAGATTACAAGCATTTTTTAAACCCTTCTTACCACTATTAATTTTCCTGGAAAATATTTAGATAATATTGCATATGCAGAATCAACCCTTTCCTTTTCTAATTCATCTCTAACAGTTTTTCTTTTTATTAAAACTATTAAATCGTTTTTTTCAGCCTCCTCCATTAATAAAGGCTTTAAGCTTCCCACTTCAACTTTAACTTTGCATTCAAAACCTAAGTTTGAAAGTTTTTTAGCTAAATTTTGAAGTTCAATCCAAGCATCTCTTCTAAGCTCTAAAAGCTCTTCATAATCTTTTATATGCTCTTTGCTTAAACCAAAAGATTCGGGATCAAGAATTGTTAATAAATTAAGTTTAAATCTTTTATCTAAAGCTTCATTTATAGCTTTAGCTACATCCTCATAATCTTCAGGTGTTCTTACAAGAACCAATGCATTAATCATGTATCCACTCGGTTTAATAAGTTTTCCAGTTTCCTTATATAAAACCGGCATTTTCAATATTGCTTTTCTATAAAAATAAAATATGGTTAAACCTATTAAAAGCCAAATTGCTCCTAAAATTCTACCTTCCTTATGATAAATTAAAACTAAACTCCAAACAATTAAGCATGATATAAACCCTATTAAACCAAGTATAGGCATAAATATTTTTTTATTTCCAATTTTTAAAGTGAATTCTCCTGGCATTTTCCAAGGCCTATAAACTTCCTGTTCAGTATTTCTAAGAATAATTAAGCATAAATTAACTATGATATAAGAAAGTAAAGCTCCAAAATTATAAAGATCTGCAATTACTCTTAAATCTCCTAAAAACAGCATTAATCCGCTAATTGATCCAAAAATAATTATTGTTAAATATGGTGTTTTAAATTTTGGATGAACCCTATAAAGAGACTTAGGCATAAGATTAAATCTACCCATAGAAAATGTAACTCTTGAAACTCCTATCACACCTGTATTTGTTGAAACAAGACATATTGCGAAACCTGTTAAAGCCACGATAGGAGATATAAACTTTCCAATTATCGGTATGGCATGAGCTAAAGCAGCCATAGGATCCTCTCTCGCCTCACCTAAAACATTCCAAGGCATAACACCTACACTAAGCGTTGATAAACCGACCGCAAAAATTATTACGGATAAAATAGATAATTTATTGGCTCTAGGAATCCATTTATAAGGTCTCACAGTTTCTTCAGCAGCTTGAGCTATAGATTCTATCCCTATATATGAAGTCATCGCTAAAGTAACACCATAAATAAAATTTTGAGATTCAACATTTAACCCTTTAATAATATAAGAAATATTTGGTAAAGATGATGGAGCTCCAAAAATTAATATTTGCTTTAAGAAAAGATAAGTATTAAATGCTAAAGCAAAACCAAAAATTAAAATAATTGATTCAACAATTAAATCTAAAGAAACTAAAGCTTCATTAAAAATTGAAGATTCTCTTATTCCAATTATGTTAAGCAGCAAAAGCATTAAAATTAACATTAAAGCTATTAAGTTAAGATAGCTTAAATTAAATGATTTCCCAAAAATGTTTAAATTAATATTAGAATTCTTTAACCATGGAAAAAAGAAGCTTAAATAACCTGCTGAAGCTAAAGAAAACAAGGTTACATCAACTGTATAATCAAGCATTACTGCCCAACCAGCTATAAAACCAACAAGATCATTAAAAGCTTTCATAGCATAAATGTGTGCTCCACCAGCATAAGGATAAATTGAAGCTAATTCAGCATAAGCTAATCCAGTACAAATATATGTTATAGAAGCGATTAAAAAAGCTATAGGAGCTGCTCCAGCAGCATAATAAGCCACCAATCCTATAGCAACATAAATGTCAGCTCCTACATCTGCATAACCCATGCAAAAAGAACCAAACCAACCAACTTCCCGCTTTAAAGATTCTTCACTGTTATTTTTATTCATTAAATTCACCATAAAATTTCTTACAAATATTAAGGCTTGCATTATAAAGAGAACGTTTGAAATTAGTAAAGAAGAAAAAGCCTTGATATAAATTTTTTGTAATCTTTAACATTAAAATGTCAATTTAAACTGGTGGAAAATTCAGTTTTTAATAAAATTATAAAAATTTGGTAGCGGGGGGACGATTCGAACGTCCGATCTCAGGGTTATGAGCCCTGCGGGTTAACCTGGCTACCCCACCCCGCTTCCCTTAGGCAGTCTTTATCTATTTTAAACTTGAAGTTTCTTCTCAAATATAAATATTTATCTGCAACGCTTTATTTATGTTGAAAAAGGAACAAAAATGTTTAATAAATTTTCTTCAGGTTCTTTTCATTTGGAATATTTACCTAAATTAAAAAATCCCATTTATATAATTGGAGTTTCAGGAGTTGGTGGTGTCGGTAAAGTTTCAGCTCGATTACTTATAGAATGGAGTCAAGCCAAACTTTTCTCAAGTTTTTATAGTTGCTATTTTCTTGATCAAGCTTTAATTCAAAATGATGGTATTTGTAGTTTACCCAAATGGGAATTTTATGAAAGTAATATTTGCCATCCAAATCTTATAATTGCTGTTGAAAATTCAAGAATTGCTATTGATGAACCTGAAGCATATTATACAGTATTAGATGAAATTTTAAATTTCGGTTTAAAACTTAAAGTTAAAAAATTAATTGTAATAGATGGCGTTGCGGCTTTATCAAATTATGGTAAAGATATTTATGTTGTGGCTACTTCAAAAAGCCTAATTAAAAAATTAGCTGGTTTTGGAGGGAAATTTTTAAAAGCTACTGAGCTTCCTGGAAGTAGCGGTGTTCTTCTTGGATTAGCAAAATTAAAAAATTTAGACGGAATAGGAATAATTAAACCTAGCACATCTTTAGTTTTAGATAGAGAAGCCGGAGATGAAGCTTTTAAATTTTTAATTAAAACATTAAATTTAAAACATAAATCTTGAGCTTTATGGATTATGCCATTTCTCTATAAATTCAAAGTTTTTTCCATGTTTTTCTTGACCATATCTTATTTCAGGTTTAGTTAAATGTCTTTGTGCTCTAAGCGGAGGTAAATATAAACCCTCCTTTAATTCTCTTTCAACTTTAATCTTAACTTTTTCTTTTTTAAAAGTTTTAAATCCGCATTTTTCGCATTTAAAACCTTGGTTTTTACCTAGAGACTTCATTCTTTTCCCGCATTTTTCGCATAAAGGATTTAAATAAATGTATTCTTCAGCTAGCTTTAGAATTTTTATTTTTTCTATATTAATTGTTTTTCCATGTTTTTTTGTTGGAGCTCTAACTCCACCAGCAACCTCAATTAAATCTCCAGGAATTAATTTTCTAATTATATTTCTAAATTTTCCTGTTGGTTCATAGGCAGCACATTCAATTTCTCCACTTTCATCCTTTATTTTAAAAATTACATGTCCTCCAGGAATGGTTTTCGGTTGAGATGCCACTTCACCAACCACAACAACAGGTTGATAAGGTGAAATTTCATTAATAAAATTTACTTTTCTTAAATGCGCATCTGTTCCTTGATTAGTCCTAAAAATTACCCACCTTTCAATTTCTTCATAAACTTCAACTATTTTAAAAGCTTTAAGAAGAATAAAAGGATTCTCTCCTCTAATGCCAAATAAAATTGGATCTTTTCCTCTAGGTGTAATTAACACTCTTTCCTTTTCATAATCATAATTGTTAAAGGTTAAAGGTTTAGTTAATTCATCCATTTTTTTTACAGATTCCTCATTTACTTTCCTTTTTGTTCCTCTATTTTCAATGGTTCGATAAGCTATTAATTCATATGTGTAATCATTTTGAAGTGTTTCTCCTAAAGCAGCTAAAGCTCCAACAATTCCTCTTTTTCCTTTAATTAAATTTACTTCAACATTGTATAATTCAGCTATTTTCTCAGCTTCTTTAATTGAAACAACATTTTGAATAGCTTTTTTAGCAAATAAAAAAAGTTTTTCCGGGACTTCACCTTTTAAAAAAGCTATGGCAGGATCTGTTTTAGGATAATTTAAATCGGAGTTTTCCTTAACAACACTTAAAACTATGGATTTAATATCTTCAAATTCAAGTTGATTGTTTAAAAATTTAAATCTTAAAGCTACAGCGCCATTACCTCTTGTTTTCCATGGTACATTAGGATTTAACCTAATTAAATTAGGATAATCGATAAATTTACACCCAATTTTCTCAAGTTTTTCAACTAGTAAAGCAGCTATATAAGTTGTACAACCCATTCTTGGGGAATCAGTATCATCTATTCCAATATGACAAGTATGCTCCATTAAATTCAACCTTAAAAAATAAAGTTGCTTAAGATAAAAAAGTTAAAAAATAAAAAGGGAGGTTTATTAACTTTCCATAACAATCATTGTTAAAGTTGAACGAACCTTATTTAGTTTTCTAATTTTCCATGTAACTATTTCTTTTAGTTTATCCATACTTTCAGCTTCAATTCTAGCTATTATATCATAAACACCATAGACCAAATAAGCTTCTTTAACATATGGCATTTTTCTAAGCTCCTCTACAAGTTCACTTTCAGAACCTATTTCAGCATTTATTAAAACAAACGCTAACGCCAACTTCATCCTCCTCAGCATTATAAAAATATAAAAATTAAGAAATAAAAAACTTTTGAAGTATTATTTTTCCAAACTCTTTTTTCCTAATGCTAATTTAAAAGCAATAGTTAAAATAATTAGTGTAAAAATTAAATTTAAGGAATTATTTGGAAATTCTGGAGTCTCTATATTTAATAATTTAATGCTAGTTGAAGATAAGGCTTTACCATCAACAATAGCTATAACTTTAATTTCATGCTCTTCCCTATAATCTGTGGGAATCCATAAAACAGTTTTTCCAATAGTTGAATTAAATTTTCCTGAATTTGAAAACCATAGAAAAACCGCATTATTTTCAAGAGAGCTTTCATTTAATAAATTTGCTGAAAGAATATAGAATCCACTTGAATTATCTTTAAGGGAAATTGTTAATGAAGCTGTTGGGAAAGAAGGTGTAGGCGTAGCTTGCCTTAAAATAATATCTTGGCTGATAGCAAAGCTTCCTCCAATAGAAATATGAATTGTTTGAGCTTCATAACCTGGATATGAATATTCAACATTATATTCTCCTTCCGGAAGATGAATAACATAATCTCCATCAAAAGAATATGCTTCTATATTATCAGCTGTTATTAAAGCCCAAACAAGCGGAATATAGTTAATGAATGGTGTTTTTGCTTCTCCTTTAATTATACCATAAATTTTCCCAAGTCTATATAGGGAAAAATGAATTCCAACAGTAACGCCTAAATCTTGAATATTAGCATAAACAAGTTTCTTCTGCATATATTTCCATTCAAACCCAAATTCAGGAACATAAACAGTGTAATTCCCAACATCTAAACCATAATCCGGCCATTTAGTTCCATCAGGAGCCACATAAAAGAAATGTCCTTTTCCATAAAAACCATAAATGGAAAAAGTAAATACACTTGATCCTTTAGAAACATTAACTACATCTACTCCTTTTAAATTTTCATTAAGCAAAGCATCAACTTCTATGAATGCATTTTCTGTTAATTCACTAAAAACTTCATTAGCAATCAAGGTTACTGTTCCATTTATTCCAGAACCCATCAATAAAATTACCGTAGCTGATTGAAGCTGGCTTGAATACAAGTAAACTATTACATCATTAGCTTGAATATAACCATATGTATATACTTTTATAAGGTATTCTCCTTCGCGTAAAGCTGAAGGAATAACTCCATTATAAATAATTGATTTTATAGATGGATTATCTCCTGAAAAATTTATTTTAGCTCTTGTTTCAGTTACTCCTGGAAAACCTAATTTAAGTTGGGTCTCTCCAAATCCCTCCTCAACCCCAAGCCTATAAAAATAAACTCTTAAGTAAGGTTGTGGACATAAATTTAAGAATCTCCAATGGGCTTCTGCTCGAGGATATCTTGTTCCAGGTCTGCTGTGCATCGAAATAACTGTTACTTGAAAAGCTCCACCACGAACCATATCAACTGTTACACTACTTCTTCCTCCAGTAGATAAGCTTACTATAGCTTTATTTGATTGAATATACCCTCTAATCCAAACTTTAACTTCATATCGGCCTTCAGGTAATCCAGAATCCCATGGGCTTGGTCCAGGGTAAGAACCTATTCTCCATGTACCAGAATAAGTCTTATTGTAAAATTCGCTAAAACCTAAAATATAAAACTTAATTGTTGCTTCATCGGCGTAAGCTATCGTTCCATTTGAATAAGTTGCATTAATTAAAGTTAATCCTTTTAATTCTCCTACTTCATTATAAGCTTTAATAACAATGTTTCCTCCATAATATGTACCTGTAGAAGTTCCAAAAGTTAATTGTTCAGCTTTTCTAGGACTTTCCAAATTTCTTGTTTGATTATTAAAAAGCCTTATCGTTCCATTTATTAATCCACCATAAATAAGTTGAATTTTAACGTTTGAAAATTCTATACCATATCCTGTAATAGTGATTGAAAGAGTGTTACGTTGAAGAAAACCGAAAACCCAAACTTTTAAAGTGTATACCCCTGGACCAAAACCTGCATATTCTGTTCCAACAGACGAATAACCAACATGTTTTGTTCCATTTCTAGTTATTAAACGAAATGGTTCATGAGATAGATTTTTTGATTCATAAATGTTTGAAGCAACAATTCTATTTTGCTCATCGTAAACCTCGACTGTATAGTTTAAACCCTTAAACCCTAAAGCTTTTAAATATGGGCTTTCAAGAGGTTGAATTTCATCAATTAAGTTAAATGTGTCTAAATAAATGATTTCCCCCGAAATTATATTCCCTCTTTTCAAACTTAAATTTCCAATATTTATTTTTTGAGCTACATTATTAATAATAACTGGTTCTGACGCTTCTGTTAAAGCATATGCATAACCTGTTTCTTGAAAGTAACCTGCGGAAGCTTCAATTCTATAAGTTCCTTTATATAATCCTGTTAAATTAAAAAATCCGGTTGAAGCATTAACATAAGCTCTTGCCATAACTCCTGTATTTACTTCAATAGCATAAACCACACCTTTAGCTTTAATTCGAACTCCTGTTATTTCATCTACTATATAACCGCTAATGCTGCTTGGATCCTCCCTCATACTTACCGGAACCGTTACAATATTTGATGGTTTAGCTGGATAAATGGGTAAACCGTTAACATCAACTTTTTTAGCTATATAAATTGAAAAGTTATATAATCCAGCTATTCTTGGAGCTTTTAAATTTTTCATTAAAATATATTTTGGAGGTGTAAAATTAAAGAAAGTTTTAATGCAATTAGGTTGAATATAAACTGGAGGATTTAAAACCTCAATTATATAGGGTGCATTTTCATCATAAGGATAATGACGTGATTGATCAATAACAATATAATAATAATAGTCTCTAGTTATGTCTGAATAAAGAAAAGAAGTGTCATTTTCAAGTTTACCCTCAAGAAACTCTCTTGGGACCTCAATTTTAACTGCTACCCCAGGTTCCGTTATATTTATTTTAATATTTCCAGTAGTATTAAAAAACATGCCCCAACCTTTGGATGGAGAAAACTCTAAGGCTTTATATTCATTTACTTTAATCATAAAGGAGACGGTTAATAAAAAAACTAAAAGGATTATTAACCGTCCCCTTTCCATCGCATTCACCCTATCTATTAAGATTTTAAGGCATTTATAAATTATAAATATTAAAAATAATGAAAGCAAAAGTTTAACAGTAAATTATTAAATTATTCTGGGGGTTTTATTTGAGTTTACCTCTAAATATTTTAAGTTTATTATCTATTTTAGCTTCTATCATTGCTTTAAGCTTAGCTTCCATAAGCGATTTAAAGCGTAGAGAAGTTTCAGATGTTATTTGGCTTTTTTATGGTTTAGCAAGCTTAACTTTGTTTTTACTCAGGTTTATTTTTTATCCAAACGGTTTTTGGCTTTCAATAACTTCAATATTTTTAACAAGTTTTATTTCTTTTCTTTTATTTGAAGCAGGTTTTTTTGGTGGAGCAGATTTTAAAGCAATGGTTTGTTTATCTTTAGCTATGCCTTTACATCCTAAAAAATCAATTTTAATATTTTTTCATCCATTTTTTCCTTTATCAACACTTTATAATGCTTTTCTACTTTCTTGTAGCTATCCAATTTATATTTTAGCAAGAAACCTGCTTTATTTTAAATCAAATAAAAAAATATTTAATGGTTTAACTCATGAACCTAAATGGAAAAAACTTTTAGTTTTAATTTTAGGTTATAAAGAGGATTTTTCTAAGGTTGAAAATTCAATTCATCTATATCCTATGGAAGAAATCATATGGATTAATAATAAAGCTTTAAGAAAATTAAGAATAGTTTTTGATGTTGAATCAAATAGAGAAAAGCTTATTGAAAACTTGAAAAATGCTTTTGCTAAAGATAATATTTCAAAAATGATTTGGGTTACACCAGGATTACCAATGATCGTATTTATTGCTTTAAGTTTTATAGTTAATCTTAGTTTTGGAGACGTGTTAGCTTTATTGATTAAAATGTTTCTTAAAATATTTTAGCAGTATAAGTAAATGTAAGCAAGGATAATGGCAAATTTTAATATATTCTCAAATTTTATTTAATGAAAAAATCTTATATCTCGCTTATTTTTAAACTTAACAAAATTATAAAACTGATTATAAGCGGGTTATAAATAAAAAGAAGAACATTCATTTCTGCAGTGTTAACTTCAAATTTTACTTCATTCCATATTAATGAAAAAATCAGCAATAAAGAGATAAATGTTACTATTAAATAAAGCGCTAAACTAAAAACCTTTGCCTTCACAAATTTTAATAATGATTCTTTAAGCATATTTATTCCAAACAAATTTTTAATTTTCACCTCTCTTACTAAAAAGAGAGTTTTATACAATGAATAAAACTTTTTAAACATTTCATTAACATATTTTTTATTTAGGTTTATATTCCTTTTTTAGACATGAATTATGCGACCTATCAAATCAAATATTAATTTTTATCGTTATTTTATTTATTGTTAATAAACCTAATAAGCTTCATTCTTTATAAAAATTTTGCAATGGTGAGTTTTAATTGAGTTTTCCATATGGCAAGCTTCATCCAAAACTTTTAGAAAAAATAGTATTTAAGCATCTTGGCTTTAAAAGATCTGATGTAATTTTGGGACCTTCTAAAGGCGAGGACGCCGCTTTAATAAAAATTGGAGAAGAATTAATTGCCGCTTCTTGCGATCCAATAAGCGGTTCAATAAAAAATGTTGGTTGGTTAGCTGTTAATATTTCAGCGAATGATGTAGCTACTCGAGGAGTCAAACCCAGTTGGTTTCTTTCATGCATTTTACTTCCTAAAAATTCTAAATTAAATGTTTTAAAAACAATATGCAAACAAATGGATTTAGCCTCTAAAAAACTTGAAATAGCTATTATAGGTGGACATACTGAAGTTTCCCCAGGCTTAAACCGTCCAATTGTTGTCGGGTTTTGTGCTGGAAAAGTTGAAGAAGGAAAATATGTTACATGTAGTAAAGCAAAACCTGGAGGAAAAATAATTTTAACTAAAGGAGCTGGAATAGAAGGAACAGCGATTTTAGCTATTGAAAAAGAAAAAGAGCTTACTAAAATTCTTGGAAGAAAAACTGTGGAAAAAGCAAAAAATTATATAAATTTAGTTAGTGTAGTAAAGGAAGCTTTAACAGCCTTTAGCTTTGGAGGTGTGCAAGCAATGCATGATCCAACTGAAGGGGGGATTTTAGGAGGTTTATATGAATTAATTGCAGCTGCAAATTTAGGTGTTAAAATTTATGAAGATAAAATACCTGTTAATAAAGAAACAATTGTTATATGCAATTTATTTAAAATTGATCCTCTTCAATTAATTAGTTCAGGATCGTTGCTTATAGTTGCTGAACCAACCAAAGCTGAAGGCATTGTAACTAAACTTAAAGATGTTGGTATAAATGCTTCAATAATTGGTGAAACACTTCCTAATCCTAAAGAAAAATATATTATAACTAAGAATGGAAGAATTAAGAAAATATTTATGCCCAAAACAGATGAGTTATGGAAAGCTTTAAGAAGAAAACCTTTCAAGAAAGGGTTTTAAAGTAGAAATATTTGCTAATCTTTTCCTCAAAATTTTAGTTACTGGTATGCCAACTAACCCTCCAAAAAATACCTGAAACAGATTTCCTGGCACTTCTACTAAAGCAGCTGCTACACCAAGCTTCATAATATAGCTTTCAACAATAAAATAGCCTATAACCATTATTGAAGAACCTGTTCCCCATGCAAGTAAATCCCTTTTAATATTTTTTCCATCTTTAATAAAACCTGCTGAAAAACCTTCTAACCCTTTTATAATAAGCGTAAAAGGTGCGTAAGCAGGATAGCCGATCATATCTGCTATTGCTGATCCAATTCCTCCAGCTAATCCACCAATAATTGAACCAAAAGTTAAAGCGCAAATAAATATCATGGCATCCCCAATGTTTATATAGCCTCCAGTAGCTGCAACTGGAATCCTAATAATCATTGTTGAAACTGCTACCAAACCTGCGAAAACCGTTGATAAACTTAGATAAATGGTTAAGTTTTTCCTCATTTTTCTTTCACCTCAGGAAAAAATTTTAAGTAGTTATATATAAGTTTAAACCCATATATGGATAAAAACTCATATAATACCATAAAGTATTAATAAAGGATTTCTCACGTTAAAGTTATTATGAGATGAAAAAAGATGGAATTAAAAATTGGGAATACAACCTTAAGAATTATCCAGGGAGATTTAACAGAGCAGGAAGTTGATGCGATAGTTAATGCTGCAAATCCAAGTTTAATGGGTGGTGGAGGTGTTGATGGTGCAATTCATAGAAAGGGCGGTCCAAAAATTTTGGAGGAATGCAAAAAAATTAGAGCTACTTTATATCCAAATGGGTTACCAACAGGTAAAGCTGTAATAACTTCTGGAGGAAACTTAAAAGCTAAGTATGTAATTCATACGGTTGGACCAATATGGAGAGGTGGAAATGAAGGGGAACCTGAACTTTTAGCTGAAGCTTATAAAAACTCTTTAAAATTAGCTGTTGAAAAAGGTTTAAAAACAATAGCTTTCCCCTCTATAAGCACGGGTGCCTATGGTTATCCAATAGAAAAAGCTAGTAAAGTAGCGCTTAAAGCCATAAAAGATTTCTTAGAAAAGGAATCCTCACATTTAAAGGAAGTTAGAATAGTTTTATTTAAGGAAGAAGACCTAAAAGTTTATGAAGAAACTGTTAAGGAAATAATTAAAATTTAAAGACTTCATCATCTTTAATGAGATGAAAAAAGAAAGATTTAAAAGTTCTCTTTTCAAAGCTGAATTAAGTTTTTAATTCTTTTTAAAAAATGAAGGAGATGTGAATAATATTGCAAAAAGGAAAAAACTGGGTTGTTAAGGGAGAAGGAGAAATATTTTGGCCATCACCTGAACTTAAAAAAATAGCTTGGCTATCTGATGAATCAATTTATGAAAAAGCCAATAAAGATCCATTAGCTTTTTGGGCTGAAAGAGCTCGTGAAGGTTTAGAATGGTTTAAAGAATGGGATAAAATCTATGAATGGAATCCACCATACTTTAAATGGTTTATTGGCGGTAAACTAAATATTTGTTATAATGCTGTAGATAGACATGTTAAAACTTGGAGAAAAAATAAAGCTGCTATAATTTGGGAACCTGAACCGCCTGAGGAAAGAAACAGAGTTTTAACATATAATGATCTTTACAGGGAAGTTAACAAATTTGCTAATGTACTTAAGAATCTTGGTGTGAAAAAAGGTGATAGAGTTGGAATTTATATGCCTATAGTTCCTGAAGTTCAAATAGCTATGTTAGCTTGTACTCGAATAGGAGCTGTTCACAGTGTAGTTTTCTCTGCTTTTAGTCCAGAATCTTTAAAAAGCAGATTAATAGATGCTGAAGCAAAAGTTTTAATTACAGCTGATGGATACTACCGCAGAGGAAAAATTATAAACCTTAAAGCTAATGCTGATGAAGGAATCAAAGAAACAGCTGTAGAGAAAGTTATTGTTGTTAAAAGAGCTGGATTAAATGTTGAAATGAAAGCTGGAAGAGACTTTTGGTGGCATGAATTAATGGAAAAAGCAGATTCATACTGTGAACCTGAAGTTATGGACAGTGAGGATCCATCATTTATTCTATATACTAGTGGAACAACAGGTAAACCTAAGGGTGTAGTTCACCATACGGGAGGATATGCTACTCAAGCTTATTGGACAACTAAATGGGATTTTGATTTGCATGATGAAGACATTCTATGGTGTACAGCTGATATTGGATGGATAACAGGGCATACATATGCTTGCTATGGTCCATTGCTATGTGGAGCAACAATGGTGACTTATGAGGGAGCTCCAGATTATCCAGCACCAGATAGATTCTGGCAAATAATAGAAAAATATGGTGTAACAATATTTTATACAGCTCCAACAGCAATTAGAATGTTTATGATGTTTGGTGAAGAATGGGTTAAAAAACATGATTTATCAAGTTTAAGAATATTAGGTACTGTTGGTGAGCCAATTGATAGAGACGCTTGGATGTGGTATTTCAATAATATTGGTGGTGGAAGATGCCCAATAATTGATACTTGGTGGCAAACTGAAACTGGAGGAACATTAATAAATGCTTTACCGGGTATAGGCCCATTTATACCTACGGTTGCTGGAAGACCTTTCCCAGGTGTTAAAAGAGAAATTCTTGATGATGAAGGTAAACCTAGCAAAGAAGGAAACCTAGTTATATGCAATCCATTTCCACCTGGAATGCTTAGAGGAATATTTAAGGATCCTAAAAGATATAAGGAACAATATTGGAGTAGATTTGGAGAAAACTACTATACAACTGGTGATGGAGCTAAAATCATAGATGAAATGGGAAACACTAGAATAACTGGTAGAGTAGATGATGTTATGAAAGTGGCTGGACATAGATTAGCTAATGCAGAGGTAGAGGATGCTTTAAATAGGCATGAAGCTGTTATAGAAAGCGCTGTAGTGGCTGCTCCAGATCCAATTAAAGGTGAAGTACCTATAGCCTTTGTTGTTTTAGAGAAGGGATATACACCTTCAGAAGAGTTAACTAATCAATTGATAAAGCAAGTAGAGCATATTATAGGTCCAACAGCTAGACCTAAAAAAATTATTTATGTTTCAGATCTGCCTAAGACTCGAAGCGGAAAAATAATGAGGCGAATAATAAAGAAGTTGATTACAAAAGAGCCTGTAGGAGACATCACCACATTAATGAATCCTGAATCTGTTGAAGAATTAAGAAAAATAATTGAAACAACCTATATTTAAACTCATTTTTTTATTATTTTTTCTTCCCAATTACATTCTTTTTTAATTGGACAAATCCAACATAAAGGTTTATTAAGCTTACAAAAGTTTTTTCCATGAAGATAAATTAAAGTTTGAATCCATCCTCCTAAATCTTTAAAATAGCTTAATTTAGCTTTTAAGCATAAGTTTTTTTCAGCTTGAGGGCATAATGGAATTTGAAATGTTGAAGAAGCTTTATGATCGCATACAAATCTTGAACAAAAATGTTTTTCAGGCATAACTGCTTTATCCACTAAATTAAGCCTAATAGCCACAGTCTTCATATGTGTATCACATGGAATAATATTTGTGGATTTAAATGTTGTTAATATAATTGAATCTGCTGTTTTAGGGCCTATCCCCCAGCAACCTTTTATTAGCGTTAATCTAGCTAATTCAGGAGGTAACCAAAGAATATATTCTTCAGGTGGAACATAAGGTTCACCTATTAAATATTTAACTTTTTCATGCAAATGATTGGATAAAGTTAAAAAATCTTTAATTGTTTTTTGAAGCTGAAAAATTTGATAGCTTTCTCCAATTTCTTTTAATTCATTTTTAGTTAACTTAATTGTTAAATCTAATCTTCCATTTGTTTTTTCCCATATGCTTCTACACCAATTTATCACTCTTTCATAATTAACTCTTTTAGAAAGGGTTGCAGCAACCAAAATATATTTAAAATCTAAGGGTGCATAAGGCAATCTTACACCTTTATATGTTTTAGCTAAAGCTTCAACTTGGGGTTTAACTTTGCTTGGTAAATCTTGAATTAAATATTCATAAGGCTCTTTATAAAGACCAGTTTCAAGCAAAACTCTTCTATGCAATGCTTCTAGTGTTAATCCACCTTCACTTTCAACAATTAAAGCATTATTCACTTGTTTAAAGTTGAGTTTAAAAGCTAAATGACCTGCTATTTTATTCCATTCCTTAGGTTTCCTCGTTAAATAAAGACTAGAAAGAAATGAAGGTTTAAAGGTTAAATCTATATTGTAATTTTCCACTTTTAATTTAAGTTTCATTATTTATCCTAGGTTTATTCTCCTAAAGCTTCAAGAATAATTCTTCTTATGCGCGGTCCATCTAATTCTAAAAGAAAAATGTTTTGCCAAGTCCCTCTAATTATTTTTCCATCTTTTATAGGGAAAGTTTTTGATGAACCAATAAAAGCTGAAGCTAAATGAGAATCTGCATTATCATCTATTCTGTTATGAAGCCATTTTTCATCTTTAGGAAAAACTTTTTGAACTTCATAAAGTATATCTTGAATTAATCCGCTCTCATTTTCATTTATAATTATGGCTGTCGTTGAATGAAGAGAAGAAATTAAGCATAACCCATTTTTTATTTCGCTTTCTTTTATGAATTCCTCTACTTGATTTGTAACATCAATTAATTGAATTCTTTCATTTGTTTCTACTTTAATCTCTTTAATTTTAACTTTCATTTGCCTACATATTCTCCATAACTATCATTGTTAAGGTACTCCTTACATAATTTAACTGTCTAATTTTTGCAATAACAACTTCTTTTAATTCATTTACTGTTTTTCCTTCAACCTTAGCTATTATATCATAAACGCCATAAACACTGAAAACTTCTTTAACTCCATCAATATTTTTTAATGCTTTAAGAAGTTCGTTTTCCTTGCCTATTTCAGAATTAATTAATACATACGCTAAAACCATTTTTAATCATACCTCTAAAAGAAATATGTTTTTAAAGCTTTATAAGCCTAAAGGTTTATTTTATTTTTATTATGAAAATAAATAAAGAAAAGAATGCTGCATATAGTTTTAGCATCTTTAACTTCATTTTTCTTGATTTTTTCAAACACTTCCCTTAAGCTTAATTTAACAACTTTTATTTGTTCATCAGCCTCTGTTTTTTGCCCTTTATATACAAGGTCTGTAGCTAAAAAAACATGAAGAAATTCTGTACTATAACCTGGTGCCAAATAACAACTAAATATTTTTTTTAATTTTTTCGCTTCATAACCAGTTTCTTCAAGAAGTTCTCTTTTAGCGCATTCTTCAGGCGCTTCATTTTTTTCCATTGTTCCTGCTGGAATTTCCAATAAAACTTCTTGAGCAGAATGCCTATATTGATTTATCATAATAATTTTTCCATCATTATCTATAGGAATTAAAGCTACTGCATTTGGATGCTCAACAATCTCTCTAACTGTAACATAACCATTTGGTAGTTTTACTTCATCAAGCTTAATCTTCAATATTTTTCCCTCATAAATTACTTTTGAAGAAACAACTTCTTCCCTCAATTTTTTCCTCCTCTTTTTTCAAAAGCTTAACAAAGCTTAAAGCTTATTAACTTTTAAAAATTAAATATTAATTTCAAGGAAGAATTCTATGGAAACATTAAATGAAATTAAACAAATGAAAGTTGAAGCGTTTGGAGAACCACCCTTAATAATATCCTCAAATTTACCCATTCTAAAGGTTATTGGAATTTTAAAAGAAGAAAATGCTTATGAAGCATTTATATTAAAGGAAAATAAAGTTAATGTTGTTTCTATTCGAGAAATTTTAAAATCAACTAATGTAAATAGCAAAGTTTCTTCTATAGCTTCTTCCATCCCTAAAGTTTCCTCAGAAATTAAAGTAAATGAAGCTGTTAGGCTTATGGATGAATACCGCATTAAAGCTTTACCAATTTTTGACGGTAATAAATTAACTAAAGTTGTGAAAGCTTCCTCTATTCTTGAAGCAAGCTTAAAGAAAGCATGGAGTTTACCTATAAACAAATTAGCTAATTTAAACCTTACTTTTATTCAAAGAAATGCCTCAATAATGAAAGCTAAAAATTTAATGGTGAAAAATGATATTGATCATTTACCTATCTTAGACTCAAATAAATTAGCTGGTATAATAAGATCCACTCAAATAGTTTTTCATTTATTTTTAATGGAAGCTTCTAAAAGAGGAGAATTGATGAAAGAAACCTTAAAACGATCTAGCATCCCAATTGAAAGCTTGATGGAAGAAGCATTTACTGTAGAATTTAATGAAGATGCTCATTTAACTTTAGAAAAAATGTTTACTCAAAAATTAGATTATGCATTAATAACTTTATGGAGTGAACCTCAAGGCATTGTAACCTTTAGGGATTATATGAAGTTATTTTATGAAAGCAGCGAAAACACCATGAATTTTCCAGTTTATATAATTGGTTTACCAAATGATTTTTTAAGCAGCGAATTAATTAAAATTAAGTTTACTAAAAGTGTCAGCAATATAGCTAAAGTTTACCCAGATTTAATAGAGGCTAAAGCTAACATTAAAACATTAAAGAAAGGATTGTATGAAGTTGACGTAAATATAAATACAAGCAGAAAATTAATTTCTTTTAAGGAATCAGGATGGGATTTAACTTTAACTTTCAACAGTATATCGAAAAGGTTAAAAAGAGTTATAAGCAAGAAAAAGTTAAGCATAAAAATAAGGCTAGCTCTTTTCTTTAGAATTAAAGTTTGCCATCGTTGCTCCAATTAAAACTCCTATTGCAAAAGCTAAACCTAATGTATGAACTGGATAAGCTTGAATAACACTTTCTATTCTTTCCAAAACTTTTGTTAATAATGTTTTTTTAGGAGGATAAAAAAGTTCCTCAATTTCTTTTTCAGAAAATTTTTCTAATTCAAAGCTCATTTTTATCCCTCAAGCCTTTTATATTATTTTACAGTTATATAACATTACGTTTAATTAAAAAAGATTGGTATTCCTTAAAAATGTTTTTAATTAATTTTTTTAAAAAAAGTTGCTAGGTGAAAAATGTTTTGAATTATTTTTTCGGTAAAGCAACCAAGCTTTCACGTTTTGGTCCCTCCTCTGGAGAAAGGCTTTTAAGATGTCTAAATGTAGCTGAGCTTTGTAATAAAGCAGGGCTTTCAACTCATTTAATTGATTCAGAATGGAAATGGTATTATTTAATGAGTTATGAAGTTGAAAAACTTCTTTCTTACTCTAAAGTTTTAACTATATTAACCTTTACAGCTAGGCATAGAAATATCCTTAAAATTTTACATCAAACTTTAGCAGTTGCAGAAAACTTAAATAAAATCATTGGAGTAAATATTGTGGCTGGAAACAAAGTTTACTTAACTTCTAGTGAAATTAATCGTAATCTATCAAAAGCTTTAATTGAAACTATCAAATTTATTAAGAAAAACTATCCTAAAATACTAGTTTTTATTGGAGCTGAAGGTTTAATTAAAACTGCCGCTCAATTAGCTGCAGAATACGAATTAATACCAATGCTTATTTTAGATAGAGAGTTCAAAAGCAACTTAGAGTATATAAAAGATGTTGATAAAACCATTAAAACTGCACTTTATGCTCCATATTTAATTTCAAAAAATTATCCAAGGTTGCTTCATGACATTTTAGTTAGGTTAGCGGGTTACATTCTTAGAAGAAGATGGGTTCAAAAAGAGCTTAAAGCTTTAGGATATGAACCAAGCCTTACGATGTTAAAAGAGATTGTTCAAGAAAAAAAGCCTTTATCTCCAAAACTTTTATCAAGCAAGCTTGGCACTTTTTTAGTTAATGCTGTAGCAGATTTAACAATTTATGGAGAGCATAAAGAAGTTAAAGAAAAAATAAAAGATTTAATGAAGCTTAATTTGCAATATTTTTTTGGTTTCCCAATAAAAGAAAATGAATATCAAATTTTAGCTTTTGGAGAATGCGTTAATGAATTAACAATTAAAAAACCTTTATTATAAAGTTTATTTATTATTTAATCTTAACGTTTATTAGAGAATTAATATGGATAAGTTAATCGTCTAAAAGCCGGTCTATAGGTTGGTCCATAAATTATTAAACCATCCCCCCCTTCATAATCTAATCTTCTAATTACTAACTCTAACTCCATGTTTTCTTTTAATTCCTCTAAATCACAATCCACTAAAATGATTTTTCCATCTCTAATTATACTATAGTTTAAGGTAAATTTTTCTTTAGGAGTTAACTTTCTAAAAGATTTTAGCAAGGCTCTTCTTGGGAAAACCTTATTCATTATTGGTCCTTTACATTCAAATTCTAAACATTTTTCCCTAGGTGGATAATAAATCCTTTTACATCCATCACAAAGGGTTGCTTCAATAACTTCTTTTCCTAAAGGTTCAATTTCTCCAATTATTCTTGTTGGGTAACTTAATCTTCTTTTAATGCGAGCCAACCTTTCCTTAATATTTTCCTTATATTTTTGAAAGTTTATTTCTTTTCTTCTATTTATATATTCATCAACTGTTGGTACAATTCCAACCTTTTCCTTTATTTTTTCTTCAACTTTAATCCATGCAGCTATAGAATATGCTCCAGACCCATATGATACAGCTAAAATGTTGTCTCCAGGATTTGATTTATCCAATATTGAAGCTAAGCCTATTAAGGTTGAAGCAGCATATGTATTTCCAATTTCTAAAACTTTAAGCCATGGCATAACTTTTTTTTCAATATCCTCTTGAGTTAACTTAATTCTTTCAGCTAATTCTTTATCTTGAATCAGTAAAGCAGGATTTAAAAGAGTTTTGCATGTTTTTAATGGCATATAACCTGAGGGTTGATGAAAAGTTATATGATCAAAACTAGAAAGAGTTAAATCACGATTTTTCTTTAGTAAATTAATTATCGCACCAACAACATGCATAATATATGCTTCAACGGTTGTTTTTCCAAAGTGTTTTGGAACAGGTGAACCTTCTCTTCTCCAAAAATCCATGGTTAAGCTTGAATATGGAGCTGTATCCTTAATTGTAGCTAAAACATTCTTTTTCCCAAGTATAAACGCTGCAGCTCCAGCTCCGCAAGCATACTCTAATGGATCACCTTCTGGGGCTTGAGCTACATCTGATCCAATAGCTAAACCATACTCTATTTCTCCGCTTAAAATTTGATCCTTAATTATTTCTAATCCTTGCATTCCAGCATTACAAGCTCCCTCTAAATCTGCAACATAAGCATTTGATTTTACTCCTATAAATGAAGCTGCATGTCTGGCTGTGGATCCAACAGCATATGGTTTAGATTCTGTCCCAACTGTTACTGAACCAATCATGGATGGATCTATACCTGCCATTAAAACAGCATTTTCAGCAGCTTCAGTAGCCATTGTTATAGTATCTTCAGAAAAATCAGCAATTGCTTTATTTTTTAAAAGCAATCCATATCTTATTTTTTCAATAAGTTCATTTAAATCTTTTCTTTTACTTTCTCTTACCTTAACTATTTCTTCTGTAGCAATTCTTTGTCTAGGTACATAAACCCCATAACCAACTATTCCAACACTCATTAAGTAACCTCCATTTCTCTTATTCCATTTTTAATATTTATTTCTCTATTGTTTTGCTCCGCATTGATCGCAATATATTGCTTTTTCAGGTATTTGAGCTCCACACTTAAAGCAAAACTTAAACTTTCTTTTTTCTGTTTTTTCAGACTTCTTTTTTAGATTATGAGTTTTTATATATTCATGTATTCCTTTTGCTAATTCACTATAACTAATCAATGTTCCAGCATCTACACCAATAATTTTTGATAAGTTTTCATCTACAATTATTGTTTTTTTGCTAATATTGCTCATTTTAATCCCTTATACTTTTCCTGTATACTCCATTTTATATTTCACTAAAAGCTTTAAAACTTTCGCTTTTTAAATTAATAAACCTTATTTAACGCTTTTATTTAAAAGAGATAAGATTTTTATTTAGGCATTAGTAGATTTTTTATTGGGTGACTTGAAATGAGCTTATTGAAGCTAAGGCTTTCCATGATAGGTACTTTAGCTTTAATCATTGGAGTATCAACTTTAATATTGACCATAATACTAACCTTACTTGGAGTTTTTAATGTAATCCTTTTAGCAAGCTTAGTTGTGCTTTTTAATTTGGTTCAATGGCTTTTTGCACCTTATTTGATTGACACCATTTATAGGGTTAGAAAACTTTCTAAACAGGAAAATCCAAGATTGCATGCTGCTGTAGAAGCATTATGCCGAAAAATCAACCTTAAAACCCCTCAATTAATGCTTGCTGAAATTCCTATTCCAAATGCTTTTGCTTATGGCTCTCCAATAGCCGGTTCAAGGATTGCTGTAACCTCAGGATTATTAAATCAACTTGATGAAGATGAAGTTGAAGCTGTTATTGGACATGAACTTGGTCATTTAAAGCATAGGGATGTACAAATAATGATGATTGCTTCGCTTTTACCAGCATTATTCTATTATATAGGTTATAGCTTAATGTTTTCAAGTTACAGAAGGGATAGTAGGGAAGGGGGGAACTCTTTAGCGCCTTTAATAGGTTTAATTTCAATAGCTGCTTATTGGATTCTTACGCTTTTAGTTCTTGGTTTAAGTAGGTTAAGAGAATACTATGCTGATCAATTAAGTGCTACAGCAATTCCGAATGGAGCTGAAAAATTGTCAAGAGCCTTAGCTAAAATAGTTTTTTCAACAAGTCAAATGCGAATAGGGCGTTACTATAAGTTTTATGCAAATCGTTTAAATAGTTTTAAAGCATTGCTTATAGCTGATCCTGAAAAAGCTGAAGAAGAAGCTAAAACTTTGTATAAATACTTTGGAAGAGAAAAAGATTTAGTTCAGCAATTATTGCAAAGAAAAATAACCTTAGCAGATAGAATAATCGAGCTTTTTTCAACCCATCCAAATATTGTAAAGCGTTTAAGAGCTTTGCAAAACTATCGTTAAAACCATTTTTTACATCCAAGTTATTTCAGGTTTTTTTAATATTCCATAAATCATTATTATAAGCCCTATGAAAGTTAATGGTAAACCTAAATTAATTAATGTTTTCATTTGAGTAGGTTCAGTTTCAATTACTTCATATTGTTTATAAGCTTCAAATTCTACCTCTTTTTTATAAAGTTCAGCATATGTATTATCAAAAATAAAATAATATGTGCCATTGCTTGTTATTGGTATTGAAACATTTAAAATTGTTACTTTCTTTTTTTCTAAAAGCGCTTCAGCATTTTTCCCCTTAAACCATTTACCATAATTTTCTTCATCCATAATATAAAAATTTATATCGCTTAAATTTCCAGTTTCAGGGATGTAAACTTTACCATAGCAAACTATTGAATAGCCGCTTGTTAAATATTTTTGCAAAACTTTAAAGTCTCCAACTATAAATTTAGATTTTTCAATTAAAGGTTCCTTTTTAATTTTTTTAACTTCAACCATATAAGTTCTATAGCTTAAGGAAATAAGTAAAATACCCAAAAGAAGAATTGCCAAACCTAAAAATGTTGGTTTAGCACGCATAATTTTAATCCCCTTCTTTCTTAAACATTTTATTTCCTTCTTCCTTATAAAATCGAAAAAACTTATTTATGGATTTATGGTTAAAACTTTAATTAAAAATAAGTCGAGTTTAAAAGTTTTTATCTTTAAACCATAGAAATTATATTTTAATGAAAGCTTTTAGAGGTAAACTCTAATGAGTAAAAAAAATGAAAAAACAAGCATTTCCTCCAGAGAGTTTGAGGGAAAACAAGTTATAGATGTAAATGGAACCCTAGTTGGAAATGTTAAAGAATTAATTATTTCTATTCCTGAAGGGATTGTTTCTCTTCTTGTTTCAATGAGGGATGGTAGCGAATCTAAAATTGAATGGTCAAGCATCAAATCTATTGGAGATGTTGTATTATTAAATAAGGAAATTGAACTTCAAAAACCTTCAACACCATCCTTACGTCCAATTCCAACTCCTCCTCCCCCACCTTTAACAATTGAATGCCCCAATTGCAAATCTAAAATTCCTTCTAAAGCAAAGTTTTGCCCTAGATGTGGTTTTCAAGTGAAACAAGAGTGAAAATAGGGATTTTAACTAGAAATGAAAAAGCTTGGTGCTCAGCTAGGTTAGGAAAAGCCTTTAAAAAGAAAGGGGTATCCCCCTTCTTTTTTAACTTTAACCAATTAAAGGCTCAAGTTGGTTTTCAACCCCCTTTCATAGTTAAAGGAATAAATCCGATTAAAGAGCTTTCAGCATTGCTTGTTAGACCTATGGGTAGAGGATCACTTGAAGAAATAATTTTTCAAGTTAACACGCTTCATAGACTTTATTCAAAAGGTTTAAATGTTATAAATAAGCCTTCAGCCATAGAAAAGGCTGTTGATAAATATTATACTTTAGCTTTGCTTGAAGATGCTGGAATACCAATACCAAAAACAATCGTTACAGAAAATATTAAAGAAGCTTTATTAAGCTTTAAGAAATTTAAAGATATCGTTGTAAAACCAGTTTTTGGCTCAAGAGGTATTGGAATCGCTAGAATATCTAACTTTGATATAGCTGAAAGAAGCTTTAGAACATTAAGATTTTTTAAGCATGTTATTTATGTTCAAGAATATATACCTCATGGATTGAAAGATTTAAGGGCATTTGTTATTGATGGAAGAGTTGTTGCTGCTATGCATAGGGTCGCTTCAACTTGGAAAACAAATGTAAGTTTAGGTGCTAAACCAGTGAAAACAAAAATTTCTAAGGAAGCTGAAGAATTAGCTGTAAAATCAGCTAAAGTTTTAGGTTGCGAAATAGCTGGGGTAGATTTACTTGAAAGCGATAAAGGCCTATTTATTAATGAGGTTAATTCTCAACCTGGATGGAGAGGATTACAAACAACAACTAAAATTGATATAGCAAGCGAAATAGCTGATTATGTTATTTCTCAAGCTAAAAAATAAAAATTTTTAATTTTTTTCAATTTAATTTTTCATATTTAATATTTTTTCTCCAATATCCTCTATAGCATAAATGCTTTTTGATTGAAATACATATGAATATTCTCCATGTAAATCAGCTTCAACTATTTTATAATCATATGGAATAAACCCAATAACGTTTAATCCATTTTTAAAGGAAAAGCTTAATATGGTTTCTTCATCCCTTTTATTTAAGATCTTATTTCCAACAAGAAATATTCGTTTTAAACCCATGTTAACTGCTAATTCATAAATTTTAAATGCTATCTCTAATGATTTTAAACTTGAATCAGAAACTATAAGCATTAAATCCACATATTTGGCTGTTCCCCTTCCAAGATGTTCTGTTCCCGCTTCCATATCCATAATTACTATTTCATCTTTTTTGCTAAGCAAATGTTTAAGCAATGATTTAATAAAGGCATTTGCTGGGCAAGTGCATCCCGATTCAGCTGATTTAACAATTCCCATAATAATCAGGTTTACTCCACTTGGAGTAACTATTGAGTAATTTTTAATTACATCTTCAACTTCAAAAGTTAACTTGTATACACCTGGGACTCCAGAGTCGGTTTTGCTTTTTATCAAATCAAAATTTTCCGATATAGGTGTTATATTTTTCACTTCATTAAAAGTTAAACCTAAATTTACACCTAGATTAGGAGATGGATCAGCATCTATAGCTAAAACTTTAAAACCTTTTTTAAGAAAATATCTTGCTAAAACACTTGTTATAAAGGTTTTTCCAACACCACCCTTACCAGAAACAGCTATTTTCAATATTACATCACTCTAAATTGAGGATAATGTTAAACGCTCAGAATTAACATCTACCTCAACAATTTTACATTTTTCAACCTCTTTTAAGGCGCCTAAAATATTTTTAAGAATAATTTTTTCTCCCTCAGTTTTAGCATATATAACATCTTCAAAAATAACTTTTCCATTTAAAATTACTTTAAATTCACACATTTTTCTACACCTTATAAAGATAGAAAAATTTAAAAATGTTGCTATTCAAATTAAATATAACAAAGTATTATATAAAAATGTTTTGAAAAAAGGGGGCTAAAAATTCTGAGTTTAAATAACTTTTCCTTAGCTTTTTCTGGAGCTAAAGAAATTATAGAGTTATCTGAGGAATATTTAAAAAAAGCCTTAGAAAAACTAAGGGAAGACACTCCAATAACTTTTCCAGAAACCATATACTCTTTACCATTAATTTATGGATTACTCGGGAAAAAAATTGAAACTTTGAAAGATTTAAATGGAGCAATAATTTTATGTAAATCTTTAATTAGCAAAGAAGGTAAAAATGAAGAAAAACTTTTAAATATTGGTTTAGCTTCACTCATGGGGCTTGAAATTATTGAAGCTATTAATTACGCTTTTAATAAAGAATTGAAACGCTTTATTTCTGATGCAACTTTTAGAGAAGTTAGTTTAGAGTTAGCTAATGGAACAATTCCAGGAGTAATTTTAATTTATGGTTTAGCTAAAGCAGAATCGCTTGCTGAAGAATTACTCAAAGATATTCAAGAAACAAACCTTTTATGTTTAGTTTCAGGTTTAGTTTTAAATCAAATAGAGAAAATAGGCATTAAATTTGGTTTAGAGGAAAAAATTATTCCTTTAGGATTAGAATTTTCATCAATTGTTCATGCTGCAAATTTGATTATTAGAGCACCATTAATGTTTGGGGGAGTTAAACCTGGAGATAAAGAAGCTATTAAAAGTTATATTAAGAATAGGGTTCCAACCTTCGCTATAATGCTTGGAAAACTTGATAATAAAGGTTTGGCTATAGGTGTGGGGCTCTCAAGCTTAGGAATACCTGTAATTGTTGATCAACCTGAACTAAAAGATTTCCCATTATTTATTTATCAAGCAAGCTATGAAAAAATTATTGAAGCTGGATGCGATGCTAAAAAAATTAAGTTAAAAAAATTTGTTAAACCCCCCTTACCAATAGAGTATGGGGCAATTTATGAAGGTGAAAAAATAAGAAAACCTGAAATGTTTGTAGAATTTGGAGGAGGAAAAACTTTAGCTTTTGAACTTGTTAAAATTAAATCTATGAATGAAGTTAATGATGGTTTAATAAAAGTCGAGGGTTTAGAAATTAATGAAATGAAGGAAGGGGAAAGTTATCCGCTTGGAATAATAGTTGAATTAGCAGGTTCAAAACTTGAGAAAACTTTAGAACCTGTTTTTGAAAGACGTATTCATAAATTTTTAAATCAAGCTAAAGGAATAATGCATTTAGGTTCTAGGGATGAAATATGGATTAGAATAAGCAAGGAGGCTACTCAAAAAAATTTAAAGATTAAACATTTAGGGGAAATCCTATACTTTATGTTCCATTCAACTTTTCCTCGTTTAGTAGAAAAAGTTCAAGTAACAATTTTAACTAACCCAGCTATTGTTGAAGAAAAAATTAATGAAGCCAAAAAAATATATAAGGAGAGAGATTTAAAAATAAAAGAGTTAACCGAGGAAAATGTGGATTGTTTTTATGGTTGTACACTTTGTCAATCTTTTGCTCCAACCCATGTATGTGTAATAACTCCTGAAAGAATATCTTTATGCGGTGCTACAAGCTGGCTTGATGCAAGCATATCTTATCGTGTAGATCCATCAGGACCAAACTTTCCAATAAATAAAGGGGAATGTATAGATCCTGTTAAAGGGGAATGGAGTGGTGTAAATGAGGCTGTTAAAGTTAAATCTCATAATTCTATAGCTAAAGTTTATCTTCATAGTATATTTGGTCATCCTCATACTTCTTGCGGATGTTTTCAAGCAATAGCCTTTTATATTCCTGAAATTGATGGAATAGGAATTGTAGACAGAAGTTTTAGAGAACCAACTGTTAATGGAATGAATTTTCCAGCTATGGCTGGATTCTGTGGTGGAGGAAAACAAGTTGAAGGTTTTTTGGGCATAGGAATAGAATATATTAAATCTCGCAAATTTTTGAAAGCTGATGGTGGATGGAATAGAATTGTATGGATGCCTAAAGCTCTGAAAGAAAAAGTGAAAGATGCTATTCCAAGTGAACTTTATGGTAAAATAGCTACTGAGGAAGAAGCTAAAAACATTGAGGAATTAAAAATTTTCCTAAAAAAAGTTAATCATCCAGTTTTAGAAAAAAGTTTAAAAAGCTAAAACATCTTTAAAATACCATTAAGAATAACTCTATTAACTCAAAGAATTAAATTAAGAGGTTTATTTTTGTCTTTTTTTAAATTTAAGTAAAAAAAGTGATTTAAAATGAGTAAAACCTTAAAGCTAAAAATAGGGGAATTAAAAACAAGTTTAGGTGAAATAAAAGATTTTGAAATTTCTATTGGGAAAATTCTTGAGGAAGCTTGGGAGGAAGAAACTGGTCCTACACCTTTCCCATCTATTTCAGATTTAAGAAATTGGGATTTAAAGCTTCTTGAAAGATACAAACCTTTTTATATGCCTTTTTGCGATGTTTGCTGCTTATGCACAATGGGTAAATGCGATTTAACAAAGGATAAAAAAGGTGCTTGCGGTTTAACAATGCCTGCTCAACAATCAAGAATAGTTTTATTAGCATGCTGTATTGGTGCTGCTACGCATACAGCTCATGCTAGACATTTAGTAGAGCACTTAATAGAGAAATATGGTAGAAAATGGCCAATAGACGTTGGAGGTGTAAGCGTTGAAGTTGAAGCTCCAATTATTAGATTGGTTTGTGGAATAAGACCTAAAACATTAGGAGATTTGGAAGAAGTTTTAAATTATGTAGAAAGGGAAATAGTAAAGTTGCTTTCAGCCACTCATACTGGACAAGAAGGGAGTTTCATAGATTTTGAATCAAAGGTTTTCCATGCAGGAATGCTTGATCATACAGCTATGGAGGTAGCTGATATAGCTCAGATTTCTGCTTATGGCTTTCCTAAAGCTGATCCTGACGCCCCATTAACTGAAATAGGTTTTGGAGTTGTTGATAACTCTAAACCAGTAATTCTTGTTATAGGTCATAATGTTCCATCAGCTATAAGCATCGTTGATTATTTAGAGGATAATGGACTTAAAAATGAAGTTGAAGTTTGTGGAATATGCTGTACAGCGCATGACCTCTCAAGATATGATCCTAAAGCTAAAATTGTCGGACCAATATCTTGGCAGTTAAGATTTATTAGATCTGGAATTCCAGATGTAATTGTTGTGGATGAACAATGCATTAGGGCTGATGCCTTAAGTGAAGCTCAAAAAATTAAAGCTCCATTAATTGCTACAAGCGAGAAAAATTGTTTAGGTCTAATTGATAAAACCTTTGAGCAGCCTACCAATGTAATTAATGAATTAGTTAATGGTGTGATACCGGGTGCTTTAATACTTGATCCAGAAAAAGTGGGGGAAATTGCTGTTAAAACAGCTTTGTTAGTTGCACCTAAAAGAGCTAAATTTAAAGCCATTCCAGATATTCAAGGTGTTATTGAAGGAGCTAAAAAATGCAGAAAATGTTTTGAATGTTCCAGAGCTTGCCCAAACAATTTGCCCATTCCTGAAGCATTAACAGAAGCTTCAAAAGGAAATTTAAAAAATTTAGCTGATTTACTGGATTTATGCATAGGTTGCGGTAGATGCGAAAGCGCTTGCCCAATTGACCTTCCCATTCATTCTTTTATGGAGGTTGCTGCAGAGAAAAATCTTAAAGAGGAAAAATTTAAAATTAGAGTTGGAAGAGGAGCTATTCAAGATGTTGAAATTCGTCAGGTTGGAAGCCCAATAGTTTTAGGTGAAATTCCAGGCGTTATAGCATTTGTTGGATGCGCTAACTACCCTAAAAGCGGTAAAGAGGTTGCTGAAATGGCTGAGGAATTTGCTAAAAGAAACTATATAATTGTTGCTTCAGGCTGCGCAGCAATGTCTATGGCTATGCACAAAAATGGTGAAGGAAAAACAATTTATGAAATGTATCCTGGAGTTTTCGATGCTGGAGGTGTAAGCAATGTTGGTTCATGTGTTTCAAATTCTCATATAGCTGGAGCAGCTATAAAAATAGCAAGCATATTTGCTAAACGAAGACTTCGTGGAAACTATGAGGAAATAGCTGATTATATTTTAAATAGAGTTGGAGCTGTTGGAGTAGGTTGGGGAGCAATGTCTCAAAAAGCTGCTTCAATAGCCAGCGGATTTTGGAGGCTGGGAATACCAGTTATAGTCGGCCCTCATGGATTTAAATATAGAAGAATGCTTTTAGGAAAAAAAGAAAATCAAGAAGATTGGTATGTTTATGATGCTAGAACTGGAGAAAAAGTTTATGTTGGACCAGTTCCAGAACATTTGTTTTATTCAGCTGAAAGTAAAGAAGAAGCGATAGTTATGATTCCAAAGCTTTGCATGAGACCAAATGATACAACAAAGGGGCGAGCAATAAAGCTTACCCATTATATAGATTTGCATAAAAAAATATATGGAACATTACCTAATGATCTTCATCTATTCGTTAGAACAGTTGCCGACATACCGATAACTATGAAAGATGAAGTTTTAGAATTTTTAAAGGAGAAGGGATGGAAAGAAAATATTATTCCTGATCCAACACTTTTACCGAGATTAATTAGAAAAAGAAGGGAATAAAAATGGCTGCTGAACCATGGCAAAAAGCTGAAATTCCAGGTCCAACAAAAAGTTTTATAATTCAAAAACCTGAGGTTGCAGCTACATTAATAAAAAGAGCTAAACATCCTGTGCTTATAGTTGGTCATGAAGCTGTTGAAGAAACAAACAATGAAATTAAACTCATAGAATATATTGTTAAAATTGCTAAAGCAGGAAAAATACCTGTGGTGGCATCTGGAAAATCTTTCGCTGAAATTAAAAAGTTTATTCCAGTTTCCCTTATGTCTATAGTGGAAGTTGGAAGCAAACTTATAGATCCAAACTGGAGTGGAGTTGATGGTTTAGGTTCACATGATCTAGCATTATTTATAGCTATTCCATATTATGTAGAGTGGCTTGTACTTTCCGGAATAAAACATTTTTCAAACATTATAACGATTTCTCTTGATAGATTTTATCAACCTCATGCTTCATGGTCTTTTCCAAATTTAACCATAAACGATTGGATTAAAAGCTTAAATATTTTAATTAAGGCTTTAGAAGGAGGTTAAAATTATGTCAATGTTTAGTGATATTCCAGTTGATGTTGGAGTTATTTATGAAGGTGAAAGAATTAGAAAGCCAGATATGCATGTTGAGTTTGGAGGACCAAAAGTAGAAAATAAATTTGAACTTGTAAAAGCTAGAAAAATGGATGAAATAGAAGATGGAAAAATTCAAATTATAGGCCCAGATATTAAGGATTTAGAAGAAGGAAAAAGTTATCCTCTAGGAATTCTTGTTGAAGTAGCTGGAAAAGAAATTGAAGAAGATCTTGAAGGCGTTATAGAAAGAAGAATACATGAATATTGTAATTATATTGAAGGCTTTATGCATTTAAATCAAAGATATGATATCTGGTTAAGGTTAAGCAAAAAATCATTTAAAAAAGGTTTAAACTCCTTTATTTTAATAGGGAAAGTCCTTCAAAGACTTTTTAAAAGCGAGCTTCCAATAATAGAAAAAATTCAAATAACATTTATTACTGATCAAGAAAAAGTTAAAGAAATGGAAAAAATAGCTAGAGAAATTTATGAAAAAAGAGATGCTAGAGCTAGAGGATTAAAAGATGAAGAAGTGGATTGTTTTTATGGTTGTACACTTTGTCAATCTTTTGCTCCAACCCATGTATGTGTAATAACCCCACAAAGATATGCTAATTGCGGAGCCATAAGCTGGTTTGATGGAAGAGCAGCTGCAAGAGTAGATCCTAAAGGTCCAATATTTAAAATAGAAGTTGGAAAAGTTTTAGATTCGTTTAAAGGAGAATGGAGTGGTGTAAATGAGGCTGTTAAGAAAAAATCACTTGGAGAAATTGAAAGAGTATGGCTTTACACAGCTTTTAACTATCCTCATACTTCTTGTGGATGCTTTGAAGCAATAGCCTTTTATATACCTGAGGTTGATGGGCTTGGAATAATTCATAGAGATTTTAAAGGTGTAGCTGTAAACGGTTTGCCGTTTTCAACTATGGCCGATTCAACAGCTGGAGGTAGACAAGTTGATGGTTTTCATGGAATCTCAATAGAATATATGCGTTCTTCAAAATTTCTTCAAGCTGATGGTGGATGGAATAGAATTGTATGGATGCCATCCAGTATTAAAGAAAGAGTTAAAGATTTTATTCCAAAAGATATAGTGGATAAAATAGCTACTGAAAACGATGTTAAAACAATAGAAGAATTAAAAAACTTTCTTAAAAGTAAAAATCATCCTGTGATTCAAAGATGGAAGGAGATCGAAGAAAAAGAGAAAAAAGAAGAGGTTGCTGCACCAAAAATTGAAGAAGCGCCACCTATTGTAATGGAAGCTTCAACTCTTCCCTTAACAACTGGAGGAGGATTCAAAATTATTTTAAAAGACGCAACAATAACGGCTAAAAAAGCTATAATTAGAAGGGAGGGAAAAACTAAATGAGCAAAAAGAATAAGGAAAAAGAAGATTTTAGTGATTTTGGATTTGACATAATTAAGCTTTTAAGTGAATTTCAAGAAATAGAGCTTGAAAATGTTGAGATAAAAGTTAAAGAATTAGAGTTTTTACTTCAACCTTTTATAAGCCGGATTCCATTACCTAAAATTGAGGCTCCTCCAAAAGTTAAACCAAAAGAGATTTTAGAGGAGGAGTTTCATCCACCAATAATGAAATATCCTGGAGAAATAGTTGAGGTTAAAATTGGTGCAACTAAAAGCGAGGGAGGCTCAAGAGGTAAAACAGTAACTATAGGAGGTGAAAAAGCACCAGCATTTTATCTTTTTGAATCGCCACCGCCAAACCCTCCAGTAATCTCCATAGATGTTTTTGATATGAAGATTCCTTTAGCTAAAGCTGTAAAAATGCATGTGGAAGATGTTCTTGAGGATCCTGTAGCATGGGCTAAAAAAGCTGTGGAAAAGTGGGGTGCTGAAGTAATAAACCTTCATTTAGTAAGCATAGATCCCCTTCTTAAGGATACTAAACCTTCAGAAGCAGCTAAAACAGTTGAGGACGTTCTTCAAGCAGTTGATGTTCCTTTAACTGTTGGTGGTTGTGGTGATCCGGAAAAAGATTTAAAAGTTTTCGAGAAAGTTGCTGAAGTTGCTGAAGGAGAAAACATTTTATTTAATTCAGTAACTTTAAACATGGATATCAAAAAAGTTGCGGAAGCCATTAAAAAACACAATCATTGTGTTATAGCTTTTACAGCTATGAATATGGATGATGCTAGGGAATTAAATCGTAAATTATATGAATTTTTACCTAAAAATAAGATTGTAATTGATACAACAACAGCTGCTTTAGGTTATGGTTTAGATTATGCTTTTACAGTTATGGAAAGAACTAGATTAGCCGCATTAATGGGTGATGCTGAACTTCAACATCCAATTTCTTCAGGAACAACAAATGCTTGGGCTGCTAGAGAAGCTTGGATGACTATGGAGTCAAAATGGGGTCCCAAGGAGCTTAGGGGACCAATTTGGGAAACTGTTTCAGCCTTAACTTTGCTTTTGGCTGGGGTAGACTATTTTATGATGATGCATCCTGCTGCTGTTAAAACCGTTAAGGAAGTAATTAAAAAATTAACTGTTAAAGAAGAGACTGAAAAAATTTATAATTGGATTACAAGCTTAAAAAGGTGATAATAAAATGCCTAAAAAAACTTTAAGCCCAACAGAAGTTTATAAATATTTGCCTAAAACTAATTGTAAGGAATGTGGAGAAGAAAACTGCATGGCTTTTGCTGCTAAACTTGTTAATAGAGAAGTTACATTAGATAAATGCCCACCTATTTTAACTGAAAAATATAAAAACGAATATAAAGCTTTATGGGAAATGCTTAAGCCTCCAGTAAAGGAAGTTACTATAGGTTCTGGAAGCAACATTGTTAAAATTGGTGGTAAACTAGTTATGTATAGGCATGAATTAACATATCATAATCCAACAGCTATTGCCATAGATGTTTCAGATGATATGCCTGAAGAAGAAATAGTTAAAAGAGTGAAGGAAGCTGAAAGTTTTTCATATACATATATTGGACAAAATTTGAAGCTTGATTTAATTGCTATTAGATCTGTTTTAAATGATCCAGATACATTTAAGGCAACTGTTAAAAAGGTTTCTTCAATTACAAATCTTCCATTAATTTTATGTTCTTTAGATCCAAATGTTATGGAGGCCGGATTAATAGAGGTTTCCAGTAAAAAACCATTGATTTATGGTGCTACAAAAGAGAATTGGAAAGAAATGGCTGAACTTTCATTAATGTATAAATGTCCATTAACTGTTTTTTCACCAAATGATTTAAGAACTTTAAAATCTTTAACAAAAACATTATTAGCCTATGGAGTTGAAGATCTAGTTTTAGATCCTGGAACATTTTGGAACGGACTTGCAGATACATTAAATAATTTCACGATGTTAAGAAGAGCTGCATGCAAAGAAGAAGATGAACTTTTGGGTTTTCCATTAATTGGTGTTCCAGCAATAGTTTGGATAGAACCTAGTGAATTTCCAGAGGTAACAGCATGGAAAGAAGCTTGCCTTGCATCAATGCTAATAACTAGATATGCTGATGTTTTAATAATGCATAGCCTTGATGGTTGGGTTTTACTTCCATTAACAATCCTTAGGCAAAATCTATATACTGATCCTAGAAAACCTGTAGCTGTAGAAACTGGCATTAAAGTTTTCGGAAACCCAACTGAAGAATCTCCAATTCTTTTAACAACAAATTTTGCTTTAACATATTATACAGTCGCTTCAGATATTGAAGCTAGCAAAATCGATTGTTATTTGCTTGTGGTCGACACTGAAGGGCTTTCTGTTGAAAGTGCTGTTGCTGGAAGAAAGCTTACAGCTGAAAAAGTTGCTGAAAGCATTAAGGGAAGTGGAATTGAAAATAAAGTTAAGCATAAAACTATAATTATTCCTGGAAGAGCTTCTAGACTTAGTGGAGAAATAGAAGAGCTTACAGGATGGAAAGTTCTTGTTGGACCTATGGATTCCTCTGGAATCTCTAAATTTCTACAGGAAAAATGGGTTAAAGCTTAAAGCTTTCCCTATTTTTAATATTTTATTTGTTACTAACAAACATCCAGTTTTGTCCTGGCTTTCTTCCTAAAACTAATCTTTTATAAGCGTTGCTTCTTACTCTTACTCTTGGTATTGGCGCTCTCCTCTCTCTTCCTTGAATTTTAGGAGTTTGAGATCTAACTTTTCCAGCTTTAGTTATTGAACCATGAGTAGGCATAGATTTCACCTCAATAAATCCAAGTTCAATTCATGCTTTTAAATTTTATCCTTTAAAAACAAAAGATTTTTTTAAATTTAGCATTTATTTTTTGCTTTTATCAATTTGATTTCACAAAGTTTATAATAAAGCTTTCTTCTATTCTAATAGGAGAAAAATTTATGTCAATTGAGAAACGCAAAATTATATTTGATAAACTTTTAGGTTCAGATATTAAAGCTGAGCTTTTAATTTTTTTTCACAAGAACCCCTCTTTTTTCGGAAGCCTTAATGAATTAGCTTCAAAAATTAATAAGCCTATTGAAGAAGTGAAAAAAGCTATTGAAGATTTTGTTAAATTAGGTTTACTTAATGAAATTAAATATTATTCATTTAATTCTGAAGTAGATAAAGAACTTCAAAAACTTGTTTTAGAGGATTTAACTAAAGAGGAAAATGTAACATTTGAGTTAACCAAAGATATTGAAAAAATAAATGTTGAAATTTTAGATAAGCTTCTTCCAGATGGTTTTCCCTCCTCAGGTTTAATTTTAATTTTAGCTGATCCAGCTGCTGGTAAAGATATTTTAGTTCTTCAAATTTTATGCGAGAAAGTTTCAACTGGTAGAAAAGGGTTATTTGTAACTTTAGATAAATTTCCTGATGAAATAAGAGAGTTTATGCTTGAATTTGGTTTTAATCCATTACCATTCGAAAAAGAAAATAAACTAGTTTTTATTGATTGTTATTCTTCTCAAGCTGGAATAAAAAGCAAAGAAAAATATAGTGAGGATCCATTAAACTTTCCAAATTTAAGCATAATTATTTCTAAAATTTTAAAGGAGTTTAATTCACCTATTGTTATATTTGATTCATTAAGCACATTAATTCAAAAAGGAGGAGTTAGAAGTTCTTTAGAGTTTTTAAGAAGCTTGGCAGGTAAAATTAAGGAATCTAAAACTTTATGTTTCGTTACTTTAAATAGAAAAGCTTTTCATCCAGCTATCTTGGCTGCTTGCGAGGAAATAGCTGATGGTGTTATAGAAATGAAAATTGAAGAAATAGAAGATAAAACTGAAAATTATATCAGGGTGTTTAAAATGGTGAGGCGCCGCCATCTTCATTCATGGCTTCCATATATAATAGATATGGAAAAAGGTTTATTGCCTAAGTTGTAACTTTTTTCTTAAACTAGTTTTATAAGTTTTCCTGAGGAATCCCTTTTATAAAATCCTAGTTCCTCTCTCATCATTTTTAATGCATTAAGATTAAATACTGGGCCATCTTTGCATACTCTAAATCCTGCTAAATCGCAGCTTCCGCATATGCCTATTCCGCATTTCATTATTCTTTCTAAGCTTGCTTGAAGTAATATCTTTTTTTTAATGCAAAGCTTGAAAATTTTATAAATCATTGGTTCTGGGCCGCAAGTTAAAATTTGACCATTAAACTTTTTAATTTCATTTTCAACAATAGAAACTACATCACCTTTAAATCCATAGCTTCCATTTAGCGTTACTGGAATAAATTTTAAAAATGGCTTATTAAAAATTATTTTTTTAATTTCCTTTAAAAAAAGGAGTTCCTGCCTATTCTCAGCACCAAAAATTATTTTTGCTCTTTTTTTATATTTTGCTAAATCTTTAATTACGCCCATTAATGGCGCTATTCCTGTTCCACCTGCTGCAATAATAACTTCTTTATCACTTAAATAATTCGAAAAAAATGTTCCAAATGGTCCTCTTACACCAATTTTATCTTTAAAAGTTAAATTATGCAATGCCTCAGTTGCTTCTCCAACCTTTTTTACAGCAATTGTAACTAAACCTTTTTTGTTTGTTAAAGCTATACTCATAGGTATTTCATCTATATTTGGGATCCAAACCATTATAAATTGACCTGGTTTAGCTAAAGCGCATTTTTCATCATAGAAACTTAAGGTTTTAACTGTAGGAGTTTCTTTTTTAACCTTTTTTATTTCAACTATTCTGGGTTCACAGTTTTTTAAAAAATCAGTTTTTAAAGAAGAATCTTGTTTCCCCCATCGTTTCAAATTCAAGCGGTTCAACTTTCACTACCACTGGAAAATTATTTACTACATCTCCTATTATTAAACAATAATGTGGTGGGAGCTCCTTAACTATTTTTTTAATTGTTTCAGAATCTATTTTAGCTGCTTTAGAAACAACCTCTAAATCATGCTCATTTGAAAAGTTAAATAGGAAAATGTTATCGGCTTGTCGATAAATTGTCTCTTGAATTGTATCAGGTTGATTAGTTATAAAAGTTGTAAATATTCCAAGATGTCTCATTCTAGTTACTATATCATCCCAATAGGTTTCTCTTAAATAAAGATGAGCTTCCTCAGCAAATAAAAATATTGCTTGAAGCTTCCAGTTTGATAAAAGCTCCGTAAGCTTATTAAGCGTTAATTCAACAATCATTTTTCTAATCATAGCTGGTTGATTCTTTAAATTAATTACAACAACTCCACCATTTGATATGCTTTTCATTAAAAATTCAAAATCTAAAGATTCATTAATATTATCTGTAAATAACCCAGATTCAATAATCATATTATATCTAGCATATAATGCATCTCTAACGCTTTCATGGCAATCCCATTTTAATATGGCTTCACCTAAAGAAGTTAAATTTAATTCTCCTCTCCTTTCTAATTCTCTCCAAATCTTGATAAAAACTCTAGCTGAAGTGCTTGGCAAATCTAATGAATAAATCATCATATTTAATACTGGAGTAAGCTTAGCTTGAGATAAAGTAAATTTCATATTAATTTTTGGGGTTAACGTTATAAACTTACCAAATTTTAAAGTTTCCCCCGTTTTTTTCTTATTTAAATTTATGTATTCACCGTTTATATCGAAGATTATGCATGGAGCACCATATTTAACTAAGTTTAAAATTAATAGCTTAGCTAAATGAGATTTTCCTGTACCCTTCCTTCCTGTTACAATATTTAATTTTCCATCTAAAGCTTTAACATCTAAAATTAATTCTGCTTCTCCCCTAATTTTTCCAACTTGAAAAGGTCTGCTTCTACTTGTTGAATTAATAAAATTCTCAATTTTATATGGAATTATTCTAGATAAAGTTCTTGAAGGTAAATAATTCATTCCAAAAACTATTTCTCCATTACTTAAAACCCCTCTTATTCTACATACTAAAAGTTTTGTATCTTTTAATATTGATATTTGAGAGGAAACCTCCATTGGATCATAATTTTCTCCTTCAATTCCTTCCTCTAACACGGCATCTCTTAAAATATCTTCAAATACTCCTGGAACATTTGCGAATTGAATATCTATAACTTGAACTAAAAGACCTTTATCTACAATTGGGTCTTCAATTAAAAGATAATCTCCTTTCTCCACAATTTCATTTGGAAAACTTATTATTTGAATTACATCACCTTCCTTTTTATAAATTTTCATTAGGAAACCTCCATTGGATTTCCAAATGGACCGAAGAGAATTCTTCTTAAATTAATTTTTGGAACTATTTGTATCTTAAATTTCTTTGAAAGGAATCTTTGTATACCTATAACATCACTTGCTGTAAAGGATGAAAATATATGAGCAAGCCTTAAAGTATCTGGATACCCGTAATCTATAATATCATTTACTATTAATTTTCCTAAAGAATCTATTGTTTCTTTAAGATCTACTTTTCTATCTACATCAAGTCTAAAAGATAAACCTTTAGCTGAAAGTTTAGTTGCATAAACTTTCCCAAGAAGTTGAACTGGATGATTTGGAAAAAGCGATCTTATACTTTCATCTATATCTAAAAGACACGGTCCCTTAAAGTTTTTTAGAAGCTCTGACAATTTAACTCCTGATAAACCTATTTTAGTAGTTTTTGAAATTGCTAAAACAATATTTCCATTTTCTTTAGCTTTAGAAAGGATTTGAGTTAAACTGTTAGTTGGATTATCAGGAGTGCCAGCTGTTAAACTTCCATCAAAAAGAATTATTGAATCTTTAAAGTGGGTGCATACATTTCCTTGAATAAATCTTTCAAGTAAATTCCTAAGTCTTGAAACTATCCCTATAGGAAACTCTAAAGCTTTAACTCCTACATTACCATATAATTGTTCAATAATAAAATCGGTTATATGAAAAATTAATGGTCCGCATCTGAAAAAGTTTACTTCTCCTTGTTTTCTCCAAACAACAGCTCCTCTAATGGCACATATAACACCATCATTTGTCTCTCCAATTTTTATACTTGAGACATCAATAGCAATTATTGTTGAATCCTTATAATTTGGATAAATGGGAATTGGTTCGCTTAACTCCTCTTTAATATTTAAACATAATTGAGGTTCATCATCAAATTCCAATTCTGGAGAAGCTTGAATAAAATTGGAACTGGAATCTCTCATTGTTTTCATTGAAAAATCGCTTAATTTAATTAGGAAATTTGGAATTAACTCTTCTTTTAACAGTTGAGTTTTTTCATTTAAAAAAACTTCATTTATTATTGAATTTCTAAACGACGCGTATATATCGTTTGTTTTAATTCTTTTTCCCTCCTTTAAATTAAATGTCATTTTTGTTTATCTTCCGAAGTTTCTTTAAGCATTTTTATAAATTCACTTACTTCTTTTACACCAACGATTGTAATATGATATGTTCCTTTTTCAATTCTTTCAATTAACCCTGCTTTAATCATTTCAGCTATAGTGTTTCTAATGGTTTTTTCAGCTTTGCCAAGAATTTTTGTTAACTCTTCGGCGCTTAAAGCGTTTGTTTTTCTTTTTCCAAGTTTATAAGCCACTTCAACAGCTAAAAGAAGCACTCCTATAGCTTCATCTGTTGAAGGTATTTGCTTTAAAAGTATTAGTTCCCCATTTGGAGTTAAATTAACTATTTCTGAAAGATCATTTAAAATTTCTATATAATTTGGCGCATAAATAATTTTTGAAGCTACATCGTATGTGGGACATACCTTAGAAAGAAAATTTACCACTTCTTTTATTGCTTCTTCAACTGAACCCTCTACACTATGTTTTAATCCATTATATTCTATTTGAACTCTAACTTTTTTTTCTTCATTAGCACTCATATTTTTTCACCCCTTCAATTTTGGAACGACATTTTTTAAAAAATAATCTAAACCATAAGTTGTTATTCTATACTCGCCCTTTCCTACTCGTTCCACGAAACCTTCAGAACATAATTCGCTTAATCTACCTGCAACGCTTCCAACACTATGTTTTGTTGAGGAAAGGATATCGCTAATAAGCAGGCTTTCCTTTTCAGATTTATTAAGCAACCTGCTGATTTTTGCTTTTACTAAATGAAATAAAATTAATTCTTTATCTGGTAATGTTTCAACATCAACTAATGTTACAACTCCTTCTGGCGTCACAGCAATTATTCCTTGACATGCATTTATTAAATCATTAGCATCAACTGTTAATGAGAGTTTTGAAGCCAACTCCATTTTAGGATAAATTTCTGTTAAAAATGAGATAAGCTCTCTTAAAACTTCATCAACTTCTCCTACAATTTTCTTTTCGAAATCTTTATGCTTTAAATAAACCTCTATCTTTTTTTCTTCGCTCAAAGATTAACCTCCTGGTTTAAATGAGGAAATTAACTTTTCTATCCATTTTTTTCCAGAAACAGTTAATCTATATACTTCACCTTCTTTATAGGCTAGACCTTCTCGCTTTAATTCGCTGAGTCTGCTGGCAAAACCTACTGAAAGAAAACCGCTTAAATTTAATAATCGACTTAATTCTTTAGGTTTTAATCCATTAGGTTCCATAGCATAAAGAAGCAACCCTACAGCTTCTCTATCAGTTAATTTTTCTCTAGAAACAGTTATTAAGGGACCATCAGGCGTATTTTGAATTATCCCTTTAAGAATTTCTTTTTCACTTACGCTGGAGCTTGCAGCTATCATGCTATCGATAACTTCAAGCCATTCTGGGAAACCTTTAAGATTTTCTATTACCTCCTCGAAGGTTTCACCTTCAATTTCTATATCTCCATAACTTCTATGAAGGGTTATTCTTATTTTCAAGCTCCACTCACATATTTTTATTTTAAACGTTAAAGTATTTAAACTTTTCTATTAAAGTAAATAATATACGTAACGTTATACTAATACTTTTAACTATTTATAAACGTATGAATAAATACAAATAAAAAATTTATGAAGTAAAGCTGTTTTTTAACAAGAAAAAGTCAATTTTAAATATTTATAAAGCTTATAATATGGAACTATTATCTGCTAATAAAAATAATGTGTTAGTTTTCTATGATAAAAGGAGGTTGAATAGAAAAATGGAAATGTTTTGTGTTAAATGCAGGAAAAAGGTATCTGTAGATGATAATGCTGTACAAAAAGAAACAACAAGCAAAGGAAGAATTTTGCTTAGAGCTACATGTCCAGTATGTGGTTCTAAAATAACTAAATTTGCCAAATCTACATCTTAATTACTTCAAAAATAAACAAATATCTTAGGCACTAGAAATTCTAGTGCCTAAATTTCTTTTTTCAATTAAAAAGAAAGCTTTCAATATTTAATTAACAATCAAATATTATTGAGTTTTATGAATTGTGAGCTTAATACTTAGGCTAATTTTATCAGCATTTAAAGCCTTAAAATAGACTGTTAAGCCCAGTCCTGGGCCACATCCAATTTATGAAAGCATCCCATTGCTTTTATAAGTACTTAACATAATAAAGTTGTAGGAATTTTAAAATCCCACTTTAAAGCAAATAAATTAATAAACTAAAGCTTTATAGTGATGTTGTAAAGAGAAAAATTTATATTATCATTTATATTTTGCATTAATATGTCTACGGAATTTTAATTTATGCTATAAAATTTTGAAAAGGGGGTTTTATGGTATGGCAGTCGAATCCACTCCAGAACTTGCTGGAACTCCGATTTTGATATTAAAAGAAGGTACTACCCGATCTAGAGGAAGAGAAGCTCAACATGCAAATATTACTGCTGCTAGAATTATCGCTGAAACTGTAAAAAGCTCCCTAGGACCAAAGGGAATGGATAAAATGCTTGTTGACAGCTTTGGTGATGTTACTATTACTAATGATGGGGCTACTATTCTTGATGAGATTGATGTTCAACATCCAGCAGCTAAAATGATGGTTGAAGTAGCTAAAACACAAGATGATGAAGTAGGAGATGGAACAACAACCGCCGTAGTATTAGCTGGAGAACTCCTTACTAAAGCTGAGGAGCTTATTGATAAAGATGTTCATCCAACTGTAATCGTTGATGGTTATAGAGCCGCTTCTGAAGAAGCTCTTAAAGCTCTTGAAGAAATAGCTATTAAAGTGGAACCAAGTGATAAAGAATTTTTAAAGAAAGTTGCTAAAGTAGCTGTAGCTAGTAAACTGCTTTCAGAATATAAAGATTATATAGCGGATTTAACTGTTGATGCTATTCTTCAGGTGGCTGAAAAAACTCTGGAAGGTTATAAAGTTGATATTGACGATGTGAAAGTTGAAAAAAAAGCTGGAGAATCCCTAATGGATACAAAGCTAGTTAAAGGAGTTGTACTTGATAAGGAAGTTGTTCATCCAGGCATGCCTAAAAGAATAGAAAACGCTAAAATAGCTTTGCTTAATTGTCCTTTAGAAATAGAAAAAACAGAAATGGACGCTAAAATAAACATAGAAACACCTGAGCAAATGGATGCTTTTCTTAAAGAAGAAGAAAGAATGCTTCAAGAAATGGTTGAAAAAATTGCTAAAGCTGGAGCTGACGTTGTTATTTGCCAAAAAGGAATCGATGATATGGCTCAACACTTCCTAGCTAAAAAAGGAATTTTAGCCGTCAGAAGAGCTAAAGAATCTGATATGGAAAAACTGGCTAAAGCTACAGGAGGAAAGATAATAACAAACCTTGATGATTTAACTCCAAATGATCTAGGTTTTGCTAAACTTGTTGAAGAAAGAAAAGTTGCAGATGATAAAATGACTTTTGTGGAAGGATGCAAAAACCCTAAGTCTGTTACTATTTTAGTTCGTGGAGGTGCAGAAAGAATAGTTAATGAAGCTGAAAGAGCCATTCATGACGCCTTATGCGTTGTTAGAGATGTTGTTAGAGACCCAAGAGTAGTAGCTGGCGGTGGAGCACCTGAAGCTGAAGTCGCTAGAAGGTTAAGGCAATATGCTGAGAAGCTAGCTGGAAAAGAACAGTTAGCTGTTTTAGCTTTTGCTGAAGCTTTAGAGAGCATACCAATGACCTTAGCTGAAAATGCTGGTTTAGATCCAATAGATATAATTACAGAGTTAAGAGCTAAACATGATAAAGGAGAAAAATGGGCTGGAGTAGATGTATTCTCGGGTAAAGTTGCTGATATGAGTAAACTTGATGTTTATGAACCATTAGCTGTTAAAATGCAAGTTATTAAATCTGCAAGCGAAGCTGCAACAATGATATTAAGAATAGATGATGTAATAGCAGCTTCTAAAACTAAAGAAGAAAAAGGGCCATCAAAGGGGCCAGAAGAGAGTGGTGAAGAACTCGGAGAAACTTAACTCTATAGAGACTACGCTGATCGGTCCTAAAAAGCTTACCCGCTTTGAAAAAACTAGGATTGTCGGGGCTCGAGCAATGCAAATAGCTATGGGAGCACCTGTATTAATAGATGTACCTCCAAGTGTTAAATCTCCAATTGAAATAGCTCTTTTAGAATTGAAAGAAGGCATTTTACCCATAAGCATTAGACGTCAGCTTCCAGATGGAACAAGCCAGAACATTCCTTTGAAACTTCTTTTAGAATCTGAAGAGGATTAACTCAAATTAAAACCTATTTAGGTTTTTCTTTTTTTAACTTGATTTCTCATGAATTTTTATGAAAAATAATAATATTTTCTTCTCTTTTTTAATTATGGTTGTTATTTCATTCATTTCACTTATCTCAAAACTTTTCTTCATTCAAATATTTGCTTTAGAATTTGAAATTTGCATTTTTTATTTTCCAACACTAGCTTTATTTTTAGCTTTTTTATTTTCTAAAAAAAGAAAAGGTTGAATATATTTTAAATTTGCAAATTTAAAAGAGGGGTACTTTTTTTGAAGGTTTATATAGCCTCTTGCGGAATAGGGTTAGGGCATGTAACTAGATGCGAACCCATAGCTAGAGCCTTAAAAAATCATGGTGTAAATGTTGTTTTTTCAACTTGTTTTGAAGCTGTTGAGTACTTAATAAAAATGGGGTATAAAGTTTTTAAAACGATACAGATGAGCTATGTTACAAACGAAAGTGGAGTGGTTGATTATAAAGCATCTTTAGCACATTATCCAGGTTTTTTTCGAACTATAAAACTTTCCCTTAAAGAATTAATTTTTGAATTCAAAAGAATAAAAAGTTATCATCCAAATTTAGTTTTTTCAGATTCTAGATTGGCACCAATTTTAATAGCTAAAGCCTTAAAGATACCAAGCATTTTAATGTTAAATCAATTCAAAATAAATATTGCAAATCCTAACCTTAAAAATTCCTTAATCGAGAAAATATCTTTTAATTTTATGAATTTTTTATGGAGTATTTCAAATAGTGTTATAGAGGGAATTTGGGGTTTAAGTAATCAAATTTTAATCCCTGATTTACCTTATCCATACACTATTTCATTTAAAAACTTAATAATTCCAAAAATTTTTAAGAAAAAAGTAAAATTTATTGGTCCTATAATTCCAATTAAATATAATGATCTTCCTGAAGAAAAAGTTATTAAAAAAGAGTTAAACCTTAATGACTCTAAAATAATTGTTTATGCAGCGATTAGCGGTCCAAAAAAAGAAAGAATCTTTTTAATAAAAAGGCTTATGGATATTTTTCAGGATTTCCCTGAAAAATATGAAATAATCATTTCTAAAGGTAATCCTAAAGGAAATTTTTGCTTAAAGAAAATTGGAAAAGTTAAAGTATATGAATGGATTGATGAAGAAACTCAATTTAAGCTTTTTAAAGCATCTGATGTTATTATTGGACGTGCAGGTCATGGTATAATAATGAAGGCTTTAGCCTATAAAAAACCAATTATAACTATTCCAATTCCTGGTCAAGCTGAACAATATGGAAATGCTGAGCGAATTGAACATTTAAAAATTGGGAAAATGATTGTGCAGGAAAATCTTACTAAGGAAACATTATTAAATGCAATAGAAAACTTACTTAACTTTAAGAATGAAAAAAAATTAAATGAGTTTTTTAAAATTTTAAATTCATTTAATGCAATAGAATCAACTATAAATTTAATTTTAGAAATCATTAATCAGCAATAGTAGTAGCCTCTTTTAACAGCTTCAACCTCTTTAATTTCCTCCCTTTCCTTATGAAAAACTGAAACTTTTTGATATTCAAAAATTTTGCTTTTTTTCCCTTTACGCTCTATTAACCAAATAAACAAATCATAAAGCCTTCTTAATATAGGGCTATACCATTTCTCCTTAATATACCAATCCATAATTTCCCTTGCATATTTAATATCATGACTGAGACATTTAACCATCAATTCTTTTTGTAACTCTGTTAAATCTTCATATTTAAACCAATCTTTATTCTTTAATTTACCCATGGGAACAAAAAATAACGGAACGATCATACTTTTAAACCAATCCAAATCTTCAATTAATTCTATGGTTTTAATTACATCTTCATCAGTTTCTTCAGGTAAACCTGTAATCAATGTGCAAGCAGGTATCAATCCATAATCATTCATTAAACCTGCCGCTTCCTTTACAACAGAAGGCCACTCTTCAGGTTTAAAAGGCTTAGCTTTAGCTGGCATAGTTAATTTAACTAATCTAGGTGAACCTGTTTCTATACCTATTTGAGCACCCCACCATTTTTGATTTTCATCAATAATTATTTCTGAAACTTCTTTAAACAATTTTGGATCAGCTGCTATAGCTGCTATGCTAACATGGCTCCAACAAAAATTCTTTAAATATTTTTTAGTTAATTTATGTAATTCAAGAACTTTTTCTCTATCAGGAATAACAGATTTAGAACCATAAAGAAGCACATCTTCAGCATGAAGAATGCCTGAAGTTAACCCACCTTTAACATTTACTTGAAGTTCCTTTTCTATTTTATCAAGCGGGTACCATCTTAAAGGCTTTAGGGTTACGCTGCAAAAATCGCATCCTCTAGGGCATCCACGACCAACTTCAATTAAACCATTAATTGAAGGGTTTTTAATTTCTGAAATCTCGTTTAAACTTGGTAATTCATAAAGGTTAACTTCAAAATAGCTTGGTAACTCTTCCCCATTTAAAGCTTTTCTTATAAGATTACTAATAATACGTTCTGCTTCTCCATAAACTATACAATCTATTCCATAAGCTTTTTGTTCTTCAACTCTATATTTAAATTGCCAAACTCCAGGACCACCCACAATTATCTTTAAACCTCGCTTCTTAGCTTCTTTAACCTCATTCTTTGTAAGCAATTCTTTAAAATATTTTGATAGATAAGGCTCACCTGTACGAAGAATTCTAGCAAAGGTTGTTGATGAAGGTCCTAAACCAAAGGGATCCATAACATGAACACATAGAACTTTAGCGTTTTTAATATACTTTTTTAAATGATCCGGATCAACTGTAAGCACGTTAAACCCTTCATCTAGAAGCTTTGCTTCAATTTTTCTAAGCGCATAAGGAGCCTCAATCGGTATACCATTTTTATTTTTTATTGGAGGGAAAAACATAAATTTATAAAGCCAGGTTGGCAAAATGTTTGGTGGAGCACTAGTAGCAAAACCAAGAAATTCTTTTCCATGATAATTACTCATTAACGTTCTATCAGCAGTAAGTATGATCTCAACCAATAATTTTCCCTCCACAAAAATCTTTTAAAAATAAATAAAAAACTTAACGTTGAATAACAGGAGTTAACTCAACTTCTTTTTTCAACATAGCATAATACTCGTTATTATTTATGCAACCTGGGTCAGGTGCTAAATAGTCTTTAAAGTATCCATAAGCTCTTGCCCTACATCCACCACAATAATATCTATATTCGCATATTCCACAATGTCCTTTTAAAGCATCTTTATTTCTAAGATCTTTTAAAACTTTAGATGTTACCCATAATTCTTCCAGATTATCGCTTTTAATGTTTCCAAGTTTTAATGGTAGAAAAACGCATGGTTGAATATCACCATTAGGCTTTATAGCTATATAAAATCTTCCTGCACCGCATCCACCTATAAATTCAGCTAAACTCTTAATTTTTTCCCTTGATTTAGCTGAGTAAAAGTGGCTTAAAACTAATGCTTCGCTTTGGCAGGAAGCTTCTAAAGAAACTCTAGCAAGTTGAGGAGCTGTAGAAAGCATAGCTATATTTGAATTTTGCATTCTTTCATAAAGCATTTTTAAAAGATTTTCTCTTTCTTCCGGCGTCAAATCTAACTCTGCTATATCGATGCCCCTTCCAGTTGGAATAAAATTATATGCCATAAACCAATCTACACCAAGCTTTTCGCATAAATCTAGTATTTTTGGAATTTCCCTATAATTTAATTTAGTTACAGTGGTTGAAACGTTAACAAAGAAATCTTCAGCTACAACATTTTTAATTCCTTCAATAGTTTTATTAAATGCACCTTGTACTCCCCTAAAGTGATCATGGGTTTCTGGAACTGCTCCATCAAGGCTGATTTGCACATACTCTATTCCAGCTTCCTTCATTTCTTTCGCTTTTTCCTTAGTTATTAATGTACCATTTGTAGCTACAGCTACGTATATTCCTTTATCAGCTGCATATTTAGCAAGTTTAGGAAAATCTTTTCGAATTAATGGTTCTCCACCGGAGAAGGCTAAAATCGTTATACCAAATTTATCAAGTTTATCTATTGCTTTTAAAGCTTCTTCTGTATTTAATTCATCTAGTCCAACTCCAGCATTAGCTGAGCAATGTTTACATCTTAAATTACAAGCTTTAGTTATTTCCCAAACAACTTGAAATGGTGCTCCTGGAGTAAATGGTTTTGTAACACCGAAAAGACCTAATCCTTTAACTACACTGCTTAACCCTCTTCTCCAATAAGCATCAGCAAAAGTTTTTTTCATTTCCTCCTCTGAAACGTTAAATGTTTTTCTACCGATTTTTAAAATTAAATTTAAAAATTTTTCGGTAACCCTGCATTTTAAACATGCTTCTTTTCTAACTCCTGAATAAAGCTCTAAGCCTATTTCCAGTCTATTTTTTCCATCTTTTTCGCAATAGTTTGAAATACTTTTTAACAAGCTTCTTGTGAAAAAATTATTTGAGATTAACCTGAATGTTTGAATTTTTTCCTCCAATATTAAAGCGCTCCATTACTATTTTATTTTAATTAAAATTTAACAGTGAAAAATCAAATATTATGTTTTATTCTTAAAACTATTTAAAGCTTTCTCTTCTAGATAACAATAAATGATAAATAGCTATGCAATAGAAATTTAATAAATTCTTAAATTGCTAAGCAAATGAATATTTCCTAAATAAACATTTCTTAAAAATCTTTTAGCAATTTTATAACAGTTTAATGCTTGATTTTTTGGGGTTATGGGAAGATCATTCATCATGAAGTCTGGATGAAAAACTAAAAGTGAATATGGAATTTCAGGGTTTAAACTTGCAATAAACTCTGAAATTTTCTTAACTTCTTCCTCATCAACATATCCTGAAACTAAAAGCGTTGTAGCTGTTAAAACTGGTAAATCTTTTCTTTCATTATAAAATTCATTAGCTATAAACTCAAAATTTTCATAAGCTTTTTTATTTGAAACTCCGCTTAAAGCCAAACTTAAATTTTCATTAAAACATTTTAAATCAAATTTAATGTTTCCACCGCTTTTAAAAGCAATTTCTGCAGCTTCTTTAACTAAAAGCTTGTTTCCGCATCCATTCCATTCAAAACAAATTCTAATTATTCTATTTGGATTTTCTTCAAGCACCTTTTTTGAAAATGATATAGCGAATGGGAGTTGGGGTTCAGGTGAGCCGCCGAAAAAACATATGCAAGAATATTTTTTATCATTTTTAATTACCTTAGTTAATTCATTTAAGGAAATTGTTGAAGCCTCATCTATATCTTTATGGGAAGCATTTTGACAAAATAAACAATCAAAATTACATCCATAAAAGAATATAGCTAAATTTTTATATCCTATCTCCGGCCCATTAGTATAAGCAAATTTTGGGTACCCTGATCCTGTCCCAGCTGGACAAAACCAAGCGCTACAACAATTTGTAACATGAGGGTCAGGATACCAATGTAAAACTGCTTTATCAGTGCTGGATAAAGAAATTAATTTTCCATTTAAGTTTTTTCTTAAACCGCAATATCCTTTTTCTCCAACACCAATTATACATTCATTAGCGCATAAATTGCATTGAATTCCTCCTAATGATTTAGGAGGTACTGGAGGTAGATTATAAAAGGCTCTTATTGATTCATGAGCCTCTAATATTAATTGTTTAGTTTCATCAGGTTTTTCTTTAATGCAGTTAATACAAAGGTTAAGAATGCTTGAGATTAACTCGCTTTTTTTACTGCAAAGTTTACATTCTTTATGCCTAAGCATTTTTAATTAATCACCAAAGAAAAACGAAATATTTTTGAGGATGAAAAACAATATTTACTAGGGAACATTTTTATGGTTAATTTTTTTCCCCTAATAGTATTTGCTTCATATGCTGTTATATTAACTTTATTTATTTCAGTTGGAATATTAAATATTAAAGATATGAAAGTTAGGAAAAGAGATAGATGGGTTAAAAAGGATTCTATAGCGATGATTATAAGAGTTTTATTTTATGCCTTTTTAATAGCTTTTGGAATTGTTGAACTTGAAGCTTTAATTTTAACTTTTGGAAGTTTTACTTTCAAGTTTTTAACTGGAAAAAATCTGTTTATCCATATTTCAAAATCCATTTTACTCCTACCTATTTTTCCTGTTATTTTGACTGGAATAGTTTATGGAATAGCTAAAAAGAGGGAATGGTATGAGCTTATCGATGAAGAAGAATGATGAAGAATTTAAACCTTGGTGGATTCGTTATCCTAAGCTTGGTATGCTATTAAGTTTCCCATTATATGTTACAACTAAGGAGTATCGAAGATGGAAAAATGCAAAGTTAACTCCAAGAAAACTCCAAAAGTTGATGAAGGAGCTTGATAAAAATTATCCTTCAAAAAGAGAAAAACTTGTTGGAAGAGATAAAGAATATGAGCTTATAATGTCCAGCATAAGCTTTCATGTTGTTCAAGATAAATATATAAAAGAATTACTTAAGGATGCTCCACCACCAAAATTCTTTATTCTTAAAGGTGCAAGCGGAACCGGAAAATCTTTACTTGCAGAAGTATGCATTAGAGAAGGAGTTATGCATGGAATAAAAAATGGTGTAAATGTTCAACCAATTTTTGTTAAAGGACCTGAAGTTTTTGATCCTCTCTATGGTCAATCAGCTAGAAACTTAATGGCTATTTTTGATAAAGCCTTTAATACGCCAAGCATAATTTTCATAGATGAATTTGAAAGTTTTGGTAAAAAAATTGATACAGCTAAAGCGGCTAGAGTAGCTGAAATGGAAGATTTACGAGTTCAAAGCATTTTCATAAATAATTTAAGAAGACTTTTAGATACATCAACAAGAACTATTTTAATAGCTGCTACAAGCATGTATGAATCTATTAGAGAAGATATAAGAAGAAGAGCGTTTACAATAGATTTGGATCAAAACATAACTAGGGAAATGCTTTTAGCTATTTTAAGTTCAGAACTTAAAAGTCATGGATGGGACTATTTAAATCCAGAGGAAGTTATGAAAACTTTAGAAAAAGGAGTAAGTATTTATAGGCAAACACAATTAACCCCATTTGATATAATTGATGCTTGCAATAAGGTTAGAGAAAAGAAAATAGCGCCAATTAGAAAAAGCCTTTTTGAAAGACTAGAAAGAAGATTAACTCAAAAAAGCGAGATTAAATATAGGGTTTCAATAGAAGATTTTGAGGCTGTAGCTAGAGAGCTTAGAGGATATGTTGAACAGGAAAAAAGCGTTGAAGTTATAAGTTCTGTTCTTAAAATAAAACCTTCAATAACTTATGATGATGTTGGAGGATTATTTGGTATAAAGGAAAAAATTTTTAAAACAATTTCATTAAGTTTAAAGCCCGAGCTTGTAAATAAGCTTGGTTGGATACCTCCTAAGGGGTTTATTCTTTGGGGTGAACCTGGCTGTGGTAAAACTCATATTTCTAAAGCTATCGCTAGAGAAAATGGTGCTGAATTCTTTTATGCTCCAGCAGCTCAACTTCTTATTAATGCTAAATGGGTTGGTGAACCTGAAAAAAATGTAAGAGATTTATTTGCAATAGCTAGAAAAGCAGCTCCAAGTATAATATTTTTTGATGAATTTGATATAATAGCTGGAAAGCGTAAAGGAGATCCTGTAGGCGATAGAATAACTGCTCAAATATTAACTGAACTTGATGGATTGCAACCTCTCGAAAATGTTATTGTTATAGCTGCTACAAATAGACTTGAAGCTGTTGATGAAGCTGTTTTAAATCGTTTTGAACCAAACATTATAGAAATACCATTGCCAAGAAATGATGCTGAAAGACGAGATATAATTAGAATTCATTTAAATCATTATTTAGAGCATTTAGATCCGGAAGTTACCATTGATGGCGTATTAAGAATAATAAAAAAGTATAGAATTGTTTCTCCAAGGGTTGTTGCAGAAATAATAAGATCTGCTAATCGATTAAGAACCCAAGAGATTATCGCTTCTTGGGAGCTTAAAAAAGGAGATGAAAATCATAAACGCAAAGTTTTAAAAATGTTTTATGATGATATAAAGAGGCTTTGTGAAGTATTAAATTTAAAAGAAGAAGAATTAATTAAAAATCCTATCGATTTAACTGGAGAAAACTATAAAATTAAACTTTATCATTTTGAAAAAGCTGCACAACAACTTGAACAAGATATAGATAAGGAATTAATGGATGTTCAGGAAAGTGCTGTTTTTGAGGAACCAGAAACTGGTGTGGCTTATGGGCTTGGAACTGATCCAACTGGTAGAAGAGGAATAATACTTATAGTTGAATGTGTAATAAATCCAAATGGTGATGGAAAAACTATTGTAACAGGCGCTTCAAAGTCAACAATTGTTGGTCCAACAGCTATTGAAGATACAAGCGTAATTGAAAGTGCTGCAAACGTAGTTGAGTACATTAAAAAATATGTTAGAGAAAAAATTGGTGAAGACATCTCCAAATTCGATTTTATATTTGAAGTTGTTAGCCCATTGGAGGGGGCTTCAGGTTTAGGAGTTAGCGGTCCAAGCTTAGGAGTTGCTTTTAGCGTAGCAGCTATTTCAGAGCTTACTCAAATAAAAGTTGAACCAACAGTAGTTATGACTGGAAAAGGAGATATTAAAGGGAATGTCGGTCCAGTAGGCGGTGTTGGATGGAGAGGTGCAGGAAAATTTCTTGCAGCTTTAAAAGCCAAAAAAATGAAAATAAACAAGTTTTTACTTCCAAAATGGAATTATGAAAACTCTAAAGATGAATGGGAAATTTTAATGGAAAAAAACATTAATGTTGTTTCTATTCAAAAACAATTAGAAGCTTGGCTTCATTCCCTTAACATCACTGAAGAAGAATTATTAAAAAGGATTTCTCTTCAACTTAAATCTTTAAAATTTAAGTCTATGAGTTATCCAGAAGTTAAAACTTAAAGCTTTTTAGACATTACGTAAGCATCTTCTCCATCATGATAATAATAAGCTATTCTTTGAGTAATTACAAAACCAAACTTTTTATAAAGGTTTATTCCCGCTTCATTAGTAATTCTAACCTCTAAATAACATTCTTTAGCTTGAGCATTAGCAAGCTCTTTTAAGGCTTGAGCAATTAAAGATGAACCTATTCCTTTTCGTCTATATTCATTAAGTACAGCTATTGAAACAATATGCCCCTTTTTAACAAGTTTAAATCTGTTAAAATCTGAAAAGCCATATTCTAATCTGCACATTATATATCCAACAATTTTATCTTCAGCTTCAGCCACTAAAAAAGCTTCAGGACAATTTCTATAAATATCCATAAAGAAATTAATTGTATAATTTTCAGGAAGACATCTTCTATTTATTTCGATTACAGCATTCAAATCGTTTGGATTAAACCTTCTAATAACAAACATTTTTATCAAATCCTGAAAATTCGTAAACCTTCATTTTTATTAAAGTTTTTCTATTTAATTTTCAATTATTATTTCATAAAATTAATAAATAAGATTAAACATCATTATCCCAATTAAAAGGATGAAGTAGAATGGCTTTTAATTATTTAGAAACACCCTATTATCCTTCATTCCCTGAATTAAAAGCTTTAATTTCCTCTAAATTTAATGTGTTAGATGCATATATAGATGAAAAGGGAATTCCAAACTTTATTATTTCACCTGAAATAACCAAGGAAAACTTTAAGAAAGCTTCTAAAGAATTTATGAAACTTAATTTAATGCCTTTTTTAAGAAAAGAAGAAAATCGATATGTTATAAAAATTCTTTTAAAACCTTTTGAAAGAAAAGGAAAAAGCAACCTTTTAAACCTTATATTATTAAGCGCAACTTTAGGAACAATATTTTTAGCCGGATACTATAGCTTCATTAATACTCCAATATTAAAAGAAATTTTAATGAAAAGTGAAAATGCTTTTCTTCAAGCAGCTTTATTCACTATATCGCTTTTTGCTATAATTGGTTTACATGAATCAGGGCATATTCTTGCTTGTAAAATTCATGGATTAACTTTTTCTTTACCATATTTTATTCCTGGTCCTCCACCATTTGGAACTTTTGGAGCAATAGTATCATTAAAGTCTCCTCCAACAAATAAGGATGAGCTTTTTGATATAGGATTTGCAGGTCCATTTGCAGGGTTTATAGCTACAATTCTTATAGCTATATTAAGTTTTCAATTAGGTTTTCTTGTGCCTGAAGCTGAAGTAGCCGTTTGGGAGCAGCAAAAACTAGTTCAAAGAATGGATTGGCCAAAATCACCATTATTATTTGAAATTCTTTTACCTTTGATTCGTCAAATTCCTCAAGGTTTTAGGCTTGTTTTAACTCAAATAGAGTTTGCTGCCTGGGTTGGCGCTTTACTAACATTTTTAAATATTCTTCCAATATGGCAACTTGATGGAGGTCATGTAGCTCGAGCTATATTCGGGGCTTCAGGACATAAAGTCGCTTCTTTAATTGGGTTAATTATATTGATTTTTTCGGGATATTGGTTTTTTGCTCTATTTCTTTTGTTATGGATGTTTGGAAGTGGACGAGGAGTAATAGGTGCTGAACCATTAGATGATGTTTCTCCATTAAGCAACTCTAGAAAAATTCTTTATATACTTTCCATAGTTATGTTAATTCTATGCTTTATAGCCTTTCCATTTTAAATCTAAAATATTTAAAGCATAAAATTGCTATATAAAAGTAAAATTAAATTTTGAGGTTGATTAATTTTTGAAGGAAAAATCATCAATTGTTTATATGCTTATAAATACTCAAGCTGGAAGAGAAAGAGAAGTAGTTAAAGAAGCAAAAAAGTTTCCAGGCGTTACAGAAGCAAAAGTTGTTTATGGAGAATATGATGTAATAGTTAGAATTGAGCTTAATGATTTTTCAATTTTAAGCGAAACAGTAGCATTGATTAGAAAGATTCCTGGAATAGTTAAAACTGCTACATTAATTTCAGCTTAAAATCTATAACTTACTACTAAAAGTGAAAAAGATTTAAGTAGTAGTGGAAACCTTAATTTTAAATGTAAAGGAAAAGGAGGTTTAAAGTTTTGGCCTTTATTGGTCCATGGGAAATAGCATTGGTTTTAGCTATAGTTTTAATTTTATTTGGAGGAAAAAAACTTCCTGAACTTGCTAGATCCATTGGAGATTCAATAAGACAATATAAAAAAGCTGTTGAAGGAACTGAATCTGAAAAAAGCGGAAAAGAAGCTATTTTAGAAACAGCTGAAAAATTAGGGATAGACACTAGAGGAAAAAGCATAGAGGAAATTGCTAAGGAAATAGCTGAAAAAGTTGAGGAAAAAAAGAAATAAAGATAAGCGGTAAATAAAATAAGCTTTAAAAGTTTTTCTTATTTAAAAGCTAGTTAACTTTATAACTTGCTTAATTTTTCTTGAAGCTTGAATTTCAATTTCTTCAGGGTCTATATTAAGTTTTCTTCCGCAATTGGGGCAAACACCATTATATCTTTTAACTGTTTCAATTGGAGGTTCAGGCTCTAAACCCTTATATAGAATAGTACCGCAACCTGAACAAACAGTTTCTTGAGGCAAACATATTCACCAAAAATATTTTTTATTTTTTTAATTTACCCGCTTTTAATAATATTTTTTAATTGTTTTTGTAAAAATCTTCATAATTTTATTCAATTTTCAATAAGCTTAAGAAAGTTTATTTTTATAATTTAACTTAAAAACTTATTGGAGGTGAAAATTTGCTTCAAGAAGCTTATTTGGTTCCTGCAACATTTAATTTTAAAGTTAGGAAAGGAGCAAATCAAATTTGCATTGAATGTTTTTGGTTGGGTTTGGGCTCAATTGAAGTAAAAATTCAAGCATTAAATAAAGTTTATACCGAAAAGGATATGAAGATTACTGAAAGAACAATTATAAATGTATCAGGTTTAAATGTAGAATATCATTGCTATAAAAAATGCTTGCTTTCAATACCTTCTCCTGCTGAAGATGAATTTTGGAGATTAGAATTAACATTATTAAATGTTCCTGAATATCAATTAATTATTGAGGTTTCCTAAAACTTCAAAATTAATAAAATATGGAAATAAATGCTTTATGCAAACTTGAAGCTTTTAGAAAATTCTTAATATTAAATGTTTGTCAAAGCTTTATTCCTAAAGAATGGATGTTTAATAAAGAGGTTTTTCCTGAAAAAATTGGTGAAGGATCAATAATTATTATTGAAGCTAAATATAAAGAGTTGCTTGGGATGATTAAAAATGTAAAATTTGTTAAGGCAAAAGAAATTTTAAAAATAACTTATATTTCTAAAAGCGGAAGAACCAAATTAGCTTGGACTAAAATAAAAAATGAATATGGTAAAGTGAGTGGAGAAGCAAGCATTAACAGTATTGTTAATTTAACTTTAGCGGGGATTATTAAACCAATTAAGATTTAAAATGTTTACAAAAAATTTTCTTCTTTCCATTTTAAATCAAACTAAAAAAAATAAAGTTTTAACTTTTAATAAGTTTAATTTAACTGAAATAAATGAGGCTTTTAATAAAGGTTTATTAAAATTTGATGGTGAAAAAATATATGTTGATTCTTTTAATCGTTTAATGATTGCTGTTGAAGCTGTAAATCTTGGAGTTGATTTCGAAAAAATTTCTCGATTACTAGATTGGAAAGAATTTGAGGAATTCAGCTCTGTAATTCTTGAGTATAACAATTACTTAACCTTTAAAAGATTCATATTTAAGGATATAAAAAATAAAAAATGGGAAATTGATGTTATAGGCATTAAGGAACCGGTAATTCTATGCTTAGATTGCAAAGGATGGCGTTTTGGTTGGTATAAAAGCAAGGTTGCTTTAGCTGCAGAAAAACATTTTAAAAGAGTTAAATCATTTAGCAAATCGCTGCCTAATTTAATTTTAAAATTAAAAATTGAGAAAAACAAAAGCTTTATGATTTTACCTTTAATAATTACTTTAGCTGATGTACCATATAAAAGCCTTAATGGTTCATTAATAGTGCCAATATTAAGGTTTAAAAGTTTTCTTTATGAATTGCCTGAAGTTCTTTTTGCAGAATCCAATTTAGCAATTAAAGCCTCAACTTGAAATATTGAAGCTAAAAATTCTTTATCTTTTTATAAAATAGACTAGAAAAACATTTTTCATATTAGCTTATGTTGACAAAAGTGAAACAGGTGGTATAACTTATGCTTTAATGAAAAAGAAAAATATAGAAGAGAGGTAATGAATACTCAAACTAATAAATAAAGTTATCTTTAGAAGCTGGAAAATTAACTTTAATCAAGGAATAGTTACATTTACATAGCGTATACTATAATGCAAAGTATAGTAGCTTCTTGGTTTTTTAGCTAAAATATAACCAATCATTAATCCAGTTGCCAATCCTCCGAGATGAGAGACTAAATTTATGTTTGCTCCAATATTCATTAAAAATAAGTACATAGCATATATTAAAGCGCTTAAAATAGATTGATTCATTGTTTTCCTCATATATATTGTTGAGGCACCGAAAAGACCAAAAATTGCTCCCGAAGCTCCAACTGAAACAATATTTGCTCCCATCAACAAAGTTAGCAAGTTTCCTGTTAAACCTGAAGCAAAATATGTAAATAAGTAAACTTTTTTTGTAAATAATTCCTCAGCTTTAAAACCGAAAAAAGCTAAGAATAAAGAATTACCTAAAACATGAAGCAAATTAGCATGAATAAATAATGAAGTGAAAAGTTGCCAATACCAACCTTCATAAACAAATAAATTATATTGACCGTAAATCGCAAGCAAATTATAATCTATAATTAATGGGTTTTTGCTTAAAAAGGCTAAAAAACCATAAGTTGATAGGTTAATTAAAATTAATAGAGAGGTAAGTTTTCTTAATGATTCTGCATACAATTTTATAACCTCTAAAAACTTGAAATATTTATCTTTAACATTCTTAATAATTTTTCTAACTGTTTTAAGGAGAAGGATGTTAAATGAGTAAAAAAGCTATTTTAATAATTTGCGATGGAATGGGCGATAGACCTGCAAAAGAATATGATTATAAAACACCTCTTGAGGCAGCTAATACTCCAAACCTAAATAAGTTAGCTAAAGAAGGGTTAGTTGGATTAATGGATCCTATAAGTCCAGGTATTAGACCTGGAAGCGATGTAGCTCATTTAGCTATTTTAGGTTATAATCCCTATGAATGTTATGCTGGTAGAGGAAGTTTAGAAGCTGCTGGAGCTGGAATCCAGCTTAAACCTGGTGATATAGCTTTTAGAGCAAATTTTGCTACTGTAAATGAAGATTTAACAATTGTTGATAGAAGGGCTGGAAGAATAAAAACTGGAATTAAGGAGTTAGCCGAAGCAATAAATCAAATAAAAATTGAAAGTGTTAATGGTGTTTCAGTAGAGTTTTATCCAACAATTGAGCATAGAGGTGTTTTAATTTTTCGTGGAGAAAAACTTTCTAAAAATGTAAGCGATACAGATCCGCATGAAATTGGTGTTAAACCATTGAAATCTAAACCTTTAGATGATAGTATTGAAGCTGAAAGAATGGCTAAAGCTTTAAATGAATTTACGGAAAAATCTTTTCATGTTCTTAAAAACCATCAAATAAATTTAAATAGAGTTAAAATAGGTGAAAAACCTGCAAACATAATTTTAGCTAGAGGTGCAGGCTCATATTTTAAACTTAAAACTTTTCAGGAAAAATATGGGATTAAAACAGCTGCTATAGCAGCTGTAGCTTTAGTTAAAGGGGTTTGCCGTATAGCTGGAATGGAAATAATAGATGTTAAAGGAGCTACTGGAGGATTAAACACTAATTTTAATGGTAAAGCTGATGAATCAGCTAAAGCTATAAAACATTATGATTTTGTTCTTCTTCATGTAAAAGCTACAGATGTGGCAGGGCATGATGGAAACTTTAAAGCTAAAGTTGAAGCAATAGAAAATATAGATAAAATGATTGGTAGATTAATTGATCAATTAGATTTAAATGAAACATACGTTGCCATCACAGCTGATCATTGCACTCCAATAAACTTTAAAGATCATTCAGGCGACCCCACTCCAATTTTAATTCATGGACCGGAAACCTTTCATAGTGAAATCAAGAAATTTTGTGAAAAAACAGCTTCTCAAGGAAATTTATGCAGAATAAAAGGAATGGATATAATGGCCATTTTAACAAACTATATGGGTATTTCAGAAAAGTTTGGTTATTGAGTAAAAATGGAAACTGCTATTAAATTTAAAGAATCAAACTTAATTCTACCAAGCAAAATTAGAGTTTCAATAGGTTCAGCAATATTAATTGGGTTAAAAAAAGGCTTTATAAATGTTTCTCCAAAAACAATTTATTTAATGACTTTTTATGAAGGAAAATGCATTGCTAACTGTGGTTTTTGCACTCAAGCAAGAGAAAGCAAAACCGATTTAAATCATTTATCTAGAGTTACTTGGCCAATTTTTGAAACAAAAGAAGTTTTAAAGAAAATAGAGGAAAATCAATTAAAAGCAAAAAGAATATGTATTCAATCATTAAATTATCCAAAAGCTTTTAATGATGTAACAAATTTAGTAAAAGCTCTAGTAAAATTTAACATTCCAATATCTGTTTCATGCCAACCTTTTAATGAAACACAATTATCTATGCTAAAAAATATTGGTGTAGATAAAATTTCCATTCCATTAGATGCTTCTACAAAAGAAATTTTTGAAAAAATTAAAGGTTTAGAAAGAAAAAGCCCATATCGTTGGGAAACTCATTTTGAAGCTTTAAAAAAAGCTGTTGAAATATTTGGTAAAGGAAATGTTACAACGCATTTAATTTTGGGTTTAGGAGAAACAGAACGGGATGTTTGTTTTTTAACTCAAAAATTAACTGATATGGGTGTTAACGTAGCTTTTTTCGCTTTAACCCCTTTAAAAGGCACCTTTCTAGAAAACTCTCAGCCTCCACCATTAAAGTACTATAGAAAAACTCAATTAGCCAGATACCTAATTGTTAATCATCGCATTAAATTTAATGAAATTAAATTTAATAATAAAGGAGAAATAATTGATTTAGGTTTACCTAAAGAAGAATTAATAAATTTGATTAAATCTGGAGAACCATTTTTAACTTCAGGTTGCTCAAACTGTAATAGGCCATACTATAATGAGAAGGTTTCAGGTCCAATGTATAATTTTCCTAGACCCTTAACCGAAAAAGAAATAAATGAAATACTTAATTTATTAAATTCAATAATTTTTAAAGAAGGGAGGTGTTAAAGAATTTATGATTAAAGAATGGCGTTTAATTGAGTTAACCATAAACGATGCATACATGAATATGGCTATTGATGAAGCTATTTTAACAATGATTCAAAAAGGAAAATCTCCAAACACTATAAGGTTTTATAGATGGAACCCTTCAGCTGTTTCTATAGGGTATTTCCAAAGTTTAATTGATGAAGTTAATGTTGAAGCATGCAAACAATTAAATGTTGATATAGTTAGGCGAATAACTGGGGGAGGAGCTGTTTACCATGATTATAATGGTGAAATAACTTATAGCGTTATAGCCTATAAGGAAAAGCTTCCAGAAGATATTTTAGAATCATACAATGTTTTATGCAATGGAATAGTTTTAGGATTAAAAAAGCTTGGTTTAAACCCAGCTTTTAAACCCATAAATGATATTATTGTAAATGGAAAAAAGATTTCTGGAAATGCTCAAACCAGAAAATTAAATGCTATTCTTCAGCATGGCACAATATTGATTGATGTAGATGTGGAAAAAATGTTTAAAGTGCTTAAGGTAAGCGATGAAAAAATAAAGGATAAAATGATTAAATCAGTAAAAGAAAGAGTAACAAGCATTAAAAATGAATTGGGTAAAGAAGTTAATTTTAATGAAGTGGCTGAAGCTTTAAAAAAGGGTTTTGAAGAAGCCTTAAACATAAAGCTTTCTTTAGGAAAGCTTACAGAGGAAGAAAAGGCTTTAGCTGAAAAATTAAAAGTTGAAAAATACTCTACTAAAGAATGGCTTTATAAAAGGTAAAAGGTGAAAAATTTGATTAAATTTGAATATAAAGTTCCTGGAGGAAAACTTATTAAAATTTTTACCTCCATAAAAAATGGGTTTATAGAAGAAATTAAAATAACAGGAGATTTCTTTCTTCATCCAGAAGAATCCATAGATGAGCTTGAAGAAAAATTAAAAGGTGTTAAAATAGATGATGAAACAAAAATAAGAAATATTTTAACTGAGTTTTTTAAATCTAAAACTTTGATTGGAGCAACAGCTGAAGACTTTCTTTTAGCTTTAAAAGGCGCCTTAAATAGGGCTTAATTTTTTTAAAAGGTGCAGAAAACTGATTGCTAATAAAAATTCAATGCAAGAAAAACTAGAAAAAGAAATGGAAATTGCTAGGGAAACTTCCTGGAGAAACCTTGGGAAAAAAATAGTTTTCTACAATCCAAGCTTTGTTTTTCATAAAAACCATTTTTCACCCTGGCTTTTTCCTTCAATTTCTTTAACTGGAGCAAGCTGCAGCTTAAAATGCAAACATTGTAATGGAAAAATATTAAAAACTATGATTCCAGCTTTAACCCCTAAAAAACTAATTGAAATTTGCATGCAAATTAAGAAGCATAAGGGTTTAGGATGCTTAATAAGCGGAGGTTGCTTACCTAATGGAAGCGTTCCATTAAAAAATTTTTCTGAAGCCATTAAGGAAATTAAATTAAAAACTAAATTGAAAATTGTTGTTCATACAGGGTTAATAACTGAAGAAACAGCCTTCAACCTTAAAAACGCTGGTATAGATGCAGCTTTAATAGATATTATTGGAAGCAATGAAACAATAAAGGAGATATACCATTTAAATGCTAAAATAGAAGATTTTGAAAAATCTTTAAATGCACTTAAAAAAGCTGGGATTCCTTTAATCCCCCATGTTTTAGTTGGTCTTCATTATGGAAAAATTAAAGGAGAATATAACGCGCTTAATATTATTTCACGTTATAACCCATCTGCCGTAATAATAATTGTTTTCTTTCCAATTAAGGGAACTAAAATGGAAAAGGAAAAACCTCCAGAAATTTCTGAGGTAGTTAAAATTATGATTTATGCTAGAAAAATTTTTCCAAACACACCTATTGCATTAGGTTGTGCTAGACCAATAGGTAAGTATAGGATTGAATTGGATTCAGCAGCTGTTAAAACTGGCATAAATGCTATAGCTTTCCCAAGCGAAAAAGCTATTAAATTAGCTAAATCTTTTAATTTAGAAATTTTATATTCTAATGTTTGTTGCTCTCAAATTTATGAAGAATACTTAAAAACTTAATTTATTTTGCTTTTTATAAATAGATTAAAAATAAAATTAAAAAAATTTTAAAAAAATTAATTAATTATTTATTAATTTTAGGTTAGGTGTATTAATTTGGAACTTTTTGAAGCCATCTTCGGTAGAAGAAGCATAAGAGCCTTTAAAAAAGATGATATTCCAGAAGATTATTTATTAAAATTGATTGATGCTGCGCGTTTTGCACCTTCAGCTGGAAACCTTCAACCATGGGAATTTGTTATAGTTAAAAGTTTTGAGAGAAAAAAAGCTCTTGCTAAAGCAGCTTTAAATCAAAGCTTTATTTTTGAAGCTCCAGTTGCAATAGTTGTTTGTGCTAATGAAGCTAGAAGCGCAAGATATTATGGTGAAAGAGGAGCAAAACTTTATTGTATTCAAGATACAGCTGCGGCAATTCAAAATTTACTATTAGCTGCTTATGGATTAGGGCTTGGAGCCTGCTGGGTTGGAGCTTTTAATGAAGCTGAAGTAGCTAAAGTTATTGAAGCTGATAAAGGCATTAGGCCAGTAGCCATAATTCCAATAGGTTTCCCTTTAGAAAAACCTTCTCCTCCATCTAGAAGAAGCATTAAAGAAATAATTCATAAAGAAAAGTTAAATCTTTAAATTTTAGTTTTAAAAACTTGTTTTAGGCGGGAAAATTGCGCTACTTGAAAATGGTTGAATTTTATGAAAAAATAGAAGCCACCACTAAAAGGCTTGAAATAACTGATTTATTAACGGAACTTTTAAAGCAAGCTCCTAGAGAATCGATAGATAAAATTGTTTATTTAACGCAGGGAAAGCTTTATCCAGATTTTATTGGTATTGAATTAGGTTTAGCTGAAAAACTTGCTATTAAAGCTATTTCAGAAGTTTCAGGTAAATCTGAGGAGGAGGTTGAAAAAAAATTTAATGAAATTGGTGATTTAGGTAGGGTTGCTGAAACATTTTTAGAGAAGAAAACCCAATTAACTCTTTTTCAAAGACCATTAACTATAGATGTTGTTTATGATGCTTTCGAGAAAATGGCTAAAGCTTCTGGAGAAGGAGCTATGGATTTAAAAGTTAGACATCTTTGCAGTTTATTAAATGATGCTGCACCTAAAGAAGCCAGATATATTATAAGAACTGCTTTAGGTAGCTTAAGACTTGGGGTTGCAGCTATGACTATTTGGGTTGACTTAGCAATG
>CAZSNM010000004.1:0-70604 GCA_964608455.1 uncultured Candidatus Bathyarchaeia archaeon | reverse complement strand
CAGCTGCAGCAGCCAAGCCTCCAACAGCACCTAAGTATTTACGCCTAGAAATAGCTTCCTCTTTTTTCTCTTCACCCAAATTTTTTCCTCCAAATATTTTAGGAATATACAATCATATGGAAGAAATTAGTAATATATAAAGTTTATTCTTGTTTAAAAGTTTTTAGAATTTTTTAGCAGCGTATTCAACAGCATTCTTAAATATAATTAATCCATCCCCATTCATGCTTAATGAAGAAAGTTTCGTCCATAAAGGATGCATCCATTTATGAAGAAACCTTTCTGGATGCGGCATTAAACCTAAAACGTTACCCTCATAATTACAAATTCCAGCTATATTTCCTATTGAGCCGTTTGGGTTCCAAGGAAAACCAGCTAATTCGCCTTTGTCATTAACATATCTAAAAACTATTTGATCGTTTTCTTCAAGTTTTTTTAAGCCCTCTTCATTTATTACAAATTTTCCTTCGGCATGTGCAACTGGTAGAAAAATTATTTTATTTAAGCCTTTTGTAAATATGCATTTTTTACTTTCAGGTTTTAAGTAAACCCATCCATCATAATATAATCCTATATCATTGAAAGCTAATGTAGCTTCCTGCTTTTTCATTGGTTCCTCAAAAGCTGGAAGCAAACCTGTTTTAATTAAAACTTGAAAACCATTGCATATTCCTATAACAGGTTTACCTTCTTCAACAAATTGTTTGACTTCTTTTTTAAGTTTATATTTTATTTCGTTTGCCCAAAGCTTAGCTGCAGCTATATCATCTCCATAGGAAAATCCTCCTGGAAAAGCTAATATTTGATAATCTTCAAGACACTTTCTTCTTTTATAAAATTCATTCATATGAATTATTTCTGGTTTTGCTCCTGCAAGCTTAAAAGCATAAGCAGTTTCAATTTCGCAGTTTGTTCCAGCAACTCTAACAACAGCTACTTTAACTTTTTTCATAGTTAAATGCTCCACCATCTTAATGGTTTTTTCCAAGCTTCCCTTAAAGAATCAATTTTATCTTCAATTGCTGGATGATCATTTAACCCATAAATTACAAAGCTTTTTGTTTTTGTTACTTCTCCTATTTTCGCATATACATTTCCTTTCATAATTTTTTTAAAATCATCATCTTTTGATTTTGGAACTTCAACTAAAATTCTACTGTTAGATTCTGAAAAAAGAATTTTATCATTTCTAGTTAAGTTAATTACTGGAACATTTTTTAATTGAATCTCCATTCCTAAATCCCCTGCAAAAGCCATTTCAGCAGCTGCAACAGCTAAGCCCCCCTCTGAACAATCATGACATGCTTTAACCAAACCTTTATCGATAGCCTTTATAAGAGAGTTGTAAGCGTTTCTTGCTTTTTTAGGGTTAACTGTTGGAACAAAACCGCCTTTAGAGCCATAAAGCTTATAATAATATGAGCCACCTAACTCATCTTTTGTTTCTCCAATAATATAAATATAATTTCCTGGTTCTTTAACATCCATTGAAACTGCTTTTCTAACATCCGGAATTATGCCTACAGCTGATATAAGAAGTGTTGGTGGTATAGAAAAGGATTCTCCGCTTTCAGTTGTATATTCATTATATAAACTATCTTTTCCAGATATAAATGGTGTTTCAAAACCTAATGCTCCATCATAACATCCTTTAACAGCATATACTAATTGTCCAAGTCTATCTTCTTTTTCAGGATTTCCCCAACTAAAGTTATCTAAAAGAGCTATTCTTCTTCCACCACAGCATACATTATTTCTTATAGCTTCATCTATAGCTGAAAGAGCCATATTGTAAGGATCAATAGAATATCTTGGATTAACACCATTAGAAACAACTATGCCTCTCCAACTGTTTTCTAATGGTTTTAAAACACAAGCATCACTTGGCCCTTCACCAATCCCACATAAAGGCTTAATAATTGTATGGGCTTGAACTTCATGATCATATTGTCTAATAACCCATTCTTTACTTGCAACATTAGGATCACTTAAAATTTTTTTAAGATCATCGGTAAAATCTTTTTTTTCTTCAAGTTTCGGTTCTGGATAAACAGTTTTCTCCCATTTAGCAATTCTTTTCACTTTAGGAATACCATTATGAAGAAAATTCATATCTAACTCTCCAACAATCTCACCATTAAATCTTAAAATTAATTTATGATTATTTGTAAATTCTCCAATCACAGTGGCTTCACAATCTTCATCGTTAAAAATTTTCATTATTTTCTTTAAGTTTTTTTTAGGAATGGCTAAAACCATTCTTTCTTGAGATTCAGATATCCAAATTTCCCATGGAGCTAAACCTGCATATTTTAATGGAACTTTATCTAAATCAACTATTGCACCAAGATTTTTTCCCATCTCACCAATAGCTGAAGATAATCCTCCTCCACCGCAATCTGTAACAGCCGAGTAAAGAGGTTTCTTTTCTTTATCTCTAGCTTTAATTAAAGCATCTAAAACTTTTTTTTCAACTATTGGGTTTCCTATTTGAACTGCTCCAATAGCAATTTGTTCAGATTCTGAAGTTAATTCTAAAGAGGCAAATGTTACACCATGAATGCCATCTCTTCCTGTTTTTCCACCTACAAGAAGAATTAAATCCCCAGGTTTGGGATTTTTAATATATTTTTTTGTTGGCATTATTCCAATTGAACCCGCATAAACTAAAGGATTGCATAAATATCCTTCATCAAATCCTATAGCGCCATTAACTGTTGGAATGCCCATTTTATTTCCATAATCTCTTATTCCAGCTACAGCTCCTTTCATTAATCTTTTAGGATGCATAACACCTTTAGGAAGCTTTTCATAAGGATAATCTAATGGACCAAAAAATAAAACATCTGTAGAAAGAATAGGCTTAGCACCCACTCCCATTATATCCCTAAAAACACCTCCTGTTCCCGTTCCAGCTCCTCCATAAGGATCTAAAGCTGTAGGATGATTGTGTGTTTCCACTTTAAAAGCTATACTATATTTTTTATCAAATTTTATTATTCCAGCATTATCGGAAAAAACAGAAATACACCAAGATTTGTTAAGTTTTTTAGTAGCTTTCATAATGTAAGATCTTAATAACCCATTTATTACTTTTCCATTAAAAAATATAATGCCTTTAAATGTTTTATGAAAGCAATGTTCAGACCATGTTTGAGCTATTGTATTTAGTTCTACATCAGTAGGATTTCTTTTTTTCTTTTTAAAATAGGCTTGAATAGCTTTCATTTCCTCTAAACTTAAAGAAAGCATATATTTTTGGCTAATTTCCATAAGTTCCTTATCATTTGCATCAAGAATTTTTATTTCTTCAACCTTCATCATTGTAGCACCTTAACAATTTTATAATTATGAATAATAGGGTTAGCTAAACATTTTTTGCAAATAATTTCCACATCATTTTTCGAAAGATTTCCCTTTAAAAGATATGTCATTCCAGTTTTAACATTTTTAACATTAAATATCCCAATAGTTTCTATACCTGCTTTAACGCTTTCAGCTACAGGATCTGTGACGCCAAGCTTAAAATTCACTTCAACAATCCAATCAAAGCCTAAACTCCAATCATTTTTTTCATTAAGCCAATAGTTTTGGATTATTTCATCAACCAAAAGCTCTTTGCATATTTTTTCAATTTCAATTTTTGAAATTTCACCTTCAATCCAATAAGTTGGCATAGAACTAATAGATTTTAAATTTAAAAAGCCTAGATCTAAAATATCACCTTTTAAGATTCGACCAAGAGGATCAAATTTTTCATTTTTATAACCAACCCTAACCACCCAAATCATTAAACGCTTTACCTCACAAACAATAATTTTAAAAGTATTAAAATTAATTGATTTCTAATTTTCTAATATAGTTTAATGTAAAAGGGCAAGTAATAAAATCTTTAAACGCTCTTAACTTCTTAGGTTCTTTCTAACTTAAATAAAAAATATTAAGTTCATTCTATTTAGATTGAATATAGCATTTTTTATTTATGCTTAAACTTTTTATAAAGGAAGTTTATCTAAAAATGCTTAATATGTTTACATGATTGCTTTCAGTTTTTGGTGAAAAATAAAATTGATAGATATAAACATTATTAGAGAGAAACCTGATGAAGTTAAAAAGCATTTAAAGCTTAGAGGGGAAGAAGATAAAATTTCAATGGTTGATGAATTTTTATTATATGATGAGAAAAGACGAAAGCTTATTCGCGAAGTTAATGAACTTAGACATTTAAGAAATGTTCTTACAGATGAGATTGCAAAAATGAAGAGGGAGGGTAATCTTCCTTTAGAGAAAATTAAGGAGGCTAAAGCTATTCCAGAAAAAATTAAGTTTCTTGAATCTCAAATTAAAGAATGTGAAGAAAAAATATTTTTTATTCATGCTAGACTCCCCAATTTACTTCATGAATCTGTTCCAATAGGTAAAGATGAAAATGATAATGTAGTTGTTAGAGTTTGGGGTGAAAAACCTAAATTTAATTTTAAACCTAAAGATCATATAGATTTAGGCTTAAAGCTTAATCTTATGGATGTTGAAAGAGCTGCTAAAGTTTCAGGCGCTAGATTTGCATATTTATTAAATGATGCTGTCTTGCTTGAATTCGCTATAATACAATTTGTTCTAGATTTAGCCATTAAAAAAGGTTTTACACCAGTTATTCCACCTGTTTTAGTTAAGGAAAAAGCAATGTTTGGGGCGGGGTTTTTACCTCAAGGAGAAGAAGATATTTATAGAATTAAAAATGAAGATCTATGTCTTGTTGGAACAGCTGAGGTACCTTTAGCAGCAATGTTTATGGATGAAATTCTTGATGAAAATCTTTTACCTTTAAAATATATAGGGTTTTCAACATGTTTTAGAACTGAAGCTGGAGCGCATGGAAGAGATACCAAGGGAATCTTTAGAGTTCACCAATTTGATAAACTTGAATTTTTCGTTTTTTCTAAACCAGAAGAATCCTGGAATGAGCATGAAAAACTAATTTCAACAGTAGAAGAAATTTATAAAGCGTTAAATTTGCATTATAGAATTGTTAATGTTTGTTCTGGAGAATTAGGAGTTACGGCAGCTAAAAAATATGATTTAGAAGTTTGGCTTCCAGGTCAAGGAAAATATAGGGAAGTTGTTTCATGCAGTAATTGTACAGATTATCAAGCAAGAAGATTAAATATTAGATGTAGAAGGGACCCTAGAGAGAAACCTCGATTTGTTCATACTTTAAATAGTACTGCAGCTGCTATTGGAAGAGTTTTAATAGCTATTTTCGAGAATTACCAGCAAGAAAATGGTTCTATTAAAGTTCCTGAAGTTCTTAAACCTTATATTAAAAAAGAGGAAATAAAAATAATTTGTTCTAGGGATTAAATTTTTTTAATGTATTTTCAGCTGCTTGAATGCAACGAAGTAAATCATCAATTGTTTCTATAAAAGATTCAATCTTACCTTTGCATTTTACTCTAGAAACAACAATGTTTTTGGCATTAATTGTTTTAACTTTAATATTTGATGGAGCTGAAAAATTATCAGGTTGAATGGCTTTAGCAACAGCTTCAGCATATTTTTCATTTTTATAAAAAATTTTTATTTCACCCTTCATTTTTTAAGGCCTTTAAAATTTCTTCATTTAAACTTTTTAAAAAATCTTCAATTTTATCTTTAGGTATATAAGCTCCAGCAGCGGCTTCATGACCTCCTCCTAAACCAGAAAATTTTTCTGCACAACTTTTTAAAGCAGCACCTAAATTAACTTTTTTTTCAGCAAATTTTAACCCAGCTCTAGCCGAAAGCTTAATGTTTTCTTTTCCGCTTAAAGCTAAAACAAGCACAGCTTTATCTGGTTTGAACATTGTTGAGGAGGAGAGCATTGTTGAAATTGCTCCAGTCATTTTTTCATCTATAGTTCCTTCACCTCTTATCACATAGAAACTTTCAAACTCTTGAATTTTCTCTGGAAATTGAATAATCCAATTTATATGTTTGGCTAAAAGCTGTTTATATTCTGAGATTAATTGTTGAGCCTTATTTAAAGCATTTTCTCGATCGCCTAGGCATAAGGCTATTCCTAATCCAGATTTACCCATTCTACCACAAGCATTAAGAATAGAAGCATATTCTCTTGCATCCCTTAACAGGCAATCTTTGCTTTCAGTTAAAATTTCATAGTTTACACCAATTAAATTTAAAACTATATTTCCAGAAAAACCATGAGATGAAAGATACTCAATTATTTTTGTAAGAAGTTTTTGCTTTTCTTCCATTGATAAATCTGAAAGTTTTGTCCATTCATCCCCTTTTTTTAAAGGTATCCCAATTGAAGAAAGCAAAGCTACACACTTATCTTCTTCACCAGTTAATCCTGGTAAAAAAGGATTTGTTGAATAAGCTAAAGCTTTATGAATTGGTTTGGTTTTTCTTCCATGAAGAATCACATCTATTTCAGATTTTAAAAATCCAGCTTCTTCAGCTTCCTTAACTATTTTTTCATTTAATCCTTTAAGAGCTCTTTGAGGGTTTTTATCCTGAACATCCCCCAAAGCTCCTACAATGGCTAAAGGAGATAAATCCACATTTTCTTCATTTAATGCTTTAGCAACAAAATACGCTACACCTGAGCCACTAATATCTTTACCACCATCAAAACCATAATTATGAGGATTTAAATGAGGAAAATTGATTTCAACATTAGGTTCAATTTGATGATGATCTATTACAAATATTTTTTTTCCTTCAAAAAAGTTTTTAATTAAGCTTAAATAGCCGCTTCCTATTTCAGAAAAAATTATTGCATCACCATTTATTTTAGAAATTTTAAAAAGAACATCCTCATTTAATTGCTCAACAATTCTTAAATGAAAAAAAGCGTTAAGCCTAAGTAAAGCTTTACAAATTATTCCTCCAGAAGCTAATCCATCAGCATCAAAATGCGTTACAACAATAAATTTTGAATTTTTAAAAGCTTCCTCCTTTATAAAACTGCTTATTTCCTCAGCTTTTTTAAGAAAATCATTAAAGTTTTGTTCATTCATAATTCTTAAGCCACAGATGCAACACTAGGTTTATATTTCCAATCAGCTGGGAGAATCCCCCTCTCCTTATAATATTCGCTTAAACGATGAATTTTGGATTCAATAAGTGCTAAAGCTCTTTTATTGCTATAATCTTTTCTATGCTTTTCTAAGTGTTTTCTCGTTCGTTCAGCTTTCTTTAAAAGGTTTTCAAGATCTTCTGGAAGCTTTGGAGAAAGATTATTATCTTTTAAAATTTGAGTAATACTTTTTCCAGTAATAGATTTAACAAGTGGAATTCCATGTTGATCTCTAAGGATAACACCTATAAGGCTTGGGGGATACCCTTCTCTACCAAGTTTCACAACTAAATTTTCAACTTCCTCAGGTGTAGCTTTGCACCATGATGGAGGTTTACGACTTATAGGTCTGGTTGATTCAGATTTACCTTTTTTTCTAGAGTAAAATCTTGCCAATAGCTTTCCCTCTATTATTTTACTCCTTTATTAAAGATCAAATTTCTTCCTTATAATTTTTTATATACCATTTTGCAAATTTAACCATAGCTTTCCCTCTATGTGAGTATAAACTTTTCTCTTCTATAGACATTTCTCCAAAAGTTTTCTTTGGATAATCATCAGGAATAAATATTGGGTCAAAACCAAATCCAAATTTACCACGCTCTTCAAAAGCTATTTTTCCTTTAGTAACCCCAATAAAACATTTTTGAATATTTGATGAACAAAAGAAAACAGCTGCTTTAAAAACGCTTTCCCTATTTAGTTTATTTTCCATAAGCTTTAGAATTCCTTTATTACCTATTGTCTTAAAAACATAAGCTGAGTAAGGACCTGGAAAACCATTAAGCGCTTTAATGCTTAAAGCTGAATCTTCAGTTATTAAAGGTGCTTTAACTTCTTTAAAAAGCTCTAAGGCTGAATATTTAGCTATTTCTTCGATGTTATCTGATTGAATTTCCAACTTCCTTTTATTAAGCATTTCAACTTTAATTCCATATTTGCTCAAAACAGCGTTAGCCTCTTTAAGCTTATTTCTATTAGATGTTGCAAATAAAATTTTCAAAGTTTAAAACTCCTTCAATTACTTTTATATTTAAAGGCTTTTTACAGACCTAAAATTAAACTCGACTCTTGAAGAGTTTTTAAAGCAATTTCAAAAAATTTTTCCTTGGGCACTCCTATTTCTTCACATATTAATATTCGATCTCTACTTGAACCTCTGGCAAAATCTTTATCTTTAAACTTCTTTTTTAAAGTTTCAATTTTAACATCCTTAAGTTTTTTAGAAGGCATAACCAAAGCACAAGCAATTATTAAACCTGAAATAGCATCAGCTGCAATTAAAGCTTTCTCCATTTTAGATTCAGGTTTAACGCCTGTATATTCATAATTATGAGCTTTAATAGCTTTCAAAACTTTCTCATCAATTTTTCCCTTTAAAAGTTTTTCAGCTTCAACTCCATGTTCGCTAGGGTTAACGGAGGTTTTCTCAAAATCTATATCATGCAAAAGCCCTGTTAAGCTCCAAGTTTCCTCATCTTCAGAAAGAAATTTGGCTAAGCCCCTCATAATCGCTTCAACAGCAATCATATGCTTAATTAAATTCTCATTTTTAACGTTTACCCTAATTAATTCTAAAGCTTCACTTCTATCCATGATCCTTACCAACCAAAAGATTTTTAGTTTATTAAATGTTTTTCGTAATTAACACTTATTAACAGTTAACATAAACTTAAAGTTTTTAATTTCTAAAGTCTAAAAAATAGGGATTAATCACCTAAAAGTTCATCATAAGATTTTTAGATGATTAATCCTTTATTCTTTTTGAGAGGCGCCGCAATGGGGGCAGTATTTTACATTGCTGGGGATTTGAGCGCCACAATTTATATAATATGTTATTGCCATGCTTGGTTTAAAGCTGGGATGACGTTTTCTAATAGCTAATGCGGTTATTAAAATCGCCAATAGAAGGATAAAAATCCATGCCAAATTGCTTGAGACCAGGTTCGCGAAGTTGTATCCTGCTTGCTGCTCTGAAGTGGAAGCAGCTAGATGGGTGGCATATGATGTATAAACGTTTTCTAGTGTGAGAGTAACCGGCTCCTCAATTGTCCTGGTTCTCCTCTCAAACGTTGTCACTTCCAAGGTTTCGGTTGTTGCACTAAGTAGAGTAGTTTCAGACGTAACCGTAAGAGGTTCTTGAACTACCGAAGGAACATAGGTGCGGACAGCTGCCGCTCCTCCCATAGTGTAAGTTCTATATACAGCCCAGCATTCCCTATCTCCATAAATGGTTGTGCAGGATGTAAGAATACGTTGAATAATCACTAGATTGGTTCCTACAGTAGTACGGACTATAACCGTTCTGACATCGCATCTGGTTGCGCCTCCGACATTACGGCATTCCGTGCTTGTAACTGTTGTAGTGTAGAGGAAGCTTGTTCTAAGCGTGGTTGGGACTAAAACCGTTCTCTGAACGATAATGATTCCACTGGTCGTTACAGGAATCTTCACAGTACTCGTTCTCGTAAGATGCGTAGTAACTGGTACATCTATAGTTTCTGTTCTAGTGATTGTCGATGTTGTTGTATACTTTTCTGTTACTGTAGTGGTATACACGTTTTCTGGAAGAATGTTCACAAGCAGACTTGAGAAAGCAAGAGCAATTATAAGAATCAGAAATAGATGGTTCACAGGTTGAATTTTCAAGTTTTTCGCCTGTTGGTTTGTTAATCTGCCAGCTTATAAACTTTTCTGGAAGGGTTCTCCCAATGAAGCTTAAATAGAAAATTAATTATTTCTTCATTAATAACTGCAAGTTTTCACTGTTAACTATAAAAATTATGGTATCTAAAGCGGCCTAATTATTTTCCTATAGCTTTTCCTAACCTAAGCTTCAAAGGAGGAGGTTATTTTAGCTCTAAAATTGAAATAATGCTTTTAAGGTTGCTTTTGTCTCTTTCATCAAGAGAAATGCTATCATAAAATTTAATGAAAAAAGAGGAATGAAAAATGGATCTATCAATTATAGTTACTTTAATAACTATGTTAAGCGCTTTAGGTTTTTCAATGGTTGCTAAAGATTATTTAGCTTCATTTTTAGGCGGATTATTTATTAGAAGAGTTAAAAATATAAAGCCTGGTATTAGAATTAAAATGTTGGTTGACCCATCTATTAAAGGCGATGTTGTTAAGGTTGGTTGGTTAAGAACAACTCTCATGGAGGTAGGCGATGGAGAAAGATTACCAAGCATTAGAACAGGCAGGATGGTGCTTATTCCAAACTATATGCTTATGAATACTCCTGTTTTGGTTTATGGCGAGGAGGTCATGGATGAGGTTATAGCTTATGTTGAAGGAGATTATCCTAATCCTGAAAAAGTGATTCAATGCATGAAGGAAGCTATGGAGGAGGAAAACGTTAAGGTTAAGGAGGTTAATTTATATCAAAAAGAGGATAAACTTGTGATTTATGGTATATATGAATCAAAGCCTGATTGTATGACTGATCTTAGAAGTGAAATATTAAAGCGTTTCCTTAAAAAATTTAATGCTCTTAAGACTGTTTAGGTTCAACAATTAATATTGGGCCCTCTTTATTAACTACTAAAGCTTTAGAACCTGCTTTAATAAGGGTTTTAGATTTAGCTTGCCAATATTCTCCTTTATACCTTATGAAACCTATTTTTTCAGGAGTTAAATCTTCTATTACATCAACTGTTTCACCTATAATTTCTCCTATAAAGGGCTTTTTTTGTTTAGCTTTTAAAACTTTATAAACTGAAAAAGCCATAAAACCGCCTGCAAAAACTGTAAAAAGTAGTGCTGCGACTATAAAGCTTTGATACCAAACAGGAGAAATTAACCATTCACCAGCTTTAAATGGAATTAAAAGTAAACTACCAATAATTAAGCATATTAAACCAGCTCCTCCAAAAATTCCAAAGCCTGGTGTATGAGCTTCAATAAGTATTAAAGTTAATCCTAAACCTATTAAAATTAAAGATGCTAAATTAACATTAAACCCTAAACCTATTAAACCAAGAATTAAAGCTATTGCTCCAGCCAATTCAGCTCCATATCCTGGACTTGCTAAACCAAAAATTAAACCATAAACTCCAAGTGTAAAAAGAATATATGCAAGAAGAGGATTTGAAACAATTGATAAAAATGATATTTTAATGCTTGGAGAAAACTCAATTAAAACAGCATTTTCAGTATTTAAAACTGTTAAGCCCTTAACAGTTTTAACAGTTTTTCCATTTAAAATTTTTAAAAGTTCATTTATGTCTGAAGCTATAAAATCTATAACTTTAAATTTTAAAGCTTCATCAGCATTTAAATTTAAGTTTTTTTTAACAAAAAGTTCAGCTGCAGTCGCATTTCTATTATGCATTCTAGCTTCTTCAGCTATAAAAGCTGATAACGCATTAATAATTTTTTCATTTTCTATTGGAATTGAACCTTCAAAAGGTGAATATGAAACTGGTTGAGCTGAACCAACAATTGTATAAGGTGCCATAACAGCTATATGAGAACCCATTAAAATAAATGCTCCAGCAGACCAGGCCTTACTTCCTTCAGGATAAACATAAATAATCCATGGAATTTCAGATCTATCCATAATTTCAACTATTTTCATTGTTGCATCCAATTGACCGCCAGGTGTATTAAGCAAAACAATAATTGCTTGAGCTTTAATGCTTAAAGCGAAATCATAAGTTTCTTGAATAAACTCTTTAGTAGCGGGAGTTATCGTATCCTCAATTTTAATAAATATAATTTGATTTGTACTATAGGTAAAGACTAAACTTAATTGAGTTAAAACAATTACTGCAAAAAATAGGAAGATAAACGTTTTTTTCACTTAATCTCTTTCTCCTGTAAAGCTTTAACCATGGCTGCCAATTTACCTATATCAGTTGCCTCCGTAGTTGTTGTTACAACAACTAAATTTTTCTCCCTAGCAATTTCAGTTAAAGTTTGAAGTTCTCTTAATCTTAATGCTAATGGGCTTTCTATATATCTTTTAGCTGCAGCAGCAATTTTTTCAGCAGCTATATATTCACCTTCAGCTACAATAATTCTAGATCTTTTTTCTCTTTCAGCCTCAGCTTGTTTAGCTATGGCTCTAAGCATAGTTTCAGGCATACTTACATCTTTTATAGCTACAGCAACAACTTTTATTCCCCATGGATCAGTGTAAGTGTCCAATATTTCACCAATTTTTTTGCTTAACTCTTCTCTTTTAGTTAATAATTCGTCAAGCTCTACCTGCCCTAAAACATCTCTAAGAGTTGTTTGAGCTAATAAGTTGGTTGCTCTAAAGTAATCTTCAACTTGAACAACAGCCTTGGCTGGATCAAAAACTCTATAGTAAACTGCTGCATCAACATCAACGCTAACATTATCTTTGGTTATCACTCTTTGTTTTGGAACATCAAAAGCTACAACTCTAAGATCGATCTTAATGAATTTATCAACTATTGGTATTATAAAAAAGAGACCTGGACCTTTAGCACCAATTAATCGTCCAAGCCTAAAAATTACACCTCTTTCATATTCTCTAACAACCTTAATGGCTGAAGATAAAATTGAAATTAATATTATGAATGCAATTAACCCTAGAAAAATATCAATCAATCCTATTTGAAAGAAAATATTCCACAAGTTTTATCACCATTCAATTGATTAAATAACATTTTAAAAATTTAAAGCTTACGTTGCTATAGTAAGTTTTAAAAGTTATTATAAGTATTATAATTTAATTTTAAAATTATCCCATCAATAATCTAGTATGAAAAACATCATTATTTTAAAAAATTAATTAAGTTCTTTTGGATCTTCAAGAAAATGTTTTATTTCCTGAAGAAATTTTACAGCTGGAACTCCATCAACCACTCTATGATCAAAAACCAATGTTAAAGCTACTGTTGGTTTGATTAATATTTGATCATTTATTACTATAGGTTTTTTCTCTATTTTTCCAACCCCTAATATTCCTGTTTGAGGAGGATTAATTATTGGAATAAACAATTCAACATCGTAAGCTCCTAAATTTGTAATTGTAAATGTTCCGCCTGTAAGTTCATCAATTGATAATTTACGTTGAAAAGCTTTATTTGTAAGCTCTTTAATTTCATTTGAAATTTCAATTATGGATTTTTTATTTGCATTTTTAATAACTGGTGTGACTAATCCATCTTCAGTATGAATTGCTAAAGCTATATTTATATCCTCAAAAATTTTAATTTCTTCTTCATTTAAAGTTGAATTAAATATTGGGTGGGCTTCCAAAGCTTTAGCTGTAGCTTTAACTATAAAGGCGGTTAAAGAAACTTCGCTTAAAGAAGATTTAATTTCTTCCCTATATTTAAGAAGGTTTTCTAAATTAACCGATGTAATTATTGTTGTTGAAGCTGCTTTATGAAGGCTGTAAACCAATCTTTCCGCTATGGTTTTTCTTATTCTGGATAAGGGAATTGTTTTGGCTATGGGAATAGGTTTTAAACCAGATATAGAAGCTTCAGCGAAGGTAGGCTTTAAAGAAGCTTTTTTAATTGCGTTTAAAACATCTTCTTTAGTTATTCTTCCGCCAGGTCCAGTTCCCTTAATTTCCTCTATGTTTATTCCATATTCTTCAGCTAATTTTTTAGCTAATGGACTAGCTTTAACGCGTTCAACAGTTTTTATGAAGGGTTTTTCAATTTTAGGTTTCTCAATTATTTCAGCTTTAATTTCAGATTTAACTTTCTCTTCAATTTCTTCTATTAATTCTTGGGGAATAGGTTCATTAGCCTCGCCAATTAAAGCTATGGGCTTTAAAACTTCAACTTCAGATCCTGCTTGATAAAGGATTTTCTTTAAAATTCCATTTGCAGGGGCTTCAACTTCAAAAACTGTTTTCTCTCCTTCAACAATAAGTAAGGGTTCCCCTTTATTTACAGTTTCACCTTCACTTTTTAACCATTTAATTATTCTTCCAGTCTTCATAGCTGGATCAAATCTTGGAATTATAATTTTATGCATTTTTAACTTTCCCTCACATTTAACCTTTAAAAATAGAGTTTATGGCTTGAATTAATTTATTCTTATTAGGCATATATTCCAGTTCAAGTTGAGGAGAGAAAGGAATAGGTATATCTGGTGAAGCTACCCTAGTTATTGGAGCATCAAGATAATCAAAGGCATTTTCAATTATTGAAGCTGCTATTTCAGCGCCTATACCACCTGTTTTATGATCGTCCTCAGCAATTACAACTCTTCCTGTTTTTTTAACAGAATTCACTATTGTTTCTATATCCAATGGTTGAATTGTTCTTGGATCTATTACTTCAACACTTAAACCATTTTCTTCAAGGGTTTTAGCTGCAGCTAAGGCTTCATGAACCATTCTTGAAATGGCAACAACAGTAACATCTTCCCCCTCTTTTTTTATATCAGCTTTTCCAAAAGGTATAGAATATTCTTCTTCTGGAACAGGCCCTTTAACTCTATAAAGAAGGCTGCATTCAATATAAAGCACTGGGTTCTCTTCTTTTAAAGCTTGATTAAGCAAGCCTTTAGCGTCATATGGAGTTGATGGAAGTACTACTTTTAAACCTGGAACTTGAAAGAACCAAGCTGGAAGAAACTGTGAATGCTGTGCTCCATGGGCTCTTCCAAGGCTATATTGAGTTCTAACAATTATTGGAACTTTAAGTTTTCCCCCGCTCATAAACCTTATTTTTGCAGCTTGATTAGCTAGCTGCTCCAAACAAATAGGGATAAAATCCATATACATTATTTCGGCTATTGGTTTTAAACCCATTAAAGCTGCACCTATAGCTGCTCCAACAATAGCTGCTTCAGATATTGGGGTATCTCTAACTCTTTCAGGACCAAACTCTTCAAGAAAGCCATTAGTAATTTTAAAGGCTCCACCATAAGCTCCTATATCTTCACCTATAAGAAAAACCTTAGGATTTTTAATTAACGCGTTTCTTAAAGCTTCTCTTATGGCTTCAGCATAAGTTAATTCTCTCAAGGTTTTCTTTTCCCTCCTTTTTTTATGCTGTTAAGCATAAACATAGTTTTTTAATTCTTCAAATGGAAGAATTGGACTTTTTTGAGCGAAATCAACAGCTTCCTCTAATTCACGTTTTATTTCATTTTCTAAGGCTTGAATATCAGATTCAGATAAAACATTAAGCTCAATAAGATTCTTCTTAAAGTTAATAATTGGGTCTTTTTTAAGCCAAGCTTCAACCTCTTCTTTTGGTCTATACTTAGCTTGATCATAAATTCCATGACCTTTAAGCCTATAAGTTTTACATTCGAGAAATGTTGGACCTTCACCTTTTCTAGCTTTTTCAATAGCTTCTTTAGTTGCTAACCAAACAGCTACCGGATCGTTTCCATTAACAATCAAGCCTGATATACCATAACCTAAAGCTCTTTCAGCAAGATTTTTTAAGGCTACAGCCTTTTCAGCTTTCATCCCTATAGCATACATGTTGTTTTCGCAAACAAGTATTACAGGAAGCTTCCATATAGCTGCAAGGTTTACACCTTCATGAAAAGCTCCAGTATTAACTGCGCCATCTCCAAAAAACGTTACTACAATCCTGTCGGATTTTTCATATTTAAAAGCTAAAGCTACGCCTACAGCTATTGGAATTCCGCTTCCAACTATAGCTGAAGCGAAAAGGCTTCCTCTTTCAGGCGATATAGCAACATGCATTGAACCGCCTAAACCTTTGCATGTTCCTGAAGCTTTACCAAATAATTCAGCCATAACTTCTTTCATCGGTATACCTTTAGCTAATGCATGACCATGCCCTCTATGATTGCTTATTATTAAATCCCCATTTTCTAAAGCTGAACAAACTCCAACAGCTACAGCTTCTTCACCAAAATATAAATGCGCAGGCCCAGTTATTAAACCCTTCATTAAATAAAGCTCTTCAACCTTCTCTTCAAAAAACCTTATTTCCATCATTTTTTTAAGCATCCAAACAAGTTTAACTTTGCTTAAACCAAGCTTTAGATAATCTTTAGGCGATACAATTATTTCCTTAATCATTTTCTTTCCTCCATTTTATCACATTGTTTTTTATTAATTTGATTTTTTAAGGTTTTTCCATTATCATTTTACTCATACAATTTAGAGAAAATCAAGCATTTTAATGATAATTAAAAATTAAAACAATAGAAAATAGAATTTTCTTAAAATTTCTTTTATTGAAATTGAAAAAGAGCATACAACAATTAAAAATCTTTTTTAAGGTTATGTTTAAACCATAAATCATTCTAAAAGTAGAAAAATAACATAAAAGTTATTGTTTTAAATGACAATGTTTAGGGAGCTTATTATAAACCATAAACCAAAACTGAAAAGAATTAAAGCACAAAATGTAAAGATTACCTCATAAATTTTTTCGTTGCAAAACCGCTTAGATTTATAAACAATTTTTGAAATTAGTAAATCCCAAGTTAAATCGCACATCCAATGAGTTAATGCAAAAATAATTAAACCAAATAAACCATAGTTTGTTGCGTTAAAAACTAAAGCTGCACCAATTGTAGCCCACCAAAGAAGAAAATAAGGATTCGCTCCTGTAGCCACAGCCCCCGCAATTAAAGAGTTATAATTAAAACTTAAAATTTTTTCCTTTACGTGTTTCCGAGTTTTAAACATTGAATAACCCATGTAAAGAAGCATCATACCTCCAATAAAACCAATTAATTTTTTAATCAATTCATAAGTGAAAAATTGAGAGAAACCAAAATAGATTAACACAATTAATGGAATTTCAATAATCCCATGCCCTAAAGCAATGTATAAACCTGCATTTTCATCAAATTTTCCTTTAGTAACAGTAACAGCAAACATTGGACCTGGTGTCATAACACCAGATAAAGATATTGCAATTACAGATAGTAAAAATAAAAGTAAATTTGACAAGTTTTAAACCTCAAAAATTAAAGGAATTTAAATCTTAATAAACTTAATGATGCAAATTAATTTATTTTTTCTAAAAAAATTAAAAGTTTAAATTTAAAGAAATAAAATAAGCATAACAATGGAGGGGAGAAAGTTGAAAATAGGTAAGGAAGATTTTTGCAAAAAATGCATTTATTTCTTAGCGCACGATGTTTATGGCTATTTAGGCTTATGTACCAAAAAAGATTTACTTACAGTTTCATACAGCGATAAACCTTGCGAAAGCTTTAAAAAAGTTAATTTAAGAGAGTTAGAAAAAATTTTTCTTAAAAAGGGTTGGTTATATTGTTTAACTTGCAAAAAACCGATATACTCTCTTGAAGAGCTTAAAAACCATTTAATGGATCAAATTGGTTTAGATTTTTTAAGCGATGAAGTTGCTTCTGAGGAGGCGCCTTCAGCTGATTAATAAACCTATAAAAGAGTTAACTATTTTACTTGGTGGTCCTCAAGGCGCAGGATTAGATTCAAGTGCTCAAATTTTAACTTCAGCATTTGCTTATTTAGGTTATGGTGTGATTTCTGATAGGGAATATTTTTCAAATATAAAAGGGAAACATAGCTATATTCATTTTAAAATTTCTTCAGAAGAAATTCCACTAGCCTTAACTTATCCAGCTCAAGTAATTGGAGCAATAGATGCTGAAACAATTTTTACACATTTTAATGATTTAGATGAAAATGGATATTTAGTTTATAATGAAAATGTTTTAGATGAGCATATAAAAAATATACCTAGTATTGATCCCCCTCTTAAACAAAGACTTATTAAGAATTTAGCAAAGCTTAATTTAGACGGTTCATTAAATTCTTTAATAAGCTATTTAAGAGATAAGGGAGTAACTCCTGTTGCTCTTAACTATCAAAGCATTCTTGCTGAAGCTGCTAAAAAATTTAAACTTTCAGCTTCTCAAGCAGCAAGATATGTAAGCGCTATAATTGTAGGTGCTATAGCAGGACTTTTAAAACTTGATGAAGAAAGCGTAAATTTTGGATTAAAAAGATTGTTTATGAATAAACCTGATTTAATTGAGCAAAACATGTTTATTTCTAACTATACAGCGGAAGCCGTTAAAAACCATTATATCCCTATTGAGTTTGATTTACCTAAAATTAATCAAAGCGAATTTATTGTTGCAAGCGGTAATGATATTGTAGCTATGGGTAAAATAGTTGGGGGATTAAGGTTTCAAAGCTATTATCCAATAACCCCGGCAGCTGATGAAAGCTTTTTTATAGAATCTTTTGAAAAAATTAATGTTAACGATAGACTTATTGGTTCAATTATAGTTATTCAAACAGAAGATGAAATAGCTGCTTTAGCTTCAGCTATAGGCGCAGCTTTAACTGGTGCTAGAAGTGCAACAGCTACAAGTGGACCTGGATTTAGCTTAATGGTTGAAGGATTAGGTTGGGCGGGTATGAATGATGTACCAATTGTGATAACATATTATCAAAGGGGAGGACCAAGCACAGGTCAGCCCACTAGAGGATCTCAAAGCGATCTGCTTTTTGTTTCCTTTGCTTCTCATGGAGAATTTCCAAGAATTATTCTTGCTTCTGGAGATCATATTGAAGCTTTTTATGATGCAATAGAGGCCTTTAATCTAGCTGAAAAATATCAAATTCCAGTAATTCACCTATTGGATAAATTTCTTGCAAACTCAATAGCTACGATAAATGTTCCTAAAATTTCAAATTTAAAAATAGAGAGGGGAAAACTTTCCTTTAAAACTAAGGATTATAAAAGATTTAATACTTCAGAATTGATTTCACCAAGGGCTTTTCTTGGAAGTGCAGTCATGTGGTATGGTGGAGAAGAAAAAGATGAATATGGACATACAGTTGAAGACTCTATTAATAGAAAAATTATGTATGAAAAAAGAATGGAAAAACTTGAGTTAGCAAACAAAGAAATTCCTCAGGAAAAAAGAGCTGTATACTATGGAACAAAAGATGCTGAATTTATTCTTATAGGGTGGGGTTTCGCTAAAGGAGTTTCACTTGAAGCTATTAAAAAACTTAATGAAAAAGGTTTGAAGGGGGCATATCTGCATTTAAAAATGTTTTCTCCATTTCCATCAAACTATGTTAAATCAATAATAGAGGAATCTAAAGGAGAAAAAATATTAATTGAACATAATTATCTTGCTCAATCTGGTAAACTTATTAAACTCAACACAGGAATATCAATAGAAAAAAGCATAGTAAAATATACTGGAAGACCAATTTACCTCAATGAGGCTGTTCAAGCCATAGAAAAAATAATTAAAGAAAAAGAAGAAAGAGTGGTGCTTTCATATGGAGCTTAACAAATATAAAAGCGGTATATGGGTAGATTGGTGCCCTGGTTGCGGAAACTTTGGAATTTTGCTAGCCTTATATAAGGCATTTAACGAATTAAATCTTGCGCCTGAAAAAACAATAGTTGTTTCAGGAATAGGATGCTCAGGTAAAATGCCATATTTTGTAAGTGTAAGCGGTGTTTATTCTCTTCATGGAAGAGCAATACCTTTTGCAACTGGAATAAAACTTGCAAATCCTGAACTTACAGTAGTTGTTCATGGAGGTGATGGAGACATATTTGGTATAGGTATGGGACATTTTGTAGCTTTAGGAAGGAGAAATATAGATGTGACAGTTATTATGCATAATAACGGAGTTTACGGTCTTACTAAGGGACAAGCTTCACCTACTTTACCTCGAGGTATAAAAACAAAAGCTTTAATTAAACCAAATTTGCAAGACGCTTTAAACCCTATTTGTTTAGCTTTAGCCTCAGGATATACATTTGTAGCTAGAGGTTATGCTATGCAACCTGAGCATTTAAAAGAGCTTATTAAAACCGCTATACTTCATAAAGGCGCATCATTTATAGAAGTTCTTCAACCATGCGTAACATATAATAATATTTATACAGCTAAATTCTATTCTGAAAAAGTTTATAAACTTGAAGATGATGGATGGGACCCAACAGTTAAAAACTTAAGTGAAATTAATGAAAAGCTTTCTTCCTCATTTAAAAAAGCAATAGAGCCGGATGATAAAATACCTATAGGAGTGTTTTATAGAAATCCTTACGCATCAACTTTTGAAGATAGATTTGAAGAAAGATTACAAAATTATAAAAATTTTCCTCCAGCAAAACAATCAATTTCTATAGATGGAAGACCAATACTAACTGATGAAGATTTTAAAATATTATTTTCAAAATATGTGGTTAAAATTAAAAAGGATTAAACAATTGATAGAGCAAATAGATATAGCTCCAACAATTGCTGAAATGCTTGAGATACCATTTCAAGCGGATGGTAAACCAATATCTGAAATAGTAAAGTATGGTAAAAAATGCATTAAAATAATTCTTTTAATTATAGATAGCTTAGGTTATTCTCAGTATCTTAATTGGTTAAACTTTTTTAATTCAACTATTAAGAATGAGAAAGTATATAAATGTAAAATTAATGCTGATAAAACTACACCAGCTATAGCCTCAATTTTATCTGGGAAAAAACCTGAAAACCATAAAGTGTATCAAACAGAAGATGTTTATAAAAGCAAATTTAAATCTATACTGGAGGCGGCTTCAACTTTAGGCTTTAAAACAGCTGTAATAATGGAGGAGAAAGGAGCATTAACCTTTAAAAATCGCATAAACTTGATTAAACCTATAAAGAATAGAGAAAACATTATTGAGTTTGATAATGAAGTTAAAGAGAAAACTTTAGAAGCCTTAAATGAAGAATGTAATTTAATAATTGCTCACTTTAGAATTTTAGATAAATTAGGTTATAACGTTAAAACAGTTGAGATAGTTAATAAAAATATTGTAAGTATTTTTAATTCTTGTAAACCAAAAAGTTTAATAATAATTTGCGGAGATCATCCTCCACATAATTCAAAAGAAATTTATATTCCAATAGTAGTTATTAAAACTTAATTTTGAAGCTTAATTTTTCTTATTAAAGTTGGTGGAGAATAATTTAATTCAAGCCTTTTAAGGGTTATTGGGATTAGCTTAGGGTTTTTCAAAAACTTTTTTACATCATTAACATGAGCTGCCCCCATTAAAGCTAAAACATTGGGTTTTTCTCCATGCTCTATCATATTTGAAATTATATTCGCTAATCTTGCAGCCATTAAAGCATTTCTTTCTTCAATTAAAACTCTCCATATTTGAGGAAATATTTTTCGGAGCGATTCAAGTTTTTTAATTGATCTATTAAGCGCTTCAGTTTTAAAACCTTTTTCCCAAAGCCATGGCAACTCTTCATCTTTAATCATAGTTAATGCATATATTAATTCAGAATGAGAAATAGATGGGATTAACCGCTTGATTCTATACAACATGTCTTCTTCAGACATATCGATTAACCATATGTTTGCATCAATATTTCCTAAAGCTTCTGCAGCTGTAATAAATTCACATTTAAAGGAGCAAAAGCTTTTTGAACAGAAAAAGCAAAGTCTATTAAGGGTACGAAAACGTTTTTCATCCAATTCTATAGCTAAATCTTTTGTTCCTGTATTTTTTACAGCTTGATATGCTTCAATAATGCTTCTTTGAGTAAAATGCGCAGTACCAAGGATATTAATGTAATTTGTATAATCAACATCTAGAATTTCAGTTTTCATTTTAACCATCACTTATAAGTTTAAATGGTCTTCTTAATCTTCTGGGGCGTCGAGGAGCTTCAATAAGCCTAAATGCATTTAATGATGTATTTATTTTAACAAGTTTCCAATTAACACAAGTGTTAAAGTTAAGTTTTAATAATTTTTCATTCGGTATTTTGAATTCTTTAATATTTAACTTATTTAAAACCAAATTTTTCACCTCTCATAAGATTATTTTTATAAATAAACTTAAGAATACGGTTTAAAGCTATACTGATTAATAGAAATTCTATCTCTCCAATTTTTGAGCATTTATATTTTCCATCTTTAGATTTCTCTAATAAATTGCATTCTTGAAGTTTCTTTATGTTTTCCGAAACCACCTTCGGATTTAGATTAAATTCCTTCATGAAGTCTGAAAAACTAAGCATTAAACCATAATCTTCAAAAAATTTCATCATCATTTTTAAACGATAAATATTAGATAATGCATGAAAAAGCTTTAAAAAATACTCAAAATCTAACTCTTGAAGTTCTTTTTTAAGTTTTTTGCAAGACCAAAGAGTGGGAGTTAAAGGCAACTCAAAAATTGTTTTTCCATCCTTTGTAAGAAGAATTTTTAAATTCATTTTATTACCTAAACGTAATTACATTAACGTAATATATAAATTTTTCTAAAAATTTCATAATTTTCTTAATTTTTATTTTTTAAAATGTTTTTATCTTTTCGCTTATTTTTTGGCTAAATCCATCTAATGGAATCAAACCTATTTTTTCAGGAGGATTTACACCTACACCTAATTCAACTGCTCTTTTTATTTGTTCAAGCTCAAAAATTTTACCTTTCATAACCTCTCTTGTTGAACCATAAAGCCTTAATATAGCTACTCCAACAGCATCTATGGCTACTCTATCTTTGCTAGCTAAAATAAGGGCAGGTTTTACAATTTCTCCCCTTTCTGGACCACCTTTAATGAAAGCTTTTTCAGCATCCATAACTATGTAAAATCCGTTTATTTCAGCAATCATAAGTCTTTGAAAGGGGGATGAATGAAGCCCCGCCATATAATTGTATAAACTTTTAGGAAGCTGCTTAGCTATTAATCCAACAGAATTTTTTAAAGACATTGTAAAATGAGTGCCAAATCTATGAGTTTTAAGCAACATAATTGACCAACTTTATCAGTTTCCAAAAACATTTTGACTATTGGAAAAACGTTGAGCTAATGGATACCATCAGAGGGGGTTTGAAGTTCCCCTCTTCATCAGGCTCATCTAAAACAACAACTTTAAATTCAAGCTTTTTTGATAAATCAAATACGCCTTTATCTTCAAGAATTTTTCTAATAGCACCCATACCACTACGTTCACCTAAAGCAATCTCTTTAACTCCAGAATTTTTAAAGTTTTTATAGCTGTTGTTAAAATCGTTATATCTGTGGATGCTGGGAAAAATCGGCGCTATTAAAATTTGCTTTTAAGGCTACTGAAGCCCCATCATAATTTTTAAGATGAAAATTCTCTAAAAGTTGTTTAATAGAGGCTTGTTTATTTTCGGTGGATGCGATAAAAACTTTAGCTTTCTTCTCAAAAGGTTTTAAAGGCGAAGTATTTTTTCTTAAACTTATAGATGTATAAAACCCGCTTAACAATAAGCTTACTCCTATAAAACTTGTTAGAGCAATAAATTTTCTACGAGAAAATTTCAAAAGCTTCAAATTTTTTAAAAAACATTTGTTTACTCTATGTATATTGATGGTCTAAATGGTTGAGCTAGTTGAGCTTTATTTTTAGGATCATATTTTTTCGCATCCTCTTCATTATATACTTCAATTTTAGCGTTAAATTCAGCTTCGTAAAACGGTATGCTTTCCCTTAATATTTCAAATTCATTAATATTTATTGTTTTTAACCTTTTATCTTTTAATTCAAAAGGCATTATAGAAATGTCTTTCACTATTTTTGTTAAGTACACTATTTTATCTTTTTCTTTTTGTTTATCTTTAATGAGTTGATTGATTAAATCCTTTATTTCTATTTTTTTAGTTAAAGCTAATTCCAAAACTTTTTTATAAATTTTCTTTTTCCATTCAGAGCATGTATAACACACTATTAATTTAGGTTTAATTCCAGTAGCTTTTAAAATATTTTTTATATCATTTAAAACATTGTTTATAAAGTTAACAGTTTCCTCAGAAACTTCATCAATTTTTGATTTATCAAATTTAGGCCATTCAATTGTTGAAATAAACGTTTCATTTCCAAGTTTATGCCAAATTTCTTCACATATATATGGTGCGAAGGGAGCCAACATTTTAACTCTAGCTTCAAGAACCTCATTTAATACCCTAGCTGTAACAGCTTCATTAAAATTAGTTGGGTTACAACTTAAACGTTTAAGATACCATTGAATATTTTGATCTAATTCATAAAGAATTATTTGAAGAGCATCCCTAAATTTAAGGTTTTCCATAGCATTTGTAACAGATAGAATTGATTTATGCAATTTAGATAGAAGCCATTTATCTTCTAGGGTTAAATTACCTTCATCTGCTTTATTTTTAAGTTTTGAAACTTCAATTGCCCATTGATAAAATTTTTCAAGTTTAACTTTTATTGATTTAGCTAATTCAGTGCTAAAATCAACATCTTGAAGAAGACTTGCTGTAATTAAAATTGATATTCTTAAGGCATCAGCTCCATATTTAGCTATAGCTTCTCTAAGTGGAATAATGTTACCTAAAGATTTTGACATTTTTTTGCCTTCCATCAAAACGCTTCCATTTACAACTATTTGTTTAGGCCAATGCCTTTTTGGAAATATGGCTGCATGATTAAAGATAAAGAAGGTTAAGTGATTTGGAATTAAATCTCTTCCTGAATGCCGACTATCCAATGGATAAAAATATTCAAATTCACTCCTCATTTCTTTTAAAATGTTAACGTTTAATCCTGATGATTCAGCAATTTTATTTGCATCGCCTTTACCTAAAAATATATAATCAAAAACTTCTTTCGTTAGCTTTTCAGCTTCTATTTGATATTTTTTTATATGTTTAGCAATTGTATAATAAGCCATATAGATAACTGAATCAGATAGGCTTTCAATTATCCAATTTTTATCCCAAGGAAGTTTAGTTCCTAAACCTGATTTTCTAGCGCAAGCTTTTTCTTTTAACCAATCTATAGTATATTCAAATTCCTGTCGAACCTCTTCTGGAAAAATTTTCATTTGCGATAAACATTCTTTAGCTAGCTTTTTCCATTCAGGATCGCTATAGTTTATAAACCATTGATTTTCAAATATTTTTACAACGCATTCTGTTCCACATCTGCATATTATAGGTCTATTAAGAAGCTCATGCATTACATCAGCTTTTTTAGATAAAATAAACTCTAATTTAACTTTCTCTTTAGCTACATGTACAGGTAATCCAGCATATTGCATGGTATTTTCTTTCATAATACCTGAATGAAATTCTTTAGTGTAAACTTCGCTGGTGGCTTCATCAAGTTTTGGATCAGTTTGATTTTTTATTCCTCTCTTTTTTATAGCATCTAAAGCAGGTATATTGGAGAAGCCTTCAACTTTAATTATTGAAATTGGATTTATATTTAAGATAAGTTTTAAATCCAATCCATACTTATTTAATTCATTTGGATTATTTTTTAAATCTTCTAAAGCTTGATAATCATAGGGTGCATGGGCTGGAACAGACATGACTATTCCTGTAGCATTTTTTGGATCAACAAATAAAGCTGGAAGAATAGGAATTTCCTTTCCAGTAGCTGGATTTAAAGCTGTTTTTCCTAAAAGTTCCTTTCCTTTAAAAACATTTTTTACATTAACTTTTTTATTTAAAAATATTAATTTTTCAGCACATTCTCTGCTTATAATCCATTCTTCATTTTCAACTTCAGCTTTAACATAATCTGCTTCAGGATTAACCCATATATTTGTAACTCCAAAAATTGTTTCAGGTCTTAAAGTAGCTGCTGGAAGAATATTACCATCTAAATAAAATTTTAGAAGTGTAAATTCTCCTATTTCTGGTTCAACATCACCAATAGTGTCATGTTGTCCAACTGGATTGCCACATTTAGGACACCAACCTACAGGATGGCTTCCCTGTGTAATTAACCCCTTTTCCTTAAGGTTATTAAATTGCCATTCTATAAAGCGACTATATTGAGGATCTATAGTTGTGAATTCTCTGCGCCAATCTATAGAGTACCCCATTTCTTCCATTCCAAACTTTATTTCATTATGGAAGTATTGCGCTATTTTTATTGGATCAGTAAAATCTTTTAATTTATCCTTTTGAACTTTATATACATTAATGAATGTTTCAATTAATTCGGTGTCGTTTTCCTTTATTCTTTTAGCCATAGCTAATATTGGTGTGCCTGTATAATGGAAAGCCATTGGAAAAAGAACATTAAAACCTTTCATTCTTAAGAATCTAGCATAAACGTCCGTTATAGTATATGTTCTACCGTGACCTATATGCTGAGGAGAGTTTGGATATGGATAAGCAACCGTAATAAAAAATTTTGGTTTTTCATAATTTGGATCGGTGTTAAAAATGTTATAAGTTTTCCATTTATTTCTCCATTTTTCCTCTATTTCTTTCCAGTTTAAAGACATTTTTATTCCCTCTTTAATTTTTCCTCTAAAAGTTTTTTAGCAACGAATAAAGCTTCATCAATTTTATCAAGTTTTGTTCCGCCCCCCTGTCCAAAATATGGTTTACCACCGCCTCCACCACCTATAATTTTAGCTAAAGTAGAAGCTAACTCAGCTGCGTTTAAACCTTTATCTAAAGCTTTTTTTCCAACTGAAACAAATATTTTAGCAGAATCTTTAACTAAAGCCACTATTAAAACAGAATTAGGATCAACTTTTGAAACTTCATTAATCAAAGTTAAAATTTGATTTTCATCCTCTAAAGTTTTCTTTAAAATTATTGTTTTTACACCTTGAATTTCAAAAGCTTCATTTAACAATTTTCTAGCTTCAATTTTCGCTGTTATCTCAATAAGCTTTTCTAAATTTCTTTTTGTTTCTTCAAATTTCTTTATTAAGGATTCAGCTGTTTTATCAACCATTTCTAAAGAAGAATCTAGAATTTTAGCAACTTTAAATAGTTTCATCTCTCTCTCTTGAATATGTTTTAAAGCTTGAAGACCTGAAGCAAAAATTATTCTTTCAACACCATCTTGAAGCCTATCAATTTTTAATATTTTAAGTAATCCAACTTCACCGGTTGTTTTACAATGTGTTCCACCACAAGCTTCAACATCAAAATCTCCAATTTTAACAACTCTAATTTCTTTTCCTGGAACGGCCCCTCCTTGATAAAGTCTAAAACCATAAATTTTTTCAGCTTTATCTCTAGGTAACCATTCAATTTCAACAGGTATATTTTCCATAATTACTTTTGAAGCTACCCTTTCTATTTCAAACATTTCTTCTTCAGTGATTTTTTTATGATGGGAAATATCCAAGCGGCTGCTTTCAACTCCTTTTTGAGCTCCAGCCTGCCATACATGTTCTCCTAAAACTTTACGAGCTGCTCCTAAAAGAATATGAGTCCCTGTATGATGGAGCATTAAGCTTCTCCTTCTTTCCCAGTTTATTTCTCCTTCAACAAGATCACCGGGATTTAAAAAAGCGTTTTCAGCAACATGAACTACAACATTACCTATTTTCATAGCATTAATAATGTTAATTTTGTTTCCATTATAAATTAAAAATCCTATGTCTCCTGGTTGACCACCTCCCTCTGGATAGAAACATGTTTGATCTAAAACAATATATCGATTATCTTGCACAGCTAAAACTTTAGCTTTAAACTTTTTCATGTAAGCATCTTCATAATATAAAAGTTTTGTTTCAGGTAAATTTGAAAATTTAAGAGTTAACACCTTAGTTAAAGGATCTTCAATAGGTTTTAAAACTTGAGAATGTTTACTTGCGACCATGCTAAAGAAGTTTCCTGGAATGTTTACTTTTAACCCTTCTTTTTCAGCTATTTCCTTAACTATTTCTGGAATTAAACCATGAGAATCATAAAGCTCTATTAAATATTCTATAGGAAATTCAAAAATTTTTTTAGCTTTTAAATTTGTAGAAAGCTTTTTAACAGTTTCAACTCCTTTTTCAACTGTTTTTTCATATTTTTCTTTTTCAGCTTCAAGAATCTCTAGAATTTCATTTCTCATTAATTTAAGGTTTGGAAAGTCATTTCCCCAATATGAAATTTGCAAATCTATAATGTCAAGAAATTTATCTTCAATTCCTAAAAGTTTAAGCATTCTATATGTTCTTCTAACAAGCAATCTAGCTAAATAACCTTCTTCAACATTTGATGGAACAACTCCCTCTGAAATTATAAAGGCTAAGGCTTTAGTATGATCAGCTATAGCATAAGCTGCTTCTATTGGAGTTAAAATTTTATCAAGTTCAACCCAATTTAAACCTGTTTTTTCAGCAACTTTTTTTCTAGCTTCAATTTTATCCTTTAAACTTTCAATATTCATTTCTCCAGAGAGTTTTGAGCTTTCAGCTAACAATTTTTCATCAGGTTTTAATCCTGCATATTCAAAAATTTTATTTAATATTGAATCGTAAATTGCATGAAAGCCGCTTACAGCCCCTTGAGAAAGCCAAGTCCATCTTTCAATTCCATATCCAGTATCAACAGTTTTAATTGGTGATTCAATTAAATTTTCATTAATAATTTTGTAAACCATAAAAACTAAAGTTGAAATTTCTAATCCAGCAACGCAAGCTTCAACATCTGGACCTGCATTTCCTCCACCAACCCAAAAATGTTCTTTATATGTTACGGCACTTGAATCAACACCTAATTCTTTAGTTAAAAATTCGTGATGAAACTTTATTGTTTCATCTTTCCAGTAAACTTTTTTATTTGGATAATTAAATGCATGAGCACCCCCCATCTCAAAAATTACTAAATGCCTTCCAGCTGTTGGCCCAACATTATCTAAATCATTAAATCTTAAGCATGGTTGACTAACAACCAATGGATTAGCTGGTGGAGGAATAACCCCATCAGTTACATATGGTTGAAAATTAAAGATTGAAGCACCAACAAAATAAACATCTTCTCTCCATCTAGCTACAATCGGATAAGGCTTAATAACTTCATGCCCATTTTTTTCAAAAAAAGAAAGAAAAAGCTGTCTCATTTCCCTTAAGGAAAGATGTTTTTTAGTTGGAGGATTATTAATAAAGGTATAATTTTGGCAGGGGGAGTCACCGCAAATTTCAGCTTCAGGATTTTGAGTCCAAAAATAGCTTCCACAAATTTTGCATTGCTTTCTAATAAATTCATTTTCTTTAAAGAATGGAATTAAAAATTCATCTTCTCTAATTTTTACATTCATTTAAATCATCCACTAAACTAGAAAAATAAAAAAGGGATTGTAAGAATGATTAATGTTAAAAATTTAAGGTTTTGTTTAACCAAATAACGCGCCTAAACCAGCTAGAGCCTCCTCCTCTTTTTTCTCTTCTTTTTTAGGTTTCTCCTCTTTCTTTTCAGCTTTTTCAGCTGATGGTTGAGCTGCAACAACTGGTTGAGCAATTAAACTTGTTGATGATTTAATAGCTTCATCAATATTTATTTCAGCTAAAGAGGCTATCAAAGATTTCACTTTAGCTTCATCAATTTCTATTTCGGCTGCAGCCAAAACCTTTTTCATATTTTCTTCAGTTATAGGTTTTTTAGCTGAATGCAAGAGGAGAGCTGCATAAACATATTTCACTAATAGGCACCTCCATGCATTTTCTCATTTTAATTTCCTCTCTTTTCAACTTTTCGTTTCTTCAAATTTAAAGTTAGCTTTTTCAGCTAAAGTTAAAGCTCTTAAATAAGCTGTTTTTAAAGCATTTAATAAAGGTTCTTTTTCAGGATATTCAGTTTCAACCGCTAAAGCTAAAGCGTTAAGATAAGCTTTAGCCAATATTTGCGATACAGTTTCAGACGTTAAATAAACTGCGTTTATAGCTAAACTTAATGCTTGTTGAGCTCCAAGCATAATATCTCCCTTTACTTTTTCTAAATCTATAGTTAAATCATCAGCTGTAAAAACATATCCATCTTCATAAGCTAAACTAAGCGATAAACCAGCTTCTATAGGTTTAATTCCAAGCCTCGTAAGCAAGGAAGCTAATTCAGGAGGTATAACATCTCCCTTTTTAGCCACCACAGTATCTAATGAAATCCATATGCTTCCAGATTCAATCTTAGTTGGAATTTTAAACTTGTTAAATTCGCTTATTATAGGTCCAGGAGGTAAACCTGTGTTTCCAGCTGGAACAATAATATCGTTAGTAGCTATATCTCCGCCTTTAGCAGCAACCTTTACTTTATTTTTATTTAAAAGAATAGCTAATGAAAAGGGTGAAATATTAGTGAATAAAAATATGCTTGGACCTTTAAGTGAATTAGCAAAGTTAATTAAATTTTTCTTATTTACTTTTTCAGCTGCCTTTTTAAAAATAGTATTTTTAGCTGTAAAAAACACTACTTTATCTCTAAGTTTTTTTCTAAGCTCTTGAATTTGAGTTGCTCTAACACCTATTAAATCAGCTTTAGCTACAACTTTATATGAATTAAGATAATTAATCAACTTATTTAGCATTTCAACTTTTCTTTTAGGATAGCTTTTGCGAATTTCAACCTGCATTTTTAATCTTCACCCTCTTTTAATAAAACTTTTATAGGTGAACCCATTGTTGTTTTAAGCATTATAGACTTAATATTCTTCATTTTTTTCTCTAGTTTTCCCTCAACAGCTGAAATCACAGCTTCAGCATTTTCAGTTATTTCTTCATCCTTCATATCTTCCATAGCAATTTTACATCTAATTGCAGGTTGATCCCTAATTCTAACCCTAATTAATTTTCTATATCGATTAATTAACTCTTCTATTGAAGCGGTTGGAGGGATAGGAATGGGCATTTTACCTCTAGGCCCTAAAAAGGCTCCTATAGTTTTACCTATTAAAGGCATTAAAGGAGCTTCAGCTAAAAAGTGATCATTTTCCTCAGCTATTTTTCTTGCTAACTTTTTATTTTTCCCTAAATTTTCTATCTCTTCTTTACCTAAAACCAAATCTGCTCCAGCTTTTTTAGCTTTTAAAGCTAAATCACCAGTTGCAAAAACGCATATTTTAATAGGTTTTGTTAATGGATGGGGGAGCTCAATCAACTCATTTATTTTAGATTCAGGTTTTTTTAAATCAACATCCTTAAGAGATATAAGCAATTCTATAGATTGAAGAAAATTTCTTTTAGGTGAGTTTCTTAACGCTTTTACAGCTTCAATTAAGCTTTCTTTTGGTACAGGCAAAACTTTTCCCCCAGATTTTAATCTCCAATTAAATCTTTATATTTTCCTTCATTAATTTCCTTAATTATTTCCTTAACGTTTCTTCCATTTACAGTAACACCCATGCTTACGCATGTTCCTAAAACTTCTTTTACAACCCCGCTTAAAGATTTAGCGTAACTTTTTCCAGCCTTAATCTTAGCTATTTTAATAATTTGTTCTAAAGTTAAATCTCCAATTTTCTCTATATTAGGTTTTCCAGAGCCTTTTTCACCTTTAAGCTCTTTAATTATTAAAGCGGAGGTTGTTGGAACGCCAACTTCAACCTCAAACTCTTTTGTTTCAATGTCAATATAAATTTTTATTGGAACCTTCATTCCAGCATAATCCTTAGTTAACTCATTTATTTTATTTACTACAGCCATTACATTAACGCCTAATGGTCCTAAAGCAGGTCCTAAAGGAGGACCTGCTGTAGCTTGACCGCCGTTAATTAAAGCTTCAATCACTTTTTTCTCCGACAACTTCTCCACCCCTTTCTACAAGCTTAACATAATCAGCATGAACAGTTATTGGTAAAATCGTAAATCCCTCTTCAAGAAGCTCTATGGTTATTTCTCCTTTGCTTTTATCTACATTAGTTACTTTAGCTTTTAAACCTTTAAATGGACCGCTTATAACTTCAACTATATCGTCAATATTAATTTCCTCTATAATTGGTTTCACAATTAAAAACTTATCTAATTCAGATAATGGAGTTTCACCTTTAATTCTTCCTTTAGCATGCTTAATACCTGAAGTTGCTTCATCAACTATATGTGGAGCTGAAGCTTCAACAAAAACATATCCTTTTATAGCTTCAGGCACTAAAATGCTAGCTATAGAAAGGTTTTTAGCTAAAGCTTTTGAAGCTATAAAGTTTGCTACTGTTTCTTCTTGTCCAGTTGTGGTTTTAACACTATAAATTTTCATTTTTTTATTCAAATTAATCTCCTTTTATTTTATCGTGAAGCTAAACCCACAATCCAAAATAAAACCTTTATTATAAATCCTACTCCGCCTATTAAAGCTGCTCCAAGCAAAGAAACTTTAATAAGCAGAAAAATTTCTTTTTGAGTTGGTTTAGTTGTAATTTTAAGAAGCTTATTTATAGAGGCTAAAAGCTCTTTAACATTCAAATTTTTCTTCACCTAAATTAATGAATTTAATTCTTTTAAAAAGGAACTTTTAAACCTTTATTGCCTCTATATTGATGGTTGATAAAAAATCAAGCAGTTGATTGCGTTCTAAGCTTCGCAATCCTTTCCAATCTATTAAAGCTTTTCTGCAAGGTTTAACAGTTCTTTCAAAAGCTTTTCTAACTATTTGCAAATTAGGCTTTTCAAAGAAAAATTTTGGAAAAATATGTCCAACAGCTAAATTTGATTCTAAAACAGCTTTTGTATGTTTTCTAGCATAATGACCGCCTCCGAATCCCACGCAATTTTCACCATTAATTGTTCTTCTGCAAGCAGCGATAACAGCTTCAGCTGCAACTAAACCAGCTTTAGAGTTACTCCATTCATTGATTGAACTTCCAATTTCAATAAATAAAACTGGACAATTCATGCTTGTTGGTCCATGATGGGTTGCCTCTAAAGAAACATCAAATTCTATTAAATTTAATTCATCTCTCTTCATTTTTAAAGTTAATAAAGCTGCTTTCATTCTTTTTGGATCGGCTATAGCAAGCTCTTCAGGTTTACCACCATAAGCAGCTTCTGAAGTTAAGTTTCCTGAAACATGAACGGTTAACGTTGGTTTTTCAGTTTCAGCGCTATGTCTAGAGGCGAAAACAATAGCTTCAGGATTAAAAATTTTATCTAAATTTTCAGAATAAAGACTATCTTCTTCAGTAAAAACTAGAATTTCTTTCTCTCCTTTATATAAGTTTTTATCTTCCTTTACAAACCCATAATTATTTATTAATTTTTCAGCTATGTTTAATGCAGCTGAATCTTTTTTTGAAGCTACAATTAAAACAACCAATTTTTATCACACTCTTTTTAAAGAATTAAACTTAGTAAGGCTTTTGTTGTATGAAGCCTATTTTCAGCTTGATCCCAAACTATAGAGTTTGGTCCATCTATAACATCGCTTGTTACTTCTTCACCTCTATGACATGGTAAAGGATGCATAAAATAAACGTTTTTAGCTGCTAATTTTAAAAGTTCGCTTGTAACTTGATATTTTGGAAGGAAAGCTCTCAGTTTTTTATCTCGCTCAGCTTCTTGACCCATGCTAACTATAACATCAGTATATATAAAATCAGCATTTTCAACAGCTTTTAAAGGTTCTCTAAGAATCTCAATTTGAGAGCCTGATTTCTCAGCATTTTTTAAGGCTAAACTTATAAATTTTTCATTAGGTTCATATCCTTCAGGACATGCTATTGAAAGATTTATTCCAATTTTGGAGCAACCTATTAAAAGGCTATTACAAACATTGTTTCCATCACCTATATAAGCAACTTTTAAATTTTCTATTCTTCCTTTCTTTTCCCAAATAGTAAATAAATCTGCTAAAGTTTGAATTGGATGACATAAATCTGAAAGTCCATTAATAACTGGAACAGTTGCATATTCAGCTAATTCTTCTAAATCTGATTGAGCATAAACCCTAGCCATTATTCCATCTACATACCTGCTAAGAACCCTAGCTGTATCAGCTATTGTTTCACCACGTCCTAATTGAAGCTCATTCCAGCTTAAATATAGGGCATCTCCTCCAAGCTGTTTCATAGCAACTTCGAAAGAAACTCTAGTTCGTGTAGAAGGTTTTTGAAAAATCATAGCCAAAATTTTTCCTTTCAATTTAATTAATGGTTTACCGCTTTTTTTTAACTGTTTAGATAACTTTAGAATTGTCCATATTTCTTTAGGAGAAAATTCTTGAAGTGTTAAGAAATCTCTTCCTTTAAAATTTTTTTTCATTTAAATTTTTCTCCTACTCAATTAATTTATCTAAAATAAAAGAAGTGTTAAAAACGGTTAAATCTTCATATCTTTGACCAACACCAAGAAATAATATAGGTTTTTTTATTGTATAAGCTATGCTTAAAGCAGCACCTCCCCTTGCATCAGCATCTAATTTAGTTAAAATTACAGCGTCTACTCCAACAGCTTCATTAAAAACTTTACTTTGCTCTACAGCATCATTTGCTGTTAAAGCATCAACAACTAAAATTTTCAAGTCAGGTTGTGCTACTCTAGATATTTTTTTCATTTCATCGAGAAGATTCCGATTTGTTTGCATTCTACCAGCTGTATCTATTAAAACAACATTTATACCTTTTGAGCGGGCATAATTTACAGCATCAAAAGCTGCTGCAGCTGGATCGCTACCATACTTATGTTTAATAACTTTAACTCCGACTTTTTTAGCATGCTCTTCTAACTGCTCTATTGCTCCAGCTCTAAAAGTATCACTACAAGCTAAAACAGCAGTATAACCTTTTTTAAGAAGAAAATAAGCGGTTTTAGCAATTGTTGTAGTTTTTCCAGTTCCATTAATACCCATAAATAATAAAATTGTAGGTTCCTTAACCGCTCTTTTCTGCTCAATAATATTTATTAAATCTATTTTTCCTCCAACAGATAAAATATCTTCTAAAATTTTTTTAATTATAGTTTTTGCTGCTGAAAGCTTATCTGAAGCTTTATCAATTTTATCTAATTCAGCTTTAATTGTTAAGCATATTTGTTCAGCTACTGGATAGGCTACATCACTTTCTATTAAATTAAGCTTAAACTCTTCTAAAAACTCATTTAAATTTTTCTCTTTTCTTAAAATTTTCTCTATAAAAAGAGAAATATGATTTTTAAGTTTTTCAAACAAGTTTTATTATGCTCCTTTTTGCGCTTGAATCAAAGCTGAAAGAGCTTTACGTTTCTCTTCCAATTGAGAGGTAGCTTGAATTAACTGTTGTTGAAGAGATGCTCTAATTTGTTCAAGCTCAGCCTGCCTATTTTTTAATTCTTGAATAGATTCTTCAAAACTTTTTTCTATGGAAGCTCCAGCTCCAATACCCATTATTATTTTTTCTGAATCAGCTAATTCGGCTCTTATGAATGAACCTGCTCCAATTGGAACTAAAATTTTAGAGCCTTTAGGTTTACCTTTAATTCCCTCTAAAGTTGAGCTTGCCAAAAGAATTTCTGTTAAAGAAGAATTAACAATTTTTAATTTAGATTGAATAACTGCTATGGAAGTTTCTAAAAGCCTATTTTCAATTAAAAGCCGCCGCAATGTTTCTTCAGTTTCTTTAGACATAAATATTTCCTCCAACTTTTAATCCTTTTGCTCTATATTAATTATTTTCACTTCAAACCTTTTAGCTCTATGTTTACTGCCAAATTCGCAATAAATTTTTTCTAAAGCATCCTTAATTTTCAAAGCTTTAACAACTTTATTAAAAGGCATTCTAAATTTTCCCTTTTTAATTTCACCATAAACTCTAAAGTTTTTTACTTCTAAAGAGTTTGAAGTTTTATTTTCATGCATTTAAATCACCTCTTAGACATTCATTGCTTGAGTAATAGCCATTAATTCTTTTCCTGAAGTTAATGAACCTACAATAGCACCTTTACTATTTGCTAAAATTCCAGATTTTGGAAGTAAAACACCATTATTTACGGTTCCTGTGAAAACTGGAACCTTTAAAGTTTCTTCAATAATCTTTTTTTCTTCCTCTTTTATAAATGGATTAGCTAAAACCCCCTTGTTTGTAGCTACAGCCAAAGAGCCGACATAAGGTAACCCATTAATCCTACTTAAGGCAACTTCAACTCCAAGATAATCACTTAATTTTTTAATCAAATTTTTTGGAAAGTTTGGAGCAACAATTGCACCAAAATCATTTACTAAAATTAGGTTTCCAAAAGCAGTCCATTTAACTTTAGGAGAAAAAATATTTAAATCCAACATTTCCTTTAAAACCTTTAACTCACTATCTTTAATTGTATAAGGAACAATCATGCCTTTAGAGTTGGCTGCAACTAAAACGCCAATTAATATAGAACCGCTTATGCTTACAGAATATGCTTTAACTTTAAGACAATCTTCAAATCTTTCCAATTTTCTTTTTGAAAGGCCGGGGGGCACTAAAAGAATCTCCTCATTTGATAGGCAGTAAACACCTATGTTTGGATTTCCTAAAACATCATCAATAATCACGCTCAACAACGCTCCTCCTTATTTTTAAATAAAAATAAAGCAATAAATGAATGTTTACCTTAACCGTTCTTAATTATTTTAAAAAATGAATTGAAATTAATTTTCATTATATAGTAAAGTAGAATTTGGGTTAAGCTTTTTCTTGAGGTAAAAAAACAGTAACTTTCCCTTCTTTATCCTTAACCGCTTTAATTTTAATTTTTCTCGGCGGTTTTTCTGCTCCTTTAGCCCAAACCTTTTCATTTACTTCATTGCTTATTAAAACTTCTTCAGGCTTCATATGTCTTTTAATAAATTCTTTAATAAATCTAATAGCTCTTGCAGCTCTTTTTTTTCTAGGCGTAATAAAAACTTTTCTTAAATTTAAGGTATATAAGCGCTCTTCGACAACTTCAATTTCTTTCTCTTCAGGTTTTTCTATTTTTTCTTCCTCATTTAAAGCCAAAATTTTTCATCTCCTTAAACCCTTAATTTTGATCTTCTCCAATGCCTTCTTTTTGGAGAAGAGCGTACATGACCAAGAGTTTTAGCAATAACCCATGTTGGAACAGCCTTAGCCCTTTTAGAAGCTTTAATTAAACGTCTTTTTCTGGCAGTTGGTTTATTTCTAGCCAAAATTATTCCTCCATTTTTTTCATAATTATCCTTACTTAATTTTTTAATTAAGATTAATTTAAATTCTCCTTATTTTAAATTCTCTTTTTTTAGAGTGAATTTTTGCTAAAATCATTTTTAATTGTTCATCATTTATTGGAAGAGGAATTCTTCCGGTTTGAGCTATTTGAATTAATTGAAGCTCTAATTGTTCTGCAAATTCTGGTTTAACCATTTTTATATTAGCTAATCTTTGTCTAGCTTCAGTTGTTAAAATCTGCCTTAAAATCTCTTGTTTTTTGATTTCTAACTGCTGTTTTAGCTCTGCTTTTCTTTGCTCTTCAATTAAAGCTTTTTGAAGTTGAGCAAGTTTTCTTCTTTTTATTAATTCAAGCTCTTCAGCATCAATCTCTTCACTCATTCTTCAGCTTTCCTCTTAAATATTGAAGAGAGTTAACATTAAATTAAATATTTAGGCTTCTTGAATAAAGGTTTTAAATCTATTAAATTTAGTTGCTTGCTTAAATTTTTTATCAAGAATTAAAGATGGGCAGCTATTTTAATGTTTAGCTTAATTTAATCGAATTTTTAATGGTTTTTTCTTTAACAACAGGATATCTTTTTATAGAGTTGCAGTTTAAACATGTAAAAGTTACTTTTGTTCCTTTTTCACTTTTAATTCTAACTCTACAGTTTTTTCCAGGTATAAGGAGAGAATTACATTTTTTGCATATAAAAAGCTTGTATTTTAATGGAATTTTAACTCTAGCTTTCATAGCTATTTTTCTCATTAATTGAATGTAACGGTTAGCAAGTTTAGGATTAGAATTAAAAATTTTTCTAGTTAAATCAAATAGTATTTCAATTCTTTCTTTAGCTATTTCCTTTTCAATAATTTTCCAACTCAATATATTTCATCCAAAACTTCATAAAATTTTTAAAGTTAAGATTAAGTTTATTTAATAAAATGAAGATTTTAAATTTTATTTTAGCTGAATCAGCTTTAGAGCTTATTCCAAAATCTTTAATTAATCATCCAGCAATTTTAAATTACGCTAAAAAAAGAGGAAAGAAACCTGAACAAATGCTTTTAGACAGATCAATTCATCATACTGCTATGCGTAATTTACCAAATGCTTTTAAACGTGGTAGACCAGATATAGTTCACTTTACTTTACTAAATATTTTAGGTTCCCCCTTAAATAGAAAAGGGATGGTTAAAGTTTATGTGCATACAATTCAAGATAAAGTTATAGATGTTAACAGTAAAGTAAGATTACCTAAAAATTATAATAGGTTTATAGGTTTAATAGAACAGCTTTATGAATTTAAAAAGGTTCCGCCTAAAGGAGATCCTTTATTAACTTTAAAAGATCAAAATATTTTAGAGTTAATTAAAGAGATAAAACCCTCTAAAGTTATAGCTTTTACAACGCTCGGTAAACCAATTATTCTTCAAAAGGTTTGCGAAAGCATTGTTAAAGAGGAGAATCCAATTGTTTTAGTTGGTGGTTTTCCTCACAATCATTTTTCTGAAGAAGTTTTAAAAGCATCTGATGAAAAAGTTAAAGTTTATAATGAAGCTTTAGAAGCTTGGATTATAGCCGCTAGAGTAATTTATGGTTGCGAGTTAGCTTTAGGAATCAATTTTTAACTTTTTTTCTCTTCATGAAAAGTGTTATTATTAATAATGTTAATATCAGAATTGGTTGAATAAAATGTATTTCGAAAATATCTACTAGAATGCAATTTATTAAAGCTGAAAGAGCTAAAGCTGTTGTTGTTAAACTTAATTGAGTTGACACTTGAGTTTTTTGAATTTCTGTATAAAAACCTCCTTGAAAAGATTGCAAATCCTTTTTAAATTCATTTTCTCCAATAAGCCATTTAAGAAGCTTACCAGCTAAATCTCTATATTTTAAATCTCCCATATCAATCCAAGTTTCAACTAATGCATTTATCATTAATGAAGCTGAAGCTACACTTTTAGGATATCTAATTATACCAAGCACACTTCTAGCGTTATAAACACCATAATATTCATCAATCATTTTTTCAATAAATTCTTTAACCCAAAGCGTTAAAGCTTCTCGAACCTTATAGTATTTAGGTTTAAAATCTTCCTTTAAAGATGGAATAACTCTTAAATAACTGTTTAAAGCAAAAACAGCTTTAGCATTTGAATAAGCATCTTGAAGTTTTCTTTCTTTAGTTTGATAAAAACCACCGTATCCCCAGCTTTCAGGATTGACTTCCTGCAAATTTAATATCCAATCTAAAGTTTTTTCCACTAAACTAGTGTATTTTAAAGCTTTTATTTCATCACCCCAAAAATGCTCATAAAGAGCTAGATAAAGCAAACCTGTTAATAATGCGCTATTTTCAGAAAGCCTTGCTTCACATGTATTTTCATATTCAAAAATCCAACCTCCATCATTTTCTTGATTTTTTTCTAAAATGTTTAAAAAAGAGTTAATTGAAGAAATTGCTTGATTCCAATATATTAATTCAGATTCATTTAAGTTTCCATAGTATCTCATTTGAAAAGCAGCATATGAAACAGCTTCTATAATATGAGCATTCCAATAAAAAGGTTTTCCTGAAGGCCCCCATTCATTCCTTTCTAAATCATAATATTGATGAAAATCTTTTTTAGAGGCATCTTGGGAGGATAAAATGAAGTTTAATGCTTCATTAATTTCTTTATCATAACGATTAGAAGTAAAAGTTTTATGGTAAAGTGTTAAAGCTAAAATTATTAACGCATTTTCTTCAACATATGATTTATTTTCGTTAATAGTTAAAAAACTGTTAATTTTTACAATTTTTCTAGTTAAAATCCAATTAGCTGCAGCTTCTACTCTTTCATTCAAACTTAAAGCTTTAATTGATAAAGGTTGAATAGTTAATACTGTTAAAAATAACGAGATTAAAAGTAGTCCTTTAAGCTTCATTAAATGCTTCCTCTTTTAACTTTTAAGTTTAAAAACAATGTTTTAATCGCTTAACTTATAAAACTGTTTTTAACCTTTTTTATATTTTATGGAGATGAAGAAGCTTGTCTGAAGATTTAACAATAGAACTTTTAAGAAGAAAAAAACTTGCAGAACTTCAAAAGAAACTTATGGCTGAAAAACTTAAAGAAAAAAGTCAAGATAAAAAAATTAACGTTGAAGAAACCTTAAATAAAGTATTTATTGGAAGAGCATGGGAGGTTTTTCAAGCTGCTCAATCTCAATATCCTGAATTAACAAAAAAGATTGGAGAGTGGCTTGCTCAATTAATTAATGAAGGTAAAATAAAAGAATCTATAAGTGGAGAGCAGCTTCTTCTATTTTTCAGAAGATTAGGATTAAATGTTAGGTTAAAAACTGAAATTAGAGTTTTAGAGAGTGGAGAATTAAAAAGTTTAAGTGAGAAATTAAGAGAGAAACTTAAGTAAGCTTTTCAGTTTTTTCCTTCCCGATTAAATATGTTTCCTCAATTTTTATTGCACCTATCTCTAATCCTGATAAAGGAGCATGTCCTAAATTTAAAATCATATTTTCTTTAAGTTTCATTAATCTATGGGCTACAATTATTGTTGTTATTGGATCCTCTTCAAATCTAAGTCCTACACCATGCCCAAAACCATATACATAATATTTCATTAAATCATATTTTTCATATATTTTTCTAGCTTGATCCTCAACATCCTTTATGCATATACCTGGCTTTAACATTTCAAAGCATTTTTCAATAGCTTCTTGAAATGCTTTATATGCTTTCTTTTTCTTCTCATCAACAGGTTCGACAAATATTGTATCTGCTTTATCAGAATAATACCCTTCATAGCTAGGCATGACATCAATCATAACTGTATCTCCAGAGGAGATTTTTTTATTTCTTGGATGAGCATGAATTCTAGGTTTTCCAGAGTTAACATAAATATGAATGGATTCAGCGCCCATTTTTCTAGCTTTATAAATAGCTTCTCCAGCCACTTCTGTTTCAGTAATACCTGGCTTCACTGAATTTAAAGCTGTTTTTAAAGCTTCACTAGCTATTTCTGAAGCTTTTCTTATAAATTGAATCTCTTCAGAATCTTTTACGATTCTTAGCTCCATTATTAAATTATGTGCATCAACAATTTTTTTATCACTATGCATATAAAGAAACATTTGGTAAAGAGTTGCTGAAGCATCTATATCTAAATCAAAACCTAAAGTTTTAGCTTTACTATCTTTAATTACTGCTACAACATTCTTCATCAATTCTTCAACACTTCTATATCCTATAATATTTTTAATCCAAGTTTTTTCTTTAATTTCTTCAATTTCATCTTCAAAAACAAATATTATTGGATCGTTTGAAGCTGGAATATAAAGGGATGGTTGCCACCAACCAACTCCAGTGAAGTATCTGAAGCTAGGTAAACTTCTAATCATAACACCATCAATATTTTTTTCAAGCATTAAACTTTGAAGTTTTCTAACTCTATTTTCAAATTTGTTCATAATATAAAACCCCCATAGTTTAAATAAATTAATTTTGATTTAGGTTTTATTTTAATTTTAAAACCACATTGTAAACATTAATTAATTTATTTATAATGTTTTTCCAACTAAATTTTAATACTTTCCTTGAACCTTCTAAAGCTATCTTACGCATTTCCTCTGGAGAATTAAGAAGATAGTTTATTCCCCATGCAACTGAATTGGGATCAACATAAACTTTTACTCCATTAATAAAATTATCTATGTTTTCTCCTAAACCCCCCACATCAGTAGCAACAACTGGCTTTTCAGCTGCCCAAGCTTCAAGCAATGCTATTCCAAAAGGTTCATTTCTGCTTGGAAGACAAACAATATCGCATGCATTAAGAAGTTCTAAAAACTCCCAATGAGGCGCAAAACCTAAAAATCTAACAACGTGAGCTACATTTAATTCTTGAACCCTTTTTTCCAAATAGTTTTTCATCGAACCTTGCCCTGCAAAAATAAATTTTACATCCCATCTATTAGCTAAAATTTTTGGTATGGCTTCAACTAAAAGATCCGGTCCCTTTTGATACTCTAATCTTCCTATAAATTGCACAACTGGCGCTAAAGGATGAATCCCATACTTTTCCTTTACTTTACCAGGATCAACATTTAATTTTATACTTGAGGGTTCAATTCCATTTGGAATGACTTCTATTTTATCTAAGGGAATCTTATAAAGCCAATGCAACTCATTTTTCATATAGTTTGAAACAGTAGTCACTTTATTAGCTATATATCCACCATACCATTCTTTTCCTGAGATTTCTTTAAATTCCCACCAATCTCCAAACATACCACCATTACGACCATATTCTGTTGAATGATAAGTAAGAATTATGGATTTTCCTTCATTTTTTAACTCATGCAAGGCATCAACCACAAGCCAATCATGACCATGAATTATATCAAATTCTCCTTCATACTTTTCAATTTCATGCACGCCTGAAACCATAGCTTTAGACATATTATAAGCAAAAGATAAACTGTTTCGACCTGGATCGAAAACGCATGTATAATAATGAACATTGTTTATAGTCATATATTGCGGTTGACCGGGAGCTCTTCTAGTAAAAAAATAAACCTCATGACCTTCTTTAGCTAATTCTTCAGCAAGTCTTGTTGCAGCTACAGCTAAACCTCCAACTTGAATAGTATATAAAGATTCCCATGAAAGAATAGCTATTCTCAACTTCTATACCAGTTTATAAAAAAGCTTTTCTTTTTCTTTTATAATTTCTATCTTTCCTTCTCTACCTAGCCAACCTAAAGCAGCAAATACTTCATCTCTTTTTAAACCAGTTTTCTTCATTATTTCAGTTGCTGAAAGAGGTTTTTGAGTTTCATTTAAAACATTCCAAACTTTTCCAGCATTAACTCCAAACACTTCTTCAGGCTTCATTATTATTCCCTTAAATTTCATTTAATATGATCAAAAGATATAAATTTTTTCTTCTATTATAGAAAGCATTAAGATTATAATTTTTAAATTTTTATTGCAAAAATTATGAAGGATAATGAATGAATTAAAAGCCTTAAATATTTTTTATAGTTGAAATTTGAGTTAACCTTTCATTAACACATTTATATAGGTTTTGTCTAAGTTCCTCTACACTATTTCCTTCAATTTTATTAAGCTTATCTGCTAACTCTTGATCACCTATAACATTTTTAATCCATTTTTCAAAATGCTTACATGCAGTATGAAATAAAATTGAGTAATTTGAGGCGAATAAAAGCATGTTTTTAAATTCTTCAAGACTATGAGCTGAAAGATTAATATATTTTCCATTTTCATGAAAATGAAATGCCTCTTCTGGAGGTACAACTCTAAGAAACTTCAAAAAGGTTTTTTCAGGCTCATTGAGATTTTCAGCTACTTTCTCATAAAAATCAGATAGAATAGTTATAAAATTCCAAAAAACTTTTACTGGAGGTTGTTGACTAAAATAACCATGAACAATTCCTGAAGCGTCAGGTTTATTATACATATAATAAAGATGATCGCTTATTTGAAGTAATCTCCATAATTTAATAATATCTTTCTTCATAGTTTTTTTTACATAAGGTTCAAGCTTAACTAAAGCATTAAAAGATGTTTTTTGCATTTCATTACCAAGCCAAGCATTTGTGCTTCTTTCAGTATCAGCCCATGAAACAGTATTAAAATCATGAACATCTATTTCATCAACAGGTTTATGAAATGATATAAGCTCTGATGGAGTTTTAAATTCTAAATTTTCATATTTTAAGGCTTCAATTGGTAACCATTTAAGAAATTCAAATATGCCAGTTTCTTTCCATTGATGTTCACCAAAAGTTTCATAATCAATAAAAATATTTATGCATTGCCCAGGAGTAGCTGAAAGCCAAGCAGTATATTTATCAGCTGTTAAAGGCCATTCAATCCAATTTCTAGATGAAAACCTAAATGCTATATCATCTGAAAGTCTACTATTTCTTAAAAGCAAAAGCAAGTTAGTTTCCTTTGCTTTGTAAATGTAATTAGGAGATCTCCATAACAAGATTCTTTCAGCACCTTCTGTAAAGACACCTTTAAAACCGAGCTTCTCAAGTGTTTTCGCAATAGAGTTATTATATATAAATTCTGTATTTTCAAATATTTTAGATTCATAATTAAATAAATCCTTGATTAAAGATTTATGAAGGATGATTTGCTCTATAAATTCTTGTTTAGTTTGAAACAAGCTTGAAAGTGAATGATAATAGGTTTGATTAAGAAGTTCTACACAACCTGTTTTAATAAGTTGCTTAAATAAATCTAAAACTTTAGGCATCCATCTTTCTAATTGCTCAATTAAAACTCCTGAAAGGCTAAATGAAACTTTAAATTTTTTCTTTTCTTGTTTGAATTTATCAATGTTTTCTAGAATTAACTCTGTGGCAGGAATATAGCATTTTTCAGCAACTCTTTTTAAAATAGTTTTATTCCATTCATTATCGAAATAGATGTCAAATAATTCTTCAAATCTTTTATTTTTAGTTAAAGCCTTATTAAAATTACTGTTTAATCTGTAAGGTTGATGGACTTCGAAGCAAAAACATATGTCCGGCACCTTTTACTTCACCAGAATAGATTCATAATATTTTATTGTTTGTTCAGCAACTTTATCCCATGTGAAATATTTAAGAACTCTTTTTCTACCGTTTATTCCCCATATTTTAGCTCTTTCTTTATCGGCTAAAACTTCATTTATTCCCCAAGCAATATCCGTAGGATCGTTTCCATTTACATGAATTCCATTTTGCTCTGGACCTGAAGGAACAACTTGCTCTCTAAACCCTACTACGCCTCTAGCCCCTACAACTATGGGTTTCTCCATAGCCATCGCTTCAAGGCTTACTATGCCAAATGGCTCATAAATTGATGGAAAAACGCATAAATCTGAAGCTGCATAATGAAGAATTCTTTCAGTTTCAGGAACAAATTCAAATCTGTAATAAACTTTATCAGCTATATTTAATCTTAAAGCTAAGTCAACAATATCCTTTTGTTCTTCTCCTCTTCCTAAAATAACGAGTTTAGTATTTGGATGCTTACTTAAAACATATGGCATAGCTTGAATTAAATTTCGAACACCTTTAACCCAAGTTAAACGTCCAATGAATAAAATTAAGTTCTCATCTTTTTTAACGTTATATCTGTTTCTTAAAGCTTCAATTTCCTCAATTTTACATTTTTCAGGATTATATTTTTCAGGATCAACTCCATTCCAAACAACATCAATTTTTCCCTCAGGCCAACCATGACGAGTTAAATCTTCCTTCATAGCATAACTAACGGTAATAATACCATCTGCTTCATTTGCTGCTTTTCTTTCTAAAGATTTAATTATTTCGGAGCCATCTCCACTTCTACCCCATTCGGTTGAATGAACATGGAAAACTCCTGGAATTTTAAGTTCATTTTTAATGATTATTCCAGCTATGCTATTAAGCCAGTCATGAAAACAAACAATGTCATAACTATAATTTTGTTTTTTAACTAAATCATTAATAAGCTTGGAGGCTGATAAAATATTATAAAGAAAAAAATCATTAAAAAACTTTATGTTTACGCCCCAATTTTCTAAATCTTTAGAAAGAAGGGGAAATATACTTGATGCATTTGTAAGAAGGGGTCTATGAACCTCAACTCCTTTAATAACCTCTCTAGTTGGTAAGTTTCCATTATTTAAAGAAAATACTGTAACATCATGTCCTAGTTCAACAAACTTTCTAGTAATATTTTCAGCATAAGTTCCTAAACCGCCAACTAAAACTGGAGGATACTCCCAAGCTAGAAAAATTATTCGCATATATTAAACCCTTTCCTTTTTCTTAATAGGAACAAAATTTAATAGCTTTTGATTTAAAACTTTTTATCATTTGTTTAATGAAAGTTAACTTTCATTAATCTTAATATTTAAATCTACAGGGAAACCTAAAAGTTTAGAATGCAAGTATATTAAAATATATTAAAAATAGTTTAAACCATATTTAACTCAAATTTTTTTATATTTTTCATCTTTTTTCCGGTTTCTTTAAACAAAAAGTTTTCTAATTCATTAGAAATATTATTTTCCATACCAATTTTTAATCCTCTAGCTATATCGAAAATCACAATTTTACTTTTTAACCATTTAGATTCATTAACTTCATTTAAAATTTCATCAGGAATATTTTCTGATAGAAAAATCATTGATTTAACATTTTCAATAAACCAATAATCTCCTTTTCTAATAGATATTTTTCCGCATTTAACCATAGATTGAATTGTGCAAGATTTTAAGTTTCTGTTCCAAATTATAGCATGGTAACCTTCTTTATCTTTAACCCAATCTCCTTCTTCACCAATTTCCCAATCTTTCCTATTTTTATGAAATTCTCTAAACTTTTTTAGAAGAGAGTAAAAATTCATAAGGATTTCCCTTTAATTTATATTTTTAGCTTTAACAAGTAAATAAATTTTTCCATAAATATAGAACTTTAAAGAAGCTCATTTAAATGCTCAATATATGGATCACACCAGTGACTCCAGTATTGAGCTGGATTCTTAACTGGAACAGGATTATTTGATTCAAATGTTAAGAATGGATTTTTACCTATTGGTAAACTAAAAAGCTCATTGCAATAGCCAAAAACTCCTTCAACAAGCATATGATCCAAATTGCTTAAAAGAAGGCCTTTAACTTCTAAACCAAGTTTTTCTAAAAGTTTTATTAAATATGGTGTATCTCTAGGCCAAACAACAGCAGCATGATATTCAAAATCATTAAGGTAAGGTTTTAATTCAGTAAGTTTAACAATAACACCAAAAGGTTGCCATTCTTTACCTAAAGCAATAAGCCGTCTATAAACTAATAGTTTTTTTGAGGTTAAATCCCATATTTGATTTAATTCTTTATTATCATAAACTATATTGGCCAATATTGAAGAAGCAATTAAACTTGGTGAGCTTAAGGTATGATCTGAAAGATTATATAAAGGTGACACAGTTAAAACTGGTAGAGAAGATGATCTCTTAAAAAATTTAAGAAATCCGTCTAAAAGAATTTTTAAAAGTTCTTTAATGCATTCAGGTTTATGAACATTAAATTTTTCACAAAGAACTAATATTTTTTTAAAGGCTTCAATATAAAATGCGTTAACCTCTACAAGCCCAAATTCATTTTCAAAAGGATTTACTCCTTTTTCACTCCACTCAACAGGAAGCCTTAAAGGCCATTTTTTCCCATTAATAGTTACTATTGAATCAATCCATGAAGAATTGCTTGAAGAACATAAAATTGAGTCCTTAAGAATTGTTTCTGAAATATTTAATCCTTTAACAAATCTTTCAGCAATAAAACTTGCTGTTTTAACAATTTTTAAAAATAAATTTTTGCATTTTAAAAGCGAAGCTAAATCACAAGCAACATTTAATAATTGAGGGGGAGAATCACTTGAAAAATTTGAAGAATCATTAAAAATTATCGGTAATCCAAGCAATGATTTAAGAGTATTAAGTAAATTTTGAATTAAAAAAATAATTTTGCTTGACCAGTTGAAAAATTGAATATAAGTTTTAATGTTCCATCTTAACCCTTCAAGAGCATCTCTAATCCAGGCTTTTCTAAACCACCAAGCTCCAGCTTCAGGAAACCAAAGATTGTTAATAATTAACCCATGTGAAAATAAGGTTTCTAAACGCAACCTAAGAGCTTTACCAATGTAGGTGTCTCCAAAATTAAAGTTTAACTTTTCTTTTTTAAAATTTGCAAGTTCAACTGTATTATGGATTGGTAAAGGGACTTTCATTTCGAGAAAGCCGGTTGAGGAATAAAATATGGCTGGTAAATAAACTGGACGATAATGCTCTATAAAACCTATACCATTTTTAACTTGACGGAATCCATCACCAAGTTTATAACGCCAATTTAAAATTAAATTTAAAGGATAAGCTTTATCAAAACCATTTATAATAAGTTTTAATGGAGTAATTGAATTTTCAACAATCACCTTATTGTTTAAAAAGTTTATTGAGTATTTTCCTTCAGACCATTTTTCTGCAGGTCTAAAATCAAGTAGAATAGTAAACCAGCATGGTTCATTAGCTAAAGCTTTAAGCACTACATAAGTTTTAAAGCCATCTAAGATGATTTTAACTGAAAAAATTTTATTTTCGTTATTACAACTATATACATATGTGTATTCTCCAGGTTTAAAAATAACTTTTTCAGCTTTTAAAATTTTATCTATGGAATAATATATGCCGTCAATAATTTTATAAAGAACGTTATTGATGGGGCCTATAATTAAACCTTGCCAAGAGTAATCTCTATTTCCACCATAAAAATTTAAGTTATCAACATTTATAATTGTTGAAAAGATTGAGGAGGAAAATTCAGCATAAAAAGTTTTAAGAAGTAATTGTTTATTTCTTGCATATCCCCAATCAGGATTTTCATATGGATCTAAAATCCATTCCTCATCGTTCAAAGCAATTCCCTTAATTTTTAAATTTTAAGGAAACGCTTTAAATCAATAGTTAAATCCTCAGGAAGTGTATCTATTACTGGTTCTTGATGAAGCTTTTCCATAAAGCCATCATCATTTGTGTAAAATGGAGATGGATTCGGTCTTGAAATAAGCCTTAAATTAAAAAGGTAAAAGCTGCTTAAATCTTCATCGCATGGACCTGAAAAAATGCTTAAAGTAAAGCTTTTAACTCCAATCGAATGATAACCTCTTAAAATTTTTGATAAACCCTCGCAAAGTTCAGTTAATTCTACTTCAGTAAAATGAGCTAAAGAAGATTTTTTTGATGAAATTCCCAAAATTTCTTTATTGCCTTGAGGAGCAAAACTGGCAAACCATTTTATCGATCCTGTTTCTCCGATAAATCTTTCATTAAGCTCTTTTTCTGTTTCAATAAGATCTAACCAATAATTACTTCTATTTTTCTCATAGTAAATTTTGCTTAAAGTTAAAAGTTCTTTTAGATAAAGTGTTGGTTTTGAATCGGCTAAAGCTTGAATATGAGGATGAATGATACTTGCTGCTCCTGAAGGCATATGATTCCAACCAATCCACCAGTATTTAGCTTCTGAAAAATGTTTGTAAACTAAATTAAAATATATTAAACAAGCTTTAAAACAGTTTTCAATAAGTTTTGAGTCAAATTGGTTTAATTCAAAATAATGATGCTTTGTTGAAAATACACCAACAATGTGAAATGCGCCATAAGGATAAAGATTTGGAAAAACAACAGCTTCCTCAACATTTATTTTTTTTGGAAAGTTTCTTGGAAAACTTGGAGTTAATCTTTCAATATTTTCTTGACAAAAAAAGCAGTTTACTTTGGATTCTTGAATAATCTTGAGAATTTCAGATGTGGATGATGGAATTTGCTTAGGTCTTTTAGCACGATTAACATTTATTCTGCATAATTTTCCTGTTAAAGGATCTTTTCTAATTTCAATTTCTTGAGAGACTTCTTGAAAATCTGGTGGTGTTAATAAATAAGCTGTTTGAGAATACTTTTCAAATTTAATTTTCAATAATTAAGCACTTCCTTTTATTTAGAACTTAAAACTTCCCCTTCATATATGTTTTCAATCAGTTTTAAATGTGGATAAACTTTTGCATTTTTCAAAATGCAACCAGCATTAATGTAAACATTGTCTGCCACAACAGATACAGATGTTATTTTAGTTTGTTTACGACGAGTAGACATGATTGTTGTATGTCGACCAATTATGCTTTTATTTATTTCAGTATTTTCACCTATATAGGTTCTATCCATAATTGCTGAATCTTTAATGATAGAGCCTTTTCCTATTCGTGTATAATTATCAATGCAAGAATTTGAAATTTTAACACCCTCCTCTATTTGACAATGTCTTCCTATAAGCACAGGCTCCTCCAATTCTATTTTTCCTTTTTTAACCATTTCAATTATCTTGTTTTTTCTAGTGATTGATTCCGGGCTTTTACCTTGAATCCAAATTCGCTTATCAGGAAAGACCCTCTCATCAAATTCCTTTAAACATTCTAATCGACCATTTAAAATATCATACATAGCGTTTAAATATCGTTCAGGTGTACCCACATCATACCAACCCTTTTCAATTATATACCCATAAACTCTATAACCTGATTGAATTAGGTAAGGAATAAAATCATAGCCAAAATCCAATCTTTTTTGTGATGCAATAGTTTTATAAACCCATTCGCTTTGTAAAACTTTTCTAACTTCAGGAGAGAAAAAAATACAATCCTGTATTAGCAAGGTTGCTTGGGGCTTCGGTTTTTTTAGGTTTCTCAACAAACCTTCGAATTAACATATTATCATCTATCTCAGCTATTCCATAACCTTCCACATCTGAAACTTTTTTTAAGCAGATAGTGGCTATACCATTTTTTTCTTCATGAAATTCTAAAAGATGTTTTAAATCTAAATCAAATATGTTATCTCCTTGAACTGCAAACATGGGATCTTTTACATCATAGTATTCTAGGTTTATTCTAACTGAATCTGCGCTACCATAATCTTCAATATTCGGTTGATATTTTATATGAACCCTAGGTTGAATGTTATATTTAGCTGAAAAACCATAACCTTCTTGAAAATAATCAAATAAATCCCTAAAGTTTCTATAGCCTTTAACACCAAATATAAAGTGTTTAACGCCTTGCTTTGCAAGTCCAAGCATTGCAATTTCAATTAAAGGCATGTTAACAAGTCTTATTAAAGCTTTAGATGTTTCAGCAGTTAAAGGCATAAGCCTTTTAGCTAAACCTCCAACAGGAATTATAACTCTTAACTCTTCAGGTTTATAAATCAAAATTTTTCACAATAAAACTATAATTTAATGCCAACCATAAATTTTTTGGTGTAATTTTCCTAAAAGAAACATTTAATGAAAAAATTTAAATTGTTTTAAATTGTAAAAAGTAATATGCCTTTTGAATTTTTATTTATTTAAATGATTTATGGGTTGAAGAAAAATGGTTTTAAATAAAGATGAAATTGAAAAAAGAGCAAAAGAAATTTTTAATTTAAATGAGAAAATAAGGTTTGTTGCCTTTACAATCGAAAACAAACTGGTTTTTTATTCTATGCGAGAAGGTGTTAAATCTTACAGTCCAAACAATGTTGATATAGAAATAGGAGAGTTAAGAGCTCTCATAGTTACTGGTATTTTTGAAAAACTAAAAGAATACTTTGGGGAAATCGAGCATTTCTTGACGAAATTTAAAAAAGTAAATCTTTTCATAATTCCCTTTTCTAAAGGAATATTAACTATGACTACTGAACCGGATTATTCAATTGAAAATTTAACTAAGATTAAGGAAGTTTTAAATAAAATATAATTCTGTTCAAATTTTTCATTTGGTTCAATTGAAATTAAAGTTTCTAGAGTTTCATGCTCTAGAAGTATTTTTTTGTTAAATCTATCTACAGTAAAAACTACCTGTAATTAAACTTTTTTAAACATAATAGCTTCATTTTACAACTGCAAGTATTGCGCATGTTGCTTTTGCTGTTACAAAAGATAATTTAAATTTAAAGAAAATATATTTATTTTTAGCTTTATGTAAAAGGATTTAGAAATAAATATTTTAAAGTTTTTAAATGAAACTTTAAAGATCATTATAGGCGGCTAACATTATAAGCATTTTTACGTTATATGAAGCCTTTAAAAAAGTTTATTATTAACTATTTGAATAAAGCAGTTTAAAATTAACTGTTGAGGTTTGAGGTTTGCCTGAATTTCTAAATAAATTAAAAAACATCGAGATTGCAATAACTTTTCGAGATGTTATTTTGCTTCCAGGTTGGACTGAAGTAGATCCTAAAGAGGTTGATGTTAAAACTAAAGCTACAAAAAACTATTCTATAAATGTTCCATTTATTTCTTCACCTATGGATACAGTTACTGAAAGCGAAATGGCTATAGCCTTAGCTAGACAGGGTGGACTGGGGATACTTCATAGAAATTGTTCTATTAAAGAACAGGTTGAAATGGCTGAAAAAGTAAAAAGAGCAGAAGCAACTATAATAAAGGATGTATATACAGTTTCTCCGGAGGAAAGTATAGCAACTGCCTTAAAAATAATGAAGGAAAAATCTATATCAGGTTTACCAGTTGTTGAAAATGAAAAAGTTGTTGGAATATTAACTGGAAGAGACGTTAGATTTGCTGATCCATCCCTTAAAGTTAAGGATTTAATGACTAAAAATGTTATTACAGCACCTTATGGAATAAGCCTTGAGGAAGCTAAAGAAATACTTCATAAGCATAGAATAGAAAAATTACCTTTGGTAGATGAGGGGGGACGACTTAAAGGTTTAATAACTGTGAAGGATATATTGCTTAGAGGAAAGTTTCCTAACGCCTCTAGAGATGAAGAAGGAAAACTGCTTTGCGGTGCAGCAGTATCACCATTTGATTTTGAAAGAGCTGAGAGACTCGATAAAGTTGTTGACATACTTGTTATTGATGTGGCTCATTTTCATAACTCAAAAGTTTTTAGTGCAACAAAAAAAATTCTTTCAAATGTATCGGCTGATGTTATCGTAGGGAATATAGGAACCTATAAAGCTGCTGAAGACGTTATTACAAAACTTGATAAAGTAGCAGGGTTAAGGGTTGGAATAGGTTCAGGTTCAATATGTACAACTACTGAAGTTACAAAAGCTGGAGCGCCAACATTATATGCAACAGCTCAAGCAGCTGAGGCTGTAAAAAATTATGATGCTAAAATACCTGTTATAGCTGATGGGGGGATAAGAAGTGGGGGAGATATTGCTTTAGCTTTAGCTTTAGGAGCTTCAGCAGTAATGATTGGAAACCTTTTTGCTAGATGTAAAGAATCACCAGGAACATTAGTAGCTATAGGTGGAAGATATTATAAACAATATAGGGGAATGGGCAGCCCATCAGCTATGGCAAAACGTTTCTCTATAGATCGTTATAGCGGAGCTAAAGAGGTGGCTGAAGGTGTAGAGGGGTGGGTTCCATATAAAGGCGAAGTAGAAACTTTAGTTCAAGAATTAAAAGCTGGATTACAAGCAGCAATGGGTTACGCTGGTGCAAGAAATATTCAAGAATTATGGGAAAAAGCTAAGCTGGCTGCTTTAACAAGTTTAGGAATTCAAGAAGCAAGTCCGCATGATGTACTTTTACCTAAAAGCACGGGATTAGAATAATGAAAAATTAATTAACTTTACTTTTATATTCTCGAGTAAACTTTTTAATTATAAAATTTTCAGTTTTCGAGTTTATTTCAAGATAACTTGCTGAAGAATTAAAATATGGTGAACCGAGTCTAGAAAATAAAGTTAACACTTTACCATTATGGTTAAAACCAAACCCTTCATCTTTAGGTTCATGCCCTCTAATAATTATTTTAGCACCTGAAACTTTTAAAGCATTATTTGTAATGTTTTCTCCAAAAAGTTTTCCAGCTCCTCTTGGAGATGGTAAAACACCCTCAAAATTTTCTATTGGATCATTCCATAAAATTTCTTCAAGAAAGCTTTTTTCTGGATGCATTTCATAAGCATTAGCATAATCCTCTAGTGAAGAAGCGTTATGAGGAGGCCCACCATGCAGAAACAGGTATTTCCCTTCAACCAAAGCCACATGAGGAAGAATATTAAATAACTTTTTAATTGTAAAATAGATTTTTCTTCCATTCTCTTTATAAATATTAAAAAATTGATTTGGTAAATCATGTGGAATAGCTTGAAGATCTTCAGGTCCCTCATGATTTCCCCTTAAAACTACAACTCTATTTGGAAAATGAAGTTTTAAAGATAAAATTTTATATAGTACTTGAGGCGAGAATTCCCCTCTATCAACATAATCTCCCAAAAAAATTATTATTGAATGCTTTGACTTTAAGAATTTGCTTTCTTTGACAATATAGTTTAAGCTTTGAAGATCTCCATGAATATCTCCAATAACAATAAGTTTTTCTTTAGCTTCAATTTTAACTAAACCTTTATTAACTTTCCCTTTACCAAAAAATCCGGTCTCCCTCTCCTTTAAAAGAAGATTTTCAATTTCTTCAATTAAGTTTAAATATTCTTTAGGTGAAGGTAAATTTTTCATTTTTTAAAAACCTTAAGTTGATTTTATCAATTTATAATGGGTTTTAAAGTTAATAATTAAGGTTTTGGAAAATGATAAATATGGAGAATAAAAAATTGATTGCAATTGTAGGCATGCCTGGTTCAGGAAAAAGTTTAGTTTCTAAAGCAGCTATTAACCTTAATCTTCCAGTTTATTCATGCGGAGATGTAATTAGAGAGGAAGCTATCAAAAAAGGTTTATCTTTAACGCATGAAAATTTAAGCAAAATTATGATCGAAATTAGAGAAAAAAATGGTGCAGCTGCTGTTGTTAAAAAATTAATTCCTAAAATTATGATGGATAATAAAGAGGTGGCTGTTGTAGAAGGAGTTAGAAGTAGAGCTGAAGTGGAGGAGTTAAAAAAACATTTTAAAAATGTTAAGATTTTAGCAATTCATGCATCTCCTAAAGTTAGATTTGAAAGATTAAAAATGCGCAGTAGAGAGGATGATCCTAAAACCTATGAAGAATTTTCTTCTAGAGATGAAAAAGAATTAAAGCTTGGAATTGGGGAAGTTATCGCTTTAGCTGATAAAATGATTATTAATGAAGATTTAATAGAAAACTTTTTTTTAAAAGCATTAAATATTTTAAAGGAGATTAAAGAAAATGAATGAAGTAACGGTTTATGTAGAAGCTTCAGTTTATCCTACTGAAGATGAAGAAAAAGTAAGGCATGCTTTAAAAAATATTTTTCCAGAAATAGAATTTTTCAAGGTTGAGGATAACCCATTAAAACTAAAAGGTGAAGGAAAATCCTTAAAGGTTTTAGAAAATTTTAAAAGTTTACTAGAGAAAGAAAAGATTAGAGATGCTGCTAAAGCCATGCTTATTTCTTCAATTCAAAATAAAGAATTAATTTTTTACTTAAACAAGCAGGTTGCTTTTTCAAATCATATCTCTTTTTGTCAACCTGAAGCTGAATCGCCTTTAGGCCCTATTTCAATAAAAGTGCTTTGCGAGAATCCAAAAGATTTAATAAATTGGTTAATAAGCTGAATCTTAAATGGGAAAGGAGAAAAAACGTGAAGGCTATCTCAATATTTCTTATCTTTTTAACGCTTTCTTCTTCACCTTATGTATTAGCCTTAAGCAAAATGCTTGTTTCAGTTTCTGTAAATCATTTTTCAACAGATTTTGGAGAATTAATTGTTATAACTGGTAAAGTTTCTAATGAAGCGGGTTATCCAATTCAAAATGCACTTATATCAATTCAAGTTAATAATCCTAATGGAAGCGTTATTCATGTGGCTTTAGTTTACTCAAGTAGAAATGGAACATTTAAAGATGAATTTTCTTTATCCAGCGATGCTCCTGAAGGAAACTATAGCGTATATATGATTGTTAGTAAAGCGGGTTATGAAGATTTTCAAACTAAAATTTCTTTAAGCTTTTTCTTTTCAGATTTTTTAATTGTCGCTTCTCCAAATGTTATAGAGTTAAAGCAGGGAGAAAAACAGCAAATTTTAATCAGTTTAATTCCCAGTAAACCATTAAATATCACTGTTTTACTTCAAGTTTCTAATGTTCCTAAAGATATTCAATATTCCTTAAATCAAACCTTCATAACCCCATTTAAATCATCTAAGTTAACCATTGAAGCTTCTAAAGAAGCTAAAGCTGGAAGGTATAATGTAACCATAGTTGGTGCTGGAGGGGGTAAAGTTAAATATGCAAATATTATGGTTATAGTAGTAAAAAATGAATTTAATTTAAGCTCAATTTCTGTTTTAACAATCTTTTTTACAATTGCTTTTGTTTTAACTTTACTAGTTTTTTTAAGAAAAGTAAAAAAAGGAAGAGAGTTAAAATTTGATCGAAAATATTTAGCTTATGCCAGAGCCTTAGCTAGGATTGAAGAGCTTAAAGCTCAAGGAAAAATTAGTGATGAAGAATATGAAAAACTTCGAGAAGAATATGAAGAAAAACTTAAGAGAGAAAAACATTAAATTTTTTCAGCTATATTTAAGATAGCTTTAACGAAAGGATGGTTTGGTTGGTTAATAGCAACAATTGATTTTCCTCCGGTAGCTAAAAGATTACAATCGCATGGAATTAAACCAGCTATAGGTAAACCAAGCTTTTCCTGAATTAAAGATTTAAGTTTTTCAGAAGCTTCATTACTAAAATAATTTAAAGGGATTTTATTAAGAATTATTTGAGCTTTCTTTCCTAAAACTTCATATAAACCATTTATAAGCTCTTTTGTTCCTTCTAAATCAAATTCATCCCCTTTCATAACTATAAAGATTAAATCTGAACTTGCCAAAGCATTTATTGAAGAATAAATCATTCCTGGGCTTGTATCAAAAATTAAAATGTCGATTCCCATTTTTTGATTAAGGCTTCTTTTAGCTGAAAGCGTTTTATGTAAAGCTCTCATTTCCCAAACTCTATCTTTTGTCATCATGCTTCTTAAAGCTTGAACATTAGGATTAGCAAAACCAGCTAGAAGCTTACCTTTAAAATTATATTTGTTACTTAACTCGATTAAAGCATCTTGAAGGCTAATGTTTCCTTCTAAAAAATCATTTAACCAGAATCTTGGATTTTCTTTAAAAATAATTTGAAGGCTTGGAGCTCTAAAATCATAGTCTAATATACAAACATTTTTTCCTTTGATAGCATATATGACTGCTAAATTTACAGCTATAGAGGTTTTTCCTGTTCCACCTTTATAAGAGTGAATTGCAATAGTTTTCATTCTTTTTTCTCCTCAATACTAAAATAAACTTTTTTTCCAATTCTTCTCTTTTTTAAATATCCTAAAGCTACTAATTGATTTAAATAATCGCTTTCAACAGCTCTTGCTCTTTTGGTTTCTTCAGCAACTTCTTCTGCTGTAGCTTCTCCTAAAGAACAAATTGCTATAGCAGTTTTTCTAAGATGATCTGGAAGAGAAAGAAGGGTTGCTGCATCTAAAGGTAAATTTTCTATAGAAATTTTTTTTGATTTAACTTCAATTAAGCTAGTTTTTTCAATTAATTTATCAATTTTTTCATTTAACTCTTCTAAGCTTTTACTTATTCTTTTTAAAAGCTCAATAATTAAAGAATCTATGTTAACTTCTTCTTTCAAAGGTTTCTTCTCGCTTTTCGTTTTAAATTTAATTTTTGCAGAGGTTACGTAATAGTTTTTCTGTTCATGTTTATTTGTACTACACAGAAACATTTATATAGAAGAAATATGAAATAAAAACTTAAGGTGATAAAATATTTGAAGCAAAAAATTTTTGCAACAACATACTTAACCCTATTTATATTAAGCATAATGCTACCTACAATTTTAGCAAATGAAAATGAAAGCCCCTTGCTTATACGTGTAGAACCTTCCTATAGAGCAATTAAAGCTGGAGAAACAACAATATATTCCATTAAAGTTGAATCTTTAACACGTTTTCCACAAATAGTAATGTTAAAAGTTAATGGTCTTCCAGAAAATTCAATAGGTATATTTACGCCTGAAAAAGGAAGGACCCCATTTAAATCAAAATTAACAATAATTACAACTATTCAAACACCAGCAGGTGCATATGAAATAACAATAATAGCCATAAGTGGAGATAAAGAAGAGGGGGCTAAAACTGCTTTAATAGTAAATCAACTGGAAACAACAATAACCTCAACAATAACAACTTCAACGTTAATAACTCGAACATTATATGTAAATGTTCAAACAGATAAAACAAGTTATAATCAAAATGAAACTGTTAAAATATTTGGAAGCGTTCAAGATCAATTTAGAAATCCTCTTACATCAATTGAAGTTTCAATTCAAGTAGTTAACCCATCAGGTAATATTGTACATTCAGCTTTAACAAAAACAAATAGTTTAGGCATATACTTTGATAATTTTACTATTGGGGAATTAGGCTATTCAATATTTATTCCTGGAACATATACAGTATTTGTTACAGCAAGCAAGGAAGGTTATTTAGACGGTTATGCCCATGCATCATTTATTATTGGAGAAGCAAATATTCCAAGCATAAATTTTGTAAACGTTAATATAACTGATTTAAATGGTGAAATTAAATCAGAGTTTGCTCAAGGAGAAGCATTAATTATATGGGTTACTGTAGAAAACTCCGGCGCTACATTAGAGAAGGCTTATGTATGGGTAGAAATAGATGATCCTAACACTACTCCTCTTGGAGTCTACTTTAATATTGGAGATTTGGAAAATGGAAAAATAAAAACTATAGGGTTTAGCTTTACAATATCAGCTAATGCTTATAAAGGTGTTTATGTAGCTAAAGCTTTTGTATCAAACGATTTAATTTCTAAAGGAGGAAAATTTTTAGCTTCAACAGATGCTGTATTTATAGTTAATTAATTTGTTTTAACAATAAATAACGCTGTAAATAGAGAGAAGGAGAGAAGCAAAATGGTTTATGGAAAACAATTGTTTAAACACATTGCTTTTTTAGCTTTAGTTTTATTATCAATTTCATTAATTGTTAATAAAGCCTATTCTGCTGAGACACTTTTTATTTCAGCAAGCTTATCCAAAGAAAGTTATAATGCTGGAGAATCAATTAAAATAGATGGTATAGTTAAGGATGGTTTAGGAAATCCTGTTTCAGGAGCTTCAATATCAATTCAAGTTGATGCTCCTTCAGGCATTATTCATTTAGCTTTAGTTTATTCAGCTCAAGATGGAACATTCACTCATGAATTTAAGATTCCACAAAATGCTGATGCTGGAACATATATTATTCATTTAACTGCAAGCAAACAAGGCTATTTTGATGCAACCACTCAAATTTCATGCTTGGTGGTAGCAGAATTTAATAGATTAACGGTTACTTTTCTATCTTTAACAATTGCATTAATTTTAATAACAATGTTTAAAAGAAGTAAAAAACTTTAATTAATTTTTTAAAGATCAGAAACAAAACCTGGAATTCTTGGGAAAGGTTGAACTTCAGCCACATGTTTAACTCCACAAATATAGCTTATAAATCTTTCAACTCCAAGCCCAGCTCCTGTTGAAGGTTTTAATTTTCCTTCCTTAGCAAAGCTTAAAAATGTTTTATAATCATTTTTATTTATACCATCCCGCTCCATTTTTTTAATTATTTTTTCATATTCATATTCTCTTTCAGCACCTGAAATAACTTCACCATATCCCTCAGGCAATATTAAATCAAAGTTTCGCCATTCTCCAGTTTCCTCATCTTCATAATCATAAAATTCTCTTGGTATATTTGTTACCCAAACAGGATTTTTTAAGCTTTTAGAAATAGTTAATTCCCAGTTTTTTCCATATTTTTCTTCAAGTTCAGCTCTTTTAAAAATTTTAAATGGAACTTCAGGAACTTCAATTTTTCTTTTAAGTATTTCAAGTTCTTCATTAAAGTTTTTTTTGATATAGGCTATAGAATATACAATAAGTTCCTCGAAAAGCTTAAAAATATCTTCCATTTTCCAATAGGCTGCTTCAACATCTAATTGAGTAAATTCATAAAGATGCCTTCCAGTTTCAGCTCTTTCTCTTCGTTCTATTCGAATGTTAGGAGATAAAAAGAATATTTTTCCTATTCCTGAAGAAACTAAAATTCTTTTATGAATTATCATGCTTTGCATAGTTTTAACTTTTTCATTATAAATTTCAATTTCTATTCTTTGTTCTATGCTTGCTTGAGTGTCAGGCCATAATGGATCGGTGGACTTAGCTAAAATAACAGGTAAAAGCCAATAAAAACCTTTTTCAACAAGCTTATTAACCATAATTTTTAAAATTCCTGTATTAATTTTAAACACGGCTTTTTTCTCTTTTTTTTCTAGGTTAAATATTGAAGTTAAATCATTTAACTGTTTAATCATTGAGTCCTGCAATTTTCATCAATCTTTACATTAAGCTAATTAACTTTTTAATAAACATTTCCAAATTTTCTTTGTAATTTTTACAAAAAATTTATTAAATACTGATTTTTAATGTAAATAATTGAAAAATAAAACTTTAAAAAAAATATTTTTCAATTTTATAAAAATGATTTAATGTTCAATTAGAATTTAGGCTTGATAAAAATGAGGATTTATTTAGTTCAGCATGGAGAAGCAAAAAAAGAGAATGAAGATCCATTAAGACCATTAACTGAAGAAGGAATTAAAAATGCTGAAAAAGTTGCCAGCTACCTCGCAAAACTTAATTTAAAAATTAAAAAGATTTTTCATAGCGGAAAATTAAGGGCAAAACAAACAGCTGAAATTTACGGTAAATATTTAAAGCCTGAAGAGGGAATTGAAGAAAGCGAAGGATTAAACCCCTTAGATAACGTTAAAATTTGGATTGAAAAAATAAAGCGTATAAATGAAGATATAATGCTTGTTGGACATTTACCTCATTTAAGCAAGTTAACATCAGCTTTAATTATAGGTAATGAAGAAAAAGAAGTTTTAAAATTTAAAATGGCTGGAACAGTATGTTTAGAAAAAGATGAAAAAGAAAAATGGAGCATTTTATGGGCTATTCCACCAGATATAATCCCTTAAGCTTCAACCTTAACTTTTTTAAAATAATCCATTAAATGCATTTATTGTTTATTAGTTGATACTTTAGAAAAGTGAAGTAAATTATTCGCTATATTTTATTTTACAACTAACTGAAGCAAATTAATAGTTGATTCCAAAAGATTTTTATTCAGATAAAGAAAATTAATTTTTATCATAATAAAGAGGTTGTCAACTTGGATTTTAATGTTTTAATCTGGATTTTGGGAAGCACCATTCTGGTAAGCCTTATTTCTTTAACTGGTATAGTTACATTAATTATTAAGGATGAAGATTTAAAGAAGATTTTGTTTTTCTTAGTTGGTTTTTCAGCAGGAGCATTAATTGGTGGAGCTTTTCTTCATCTTCTTCCAGAAGCTTTAGAACATACAAACAGCACGATGATTTTTCTTTATGTTATAATTGGGTTTACATCATTTTTTCTTTTAGAAAAAATTTTTTATTGGCATCATTGCCATGAAGGGAAATGCCCCATTCACATGTTTACCTATCTAAATTTAGTTGGAGATGGAATGCACAATTTTATAGATGGTTTAGTTATAGCAGCAAGCTTTATTGTTGGCATACCACTTGGGTTAATTACAACAATGGCTGTTGTAATTCATGAAGTACCTCAGGAACTTGGAGATTTTGGCGTGCTTGTTTATGGAGGATTCACTAAATTTAAAGCTTTATTTTGGAATTTTATTTCAGCTATCATAGCTGTTTTTGGAGCTTTATTTGGTTACTTTTTTATTACTCATGTGGAAAATATAGCTTTGCCCTTACTCCCTTTTACAGCAGGAGGATTTCTTTATATAGCAGCTTCAGATTTAATTCCTGAGCTTCACAAGCAACCTGAATTTAAAAAGTCAATTTTATCTTTTATTTTTTTCTTAATAGGAATATGGTTTATGGGCTTTATGAAAATTATTTTTGAATAAAAACAGTTAAAGAGGATTATCGAAAGTGAATTGGAATGAAATTTTAAAAGAAGCAGCTGAAAAAGTTAAAAATGAAGTAAATAAAGCTTTAGGTTCAAAAGATGCAAGTGAAAATTTAGGAATTGGTGTTGGAGGAGATATAACTAAAAAAATTGATTATATAGCAGAAAAAGCAGTTGTTGAGACTTTAAGCAATCTTAATGTTTCATGCATTTTAATAAGTGAGGAATCTGGAGTTAAGAAAATTGGAGATGCAGCAAAGGAATTTTTAATTTTAGATCCTTTAGATGGAACAATAAATGCTTTAAGAGGCATAAAATTTTACTGTTGCTCTCTAGCTGTTTCTAAAACTTGGTTTTTAAATGGAGTTTATGCAGGATTAATAATGAATCTTGTTAATGGGGATACATATTATGCTGAAGAAGGTAAAGGCGCATATTTAAATGAAGAAAAAATTCATACATCTAACGTGGAAAATTTAAAAGAAGCTTTAATAGGTTTAGATTTATGTTTTTTAAATAATGAAGAAGATATAAAAAAACTTATAAAACTTCTTGTTTATGCACTTCATACACGTCATTTTGGAGCTAACGCTTTAGAACTTTGTCAAATAGCAAGCGGGGTTATAGATGCGTTTATAGATGCAAGAAATAGGATTAGAGCTGTGGATATAGCGGCAGGTCAATTAATAGTTAAAGAAGCTGGAGGAATAATTGTTTCATTAAATGGAGAAGAATTAAATATGAAAGTTACACCTGAAGAGAAAACCTCTTTTATAGCAGCTGCAAACAATCAATTATGCAAGGAAATTTTAAAAGTTTTAAAAGAATAAATAAAGAAAAGTTTATTTTCTTTATTTATTTTAAAATATTTTTAGCCTAGGGGAGCTTTATATTACTAGGTTGGATAGCCCGGTGGTGTAGCGGTCAAGCATAGCAAGGGCTCAGAAGCCCCTGTAAGGCTCTGGATCCCCCTTAATGAAGGGGAGAAGAAACCTGCTGACGGGAGAGCCTTAAAGGCCCTGAATTCGAATCTCCCCCGGGCTACCATAAACCTTATTTTTCTATTTATATTTCAGCGATTATTGATTGCAGTTTTTCCTTAATGCTAATTAATTTTTTCTCAAGATTTGATTTTTGATTGCGTTCATTTTCAAGCTGTTTTTTTAAGGATTCTATTTCATCTAAAAAGGTTAAGCTTGGAATTTCTACACCTTTAGAAGCAAATTTTTCATATGTTTCTTTTACAAGCTGACCAGCTTTAGTTTTTCCTGCTAAATGATTTCTTATTGTAGCTTCTGTTCTTCCAAGTTCATCAGCTATTTGAGAAATAGGCATTTTAGCTTTTTCTCTAGCTAAAGCTGCAGCTGCAACAGCAAGTGAATCAACCCATGTAAGTCTTTCTGAAGCTTCCTTAAGCATTGATAAAACTTCTTGCCTTAAAAGAGTTCCAGCAAGCAAAGCAGCTTCAAGTTTATGAATAGCTTCTCGACCTATAGGAGTTAATGAAATTTCTTCACTCAACCTTCAGCACCCCCTATTAAATTATTAACAATTTTATTTATTTTTGCTTATTCTTAATTAGTTGATTCCTCTAATTTTCTAGAGGTTATAGATAATGTTTTATCAGCATAAACAACTATACCATTATTTGTTATTTCAAATGGATGTCTTCTCATTGAGTGAGCTGTTCCACGCATTTTCCAAACAATTAAGCTTCTATAAAGTTCACCATTTACCTCATCTAAATCTAATCTTATTATTCCATCTGCAGCATGCTCTACACCTGGACCACCAAAACCTCTTTCGGTAACGCTTACTTGACTTATAAGAAGTGATGTACATCCAAGCCCTGAAAGAACCTTTTTTAATTGAAGAACCATGCTTCTAGCAAGTGCAGGTTTAGTTATATATAATGTTGTAACAGAATCTACAACAACTCTTTCAGCATTTAAATCCTTAATAGCAGTTCTAACCATATCGATTAACATAGGAAAATCATCAACAGCTTGAACAACATATTTTTCTCTTTTAGCAGCTTCACCAATTCCACTTGTAAAAGCATCAACAATAGCAAATTTTCCTTCAGCTTCATAACGTTTAACATCCCATCCAAACTGAGCCATATTAACTCTAATTTGAACTGGATGTTCCTCTAAAGCCAAGTAAACACCTGCATTACCATTTAAAATTCCATTAAATAAAAATTGCTGTCCAAAAATGGTTTTTCCTGTTCCTGGACCACCTGAAAGCAAAACAACATTTCTAGATGGAATACCACCATTAAGAATTTCATCTAAACCTGGAATTCCAGTTTTAACCTTCGTAATAGGCAAATTAATTTTCACCAAAAAATAAATAGTAAAAGGAAGAATAAAAAGTTATTCATTGATTACAACAAAAGTAACATTACCGTTTTTATAGCATTTTCAAAAGATTTGAAAGGCACTTTCCTTTTATAAAAGGAAAGTCAGAAAATTCATAACCCTCCTCATTTAGGGAATACCCGCTTAACCCAAATTTGATTTTCTTTGATTTCTTCAATCTTTTTACACGTAAAATTTTGATTTTCTACTTAAAAAAGCAAAATTATCTTTAAATTCTACATTGCGGTTTAACTAGATAAAAATTATAAAAATCTTCTAAAGCCATATGAAATACATTTCTTGCTTGCGCTTCACCCCTTTTATTTTGTGCAGCAATATTGTCTGAAACGATTAAAATCGTTAAAATAATTAATGAAAGCTTCTTCCTATTTCTATCATACCATATATTTTCCCATATGTTTTTAAGTTCTAGCTTAATATCTTCCTTAATCAATGCAATCGCATTTTCTCTTTTGAAATCTTTAATTATGTTATTAATGGTAAATTTAAGAAAGACCTTGTAATCTTCAGTTAAAAATGGGTTAAGAGATTCATAAAGTTTTTCAATCCATTGAATTTTGTATTGTGGCTTAAAACTGAACTCATTAAGCCTTTTCATTATATTCATGGAATGATGATGAAACAGTATAGCAAAGTTAATTAATTCGTAATCATTTATTCCATAGTTTTCTTCAAAAGTAAAATTCGCTTTACATTCTTTACAAAAACTTTTAAAAATGTAACTTGAGAAAAATTCATGTCCTCTAAATGATAAATATTCTTTATTTTCAATTTTATCTTCTTGAAAAAATGCTTTACCTGAATCATGAAAAACTATAGCTAAATTAATTAATTTACCAAAGTTTTTTAGATTTGGTGAAATCCTTTTTGCATATCTAAGTATAGGTGAATACTCTATTTTATTAACAATTTTTATTGCTTCATCTATATGTTCTTTAAGCGTCTCAATAATAACATTATTATTTTTTCTTAAATAGTAACTAAGGATTTCTTTCATTTCCTCTTCATCATAATTGTTTTATAACTAATCCAATTTCTTCATTGTATTTGCCTTCAACAATTAACGCAGCTATATCATTTTTAAGTAAAAATTTAAGCCACTTTTCTGGTCGTTTCATTTTATCATTATCAATTTGAATCTCAATTTTTTCTCCATCTGTTTTTATTGCGTTTTTTGGTTTTACCTTCTTTAATATTTCTATAGAAATTGGCACTGCATAGTTTGCTATTTTATTTGGAGAAGATTTTACATAATTGTATATTTCCTCTGTAATCACAGGAATGGGCATCTCATCTCTTACAAAGCTTCCTTCCATTCTAATAAATAAATCTAATGCGCTTTGAGATAAATTTTCTATATTTGATAGAGCATAGTTATACTCATCTATGATGCTTTTATTTATTTCAAATTCGCTTTCATCATATACGTCTTTAAGAAGCTTTTCATAGCTTTCAGGAACATGAAAGTTAATTTTTAAATTTTGTTTTTTTAATGTTTCTAGGGTTTTTTCAACTAATTTTAAATCATAAACTTTATATTTATTCATGTAACTTTTTATTTTTCCTTTTTCATCTACTTCAAACCATATATGAACTTCTCCTTCATATTCATTTTCATATCTTAAAAATCGACCCAATCTTTGAATAAGAGAATTTGCTGGAGCTAATTCAGTAATAATAAGGTTTGAAGAAATATCCACTCCAGACTCTATAGTTTGGGTAGATATAATTAAATATTCATTTAGTTTTTTAATTTCCTTAAGCTCCATAATTTTTCTTTCTCTATCTATTTCATTAAATCTGGAGTGTAAAAGCACTTTTTTTGAGTTTAAATCTAAGTCTATAAGAAGCTTATAAAAGCTTATAGCATCTTCAACAGTATTAAATATTACAATCGCTTTTTTAAATGGGGATTTTGTTAAAAGTTCAACTATTTTATTAAATTTTTCAGATTCTTTTAAAGCATGTAAAAATATTTTATAGTTTTTTCTTAGTCTTTCTCTTATAAATTCTTTATCACAATTTTCTTTGAATCTTATTAAACTTAACTTTTCCTTCTTGTTTTCAAAAAATCTTGAAATTACATTTATGAGAGCAGGTGGAATCGTAGCTGACATAAAAATAAGTTTTAAATTGTTCGTTATAGCTAAATGAATGAGTAAAGCAAGAAAATTAATGGATTTTGTTGAGTCAGATAAAAGATGCACTTCATCAAGAATAATGTTAGAGAAAAGCACAGAAGAATGAGAAAAAAGGTAATGACCAAGCGACTGTTCTTTAGCCACTTTTTCAAATTCTTCAGGTGGTATTCCAAAAATCGTAAGAGAAAGCATATCAATAGTTGTTAATGTTATTGGTTTAACTAAATATCTTGAATCTAAACTATGCATGTATCTTTTACCTAAAAAGTTTTCTTCAGTTATTTTCTTAAATTTTTCATATTGATCTTCCAAAAGGGTTCTTAATGGAAATGCTATAATAACTTTTAATTCTTCATTTATAGAATAAAGCGAAATTGCTTGTGAAATTGTGGATTTCCCATAACCTGTAGGTGCCTCAATTATAAAAACATTTTTATTGGTCCATTCTTTCTCAAGAAGTGAAATAACATAGTCTATGAATTCCCTATTTTTCCATTTGTTTTTCTCTAAAACTTTTGTATAATATTCTTGGATCATATATAATATGAAAATTTTTTCAACAATTCAATATAATGAGATGCTTTTGCAGGATTTTGGTTTTTTGCTTTTTCATATGCATTCCAAGCTTCTCTTATGAATTCAGATAAACCTTGAGTGTCACCTAAAATTACAAATCTATATAAACTTATTATTGCTGAAAGTAAATTGCCTGCTTCAGGCATTTTAGATCTAGTTGTTAACGAGTTTAAAGCAGCTTTAACATTTTGATCATTTAAAAAATTTAAAACAGGTTCTGCAAATTTTTCATAACGTCTAAAATATTTTTCAATTTTTTTATGAAAAACCATTTCTTTAAATACTGTGATTGGAAGAGTTTCATATATTTTATATGTTTGTCCTTCTGGATTAAGTTTAACAAGTATTGTTGAAATTTTATCTAGATTTGTTTCCTTCATAAACTTATAAAGCTCTAGATTAAGAATAACATCTAAAAACAAAACCTCATTTAAATAAGCGCTTTTAATATGCTCATTTATTATTTTCTTTATTTTTTCCTTCATAACGAATTTTGCTTTAAACGCTCCATTATTACCTTTAGAAAGCAAACCTAAGGTTTCTTCTGGAGAGAAAAATAGAAAATAATAAATTTGTTGAAAGCCTTTTTCTGATGGGAGAAAAAGCGTAGTTACATATGAGGAATAAACTCCTAATAAAGCAATTAGTATCAGTTCTTTTGAAAAATATGATGTAAGATGTTGTGAAATATAATTAGTTTCAAGCGAGGAGATACCAGTATATCTATCAATTTTAAGTAATTGAAGAGAAATACCTTCTTTTTTATCTTCTATATCGTAAAGAATGGTTTTTCCCTTAATTTTTGGCGCCAGGTTCATTTCATTTCTTACACAATAAAAAGTATTGGAATAGTTATGCAATTTATCAAATAAGTCATTTAATACTTTCCTGCTATTTATAGTTGATAAATTAAACATTCTAAAGAGTTTAGTATTAACATCATCATTTCCAGTAAGAGTAATTTTAATATTTTCATAATTTTCCAATTCCTTATAGGCTAGGCTTAAAAAATCTTTTTTAAACTCTATTTCCTTATGATTAAAATATTTAGCATAATCATTTTTAACTAAATATAATAGACCTTCATAAATTATCTCGCTTAAAAACGTGGAGTCTATTGGTAAACCTAATTTTACTTTAACCATCTTCCTATAACAACCTCTTCATTAAAACTGTAGAAAACGAAGTTCTCCTTAAGTTTAACATTGCATTTAGGTTCAGTTGAACCTCTTTTAATTGGAACCATAAATGGAACAGTTTTTTCACCTTTTATATAATCCAATGGTTGATATTGAGTTTCAATACTAAATGGATCTATGTATACTTCGGTTTCCCATTCACCTTCAGTTTTTTCAATTTCTATTCCTTCAATTTTTGGAAAACTATAGTTTGTTAAGGCATTTTTATGAATAACGTTAACCTCATGCATCTTTACATCATTACATGAAACTCTGCTTTCTTTTGAACCGACTCTATGAATTTTCCAAAATAAATCTTCATTAATAGTTATGTATGTATCGTTTAACCTTAAATAATCGTGCTTAAATACTATAAATAATCTAATCATTGGCGCTTCATTATCTATTGTAGAAAATATTGTTTTTCCAGTTGCTGGAGAGTCAAAAGATTTTTTAAGATCCTTAGGATTTGGATAGGGTTTTCCCCCAGTCATTTTTATGGTTATTATTCTGTTTAAATCTGCGTATCTAATTGGAATGCAATTTAACGGTTTTATTCCTAAAGCAAGCAAGTTTTCTGAAAACTTAAAAATGATGTTTTTACCGTTACTTTCACCTATTTTATATTCTTTAGCTATAACCTCAGCTGCGGCTCCTAAAAACGATGTTGGTGGTGGATAATAAAAAGATGGAGAAGTTTTTGAGAGGCCTATCACTCTAGCTTGAAAACCCCATACAAACTCCAAGTCAATTAAATAACCTATAGCCACATTTATCACTTTAAAATTCTGTTTTTTGCATCCTTTATAGCATTAATTACTGTTTCTTCAAAACTTCCTTCATCACTTTTATAAATGTAAAGATTAGTATTGTAGTTTATTTTTTCTTTTTTCTTAACAGTGTTTTCTATATAGCTTCTTGAAAATGGGCTTGTAACTGTCCATGGTTTATCTGACACAGCTATTACTATGGAATCCCATTCTCCATTCGGGAGAAATCTAGTTTTTTTAGCACCAAACGCCTGTTCTAATATAAAAGTTTTAATTGAATCAAGAGCTATTTTCAACCTCTTTTTTCTTTCGTCTTCTTGAAGAACATTTTTTCCTGCGGAATCATATGAGAAAGTTAGTTTTCCAACATATGCACTATCAAAATCAAAGCTAAATGTATATGGAGCGGAGGAAAGTTCTACATAATATATCATTTGACCTTGCTCTTTTACAAATGGTGTTCCTAATGCATAACGAGAGTGAAGTTGAGATTCTATAACAATACCTCCTAAGGATTCCTTTACTGGAATCATATATCCAACAAAGAAGCTAGAAGAACGCTTTATGTTTTCTTCTTCAGCATAAAGAAAGCCTCCAACATCTTCAATAAAGCAATTTTTTATAATAAATTCTTCCAATTCATTTGGTTTAGGTAATGTTCCAAAAGCTTCCTTAACAACATCTTTTCTTGTACTTTTAAGAAATATTCCAGTTTTACAAAGTTTACATACAGGAATGTTATTTTTAACACTTTCCTCAGCCAAAATTCTTTGAAAACCATGTGCAACACTTTCCCCACTTATAGCCGGTACAAAATATGTTGTAAAACTCTCTTTTTCTGGAATTACTATTGGAACTCTTCTATGCTTTATGTAGTTTCCAACAGATTCTGTCATATTTAAAGCTTCAACATTTAAAATGAGTCTTCCCCTTATAGATATAAATACGTCTCCCATCAATATTCCTCCCTTAAGTCGTTTTCATTTCTTTTGCTGCTTTAAGTCTTCCTAAAATGATTAAAGCTTTAGCAGATATTAATGAAACTGCTTCTCTTATCTTTTTTCTATCAGCAAGAGAATTTAAGTAATCAACGTCTTTTTTTATTTCATCAAATAAAATTTGTTTTGCCTCTGCCTCATCGATTTCCTTTTCAAATCCTTTATTTAAAATTGAATGATAATCCCTCATAGCTTCCCCAAGGTAAAAAATTGCTAAATCTTTTGATGCAGCATTACGAAGTTTATCTATATAGGTATAACTGTTCTGCTCATTCGTTAAAATCGCCAGCATTTTCGATGTATTTTCATATAGGGTTTTTTCAGACATTTTTAACTCAACACAATATTTTATTATGTTTTTATATTTAAGTTTTTCCATTTTATGAAACAATTTCATTTTTTAGAAACATTTAATAAGGTTGTTTTCTTTATATGGAAAAGGAGAATTAAAATGATAATCGTAATAACGCTTGGTTTCGATGAAAAATTTGCTTTAAGAGCTATAACCAGAAGGGGACTTAAACCAGAAGATGAGGTATTAATTGTTATGCCTAAACCTTTTGATGAAAGAGCTGAAAGAGCTTTTCAAAATTTTACGAACATTTTAGAGAAAGCTTTTCAAAAACCAAAAATAACTAGAATTAACATTGAAGCAAGAAAAATTGATGAAGCTCTATTCACTTTACTTCAAGAGTTTTTAAAAAGAAGAAGATTTAAATTTGTAATAAACCTAAGCGGAGGCCTAAGGGCACTTATAACAGAAGTTTTAATTTCAGCATTAATTTTAAAGATTGATGGTGAAGTTGAAATAGAACTTGAGGATTTCTCTGGATTAATTTCCTTTCCTCTAGAAATTTTACACTCCTTAAATTTGGATGAAGTTGATAAAGTACTATTAAGCTCAATAGAGGGGGAGGAGAGCTTTTCAACTATATCCAGAAAGCTTAATATAAGCAAAACTACAGCTTGGAGAAGAGCAAAAAAGCTTCAAAAATTAGGCATTATAAAGCAAAATCATAAAATTTCCCTAACTAAACTAGGCTCCATGCTTAAACCTATTTATTATGCTAAAATAGATAATGGTAATGAGAAAATTACCTAAAAGCCTTTTCGCATTGTTTGGCTACCCTTTATATATTTTTTTGCAGGTTGGGGGGTAGCCAACAATAAATTTATAA
>CAZSNM010000003.1:55285-74664 GCA_964608455.1 uncultured Candidatus Bathyarchaeia archaeon | reverse complement strand
TCTTTCAGCTCTTTCATCTAAAAGAAACTCTAATAATGGAGCGGCGCCTATATTTCCAAGTTTTGCAAATCCAATTTTAACTGGCAAATTTACTCACCTTAAACAAACCTTAATTTTTAAACATAAATCTTAATTTTAACCTATTAAATTTTAAATCTATTACTTTTACTTTAAAAGGTTTAGGTTTGTTAAACTATGAGAATAATTAAAGATAGAGATGCGTTGATTTCCAAAGAAAAAATAATATTTAGAGTTTTAGGATATACACATCCAACAAATGGTTTTGTTTGCGATGCTGAATATGCTTCTTCAAGCATATTTAACTCTAAAAACCCTAAAGCTTTAAGAGAAAATTTTCAAAAAGAAAAATATTTTAAGTTTTATGAGCATGAAGGAATAATTTTTATTAAAGAAAATTTCCCTGAATATCAGGTGTCTCTTCCTTATCTTAAAAATGAATTAGTTGGATTAAAGAAAAATCAGATTTTTCAAGTTAGGTTTCCTGATGAAAAATTAAAAACTATTTTTTATAAGAATGAAAATGATGAGTTAATGAAAGCTCTTCATAAAGTTTTGTTAGAAATTTTAAATCGCTCAAAATTATCCATTAATGATTTTGGAGTTTTTGGGTCTATTCTTCATGATTTTTATCATCCAAAACATTCTGACTTGGATTTTATTATATATGGTAGAAAACAATTGCTTGAATTAAAAAAAGTTCTAAAAGAAATTTATGCTGAAAAAAATTTTATGGCTAATGAATTTGAAATCCTACCATTTAAAGAAAAATGGAAATTTAAAAATTTATCCTTAAAAGAATTTTTTAATCATCAAAAAAGAAAATTAATTTATGGTGTCCTCATTGATAAAAGTTTTAGCAGAAGAATAAAGGTGGAGTTTGAACCTGTTAAAAGCGATGAAGAACTTTCCACTCAACCTTCTATACCATTAAAAATTAAAAAACTTGGATGGGCTTCGGTAATAGGAGAAGTTGTTGATGACTCTGACTCATTCTTTATGCCTTCTATATATAAAATTGAAGCTGAAAAAATTGAAGGGGTTAAAGTTCCTCAAGTAGATTTTATAGTATCTTATGTAGAAGAATTTAGGATGCAGGCTGAAAAAAATGATAAAATTTATGCTAAAGGAAACTTAGAGCTTGTTGAATTACCAAATGGAAAAAAGTTTTATCAAATTGTTTTAACTTATAGCGGTAAAGAAGAATATTATGAGCAAACTTTGAAAATCTTAAATAAAAATTATTTATCAAAACAAAACACTATGTAATGGCTTCATACACTTTTGTTTCTTTCGCATCCTAAAACTCTTTAATAATAAATTTAAAAATAAAGTTTAAATGCTAATGTAAAGACTATTAAAAAGTAAGGGGGGTCTAACTTGAAAATTGGAGATGTAGAAATTGATGATAATGATTTTGCTGAAGCCTTTCCAATGTGGGCCTCAAGAATTTTAATTACGGCTGAAAATGAAAAATGGGCTTTAACAGCTGCTAAAACAGCTACAGGATTTGCCTCCTCTATAATTATGTCACCTGCTGAAGCAGGTGTTGAAGGACCTATTGTTCCTCCAAATGAAACGCCTGATAATAGACCAGGAGTTTACATTCAGATTTATCATCGATTTGGAAGTGCTTTAAAACTTCAAATGATAAGTCGTTTAGGACAATGTGTATTAACTTGCCCAACTACAGCTGCTTTCGATGCTATGCCTCAAGCTAAAAAAAGATTAAAGGTTGGTCGAGCAATTAAATTATTTGGAGATGGATTTGAAAAAAGCGATGTTTTAGCTGGAAGAAAAATTTGGAGAATACCTGTTATGGAAGGAGAATTCATCATAGAGGATAAGTTTGGTGTTAGAAAGGGTGTGGCTGGAGGAAACTTTCTTATAATGGCTGAGGATAGAAAAGCTGCTTTAGAAGCTGCTGAAAAAGCTGTTGAAGCAATTCAAAAAATTGAAGGTGTTATTCTTCCTTTTCCAGGTGGAATATGCAGGTCGGGATCTAAAGTTGGCGCTAGAAAATATAAGCTTCCAGCCTCAACAAATCATCCGTATTGTCCAGCTTTAAGAAATATTATTGAAGACAGCAAGGTTCCTGAAGGTGTTAATAGCGTTTATGAAATAGTTTTTAATAGTGTTACTACAAAAATTTTAAAGAAAGCTACAGCTGCTGGAATTAAAGCTGCATCTCAAGTTAAGGGAGTTAAAAAAATAAGTGCAGTTAATTTTGGTGGAAAATTGGGTCCAATTCAAATAAATTTAAAGGAGGCTTTAGAATCTAATCCTTAAAAATCTTTATGTAATCCTTTCCCTTAGCTTCAAATGAACCTATAACGATTCTAAAATAAATTTTATTTCTATTTTTATTTTCAACCCTTTCTAACTTTCCTTTAATTAAAACCTCCTCGCCAGCTTCAGCTATTCCAGCATAAAAACCTTCAAAAGTTACGATTTCTTCAACTTTAATCTCCTCATTATTATGCTTTAATTTAAAATCAACCTTGTATTTTCCAGGCATAAAAAAGGACTCATTTGCATCAATAATTTTTGTTTTAACAGTAACTAATCCTAATGAAAAATATTTTTCTTCATCAAATTCCTCTTTAACTTCATTTTCAATTTTAACAGGATGTATAGAAAAAGGTGTTTCATGAAATTTTCCTTTATTCCAAGCTCTTTCAAAAATAGTTAAAGCTTCTTTAAAAGTTAAAGGATAGAGTGAACCCTTCTCTTTATACCATTCCTTAAAATCTTTAATAGAAAACTTTTTAATTTCGCTTTTATTTTTTAAAAAAATGTTTTTTAAGGATTCTTTAATAGCTAAACTATTCTCTTTTCCATAAACAGTCAAATCTATATCAGAAAACTTTAGATTATGTAAATTAATCAATATTGAACCTGTAACGCCGAAATTTTCAATAGGTACTCCACTTTCTTTAGAAAGCATTGAAGCCAATTTAACAGTTTTTCTTTGAAGCTTATCTTTAACTTTTAAATTAATCAATTCTTGAAGTTTTTCTTCAGGTTTATAATGAACAGCTATGTTTTTATATGGTACAGCTGAAAACTTTATATTGAAAACTTCATTAATATATTGAGGATAATGATTGCTTAAAAACTTCATCATTTTATTTACGTTATGCACAGTATAGTCTTTAATTGGTCTATCATAAAGGTAGGGAGCTTTCCCCCAAATTCCCTTATTTGATGGTGCATATTTTAAATAAGCTATAACTTTATCCTTTGGATGAATATTTCCTAAAACTGTAAAGTATAAACCTTCTAGGGTTTTGATGTAATCTCTATCTCTAAAACCTCTCAAACCTTATCCTCTCTCTTTAACGATTAAGAAATCTTTATTGCTTTCTCCCAAAACTAATCGGTAAAACTCACCATTACTCTTATCGACTACCTTTTCAAGTTTCCCTCTAGCAATTATTTTATCTCCAACGGAAGCCGCCTCACAAAATCTACCTCTAAAAGAAACAACTTCTTTTATTGACTCTTTTTTTCCAAATAAAACTTTAACATTTGAAACTTCATATTTACACGGTGTTAAAATTTTTTCTTCATCATTAATGATTACAGCTTCAATTTTGCTTAATCCCATTGGATAATAAACTTTATCCCCATAAGTCTCTTTTATTTCATTCCAATTCTTAACGCATCTTATAAAATAAGATCTTTCATGAAATTTTCCTTGTAAAACCTTGTTTTTCTCATTATTACAAAAATCTTTAAAACTTAAAGTTTCATTCATCCTTCTATTTAAATAAATTTTATAAAGCTCTTTTTTATTGCATGGTTTAAACTCTTTTTTTTCATGAATCAAGTTTTTTAAGGTTTCATAAACTTTAATTGCAGTTTTAAATCCATAAACAATCACGTCTATATCGGACTCATCTGTAAACAAATTTATTAATATTGAACCTGTAATCCCAAAATCATCTATTGCTTGACCAGAATTTTCAGCTAAACTTTGAATTAAACTTAAAACATCATCCTCAATTTTTAATTTACTACTCTTTGTTATCAACTCTTTAATTTTTTCTCTAGGGTAATAAATTTTATTAATCATGTCTATCGGAACGCCTTGCATTTTAGAGTGAAAAACCTCATCGTAATAAATATAAATTGGATATTTCTTTTCAAGAAATTTAAATCTCTTTTTTAAATCATAAACTTTCGCATATCTTTCATTATTAATTATACGTGTTCCTTTTTTGTTTGGATAATAGCGAATAAAACTTATTATTCGATCAGGTGGATGTAGATGCCCTTTAACATCAAAGAAAAGCTTATCCACTGTTAAAAGAAAATCTCCTTCCATAACCTTTACGTAAACCAATTTTTCTCCTCATTTTGAAGCTACATAAACCCTCCGCTTTATAAACTTAATTTATTTAATTAGAAAAAATTAACTACTTCACTTTACAAAACATATTTTCTTGAGCCTTATTACTCACATCCCCTCATCTAAAAACTAAACAAGTCAGCCAAAATTGTTATATATTTGAGAATAACATCTTCAAATTCGTATATGCACTTCCAAAGCAAATTATGCTTCTCCTTTCTCCTTTCTCGTATACCAACTCCAAAAATCTTCAGCTTTCCTTGTCGTTTCTACAAATCCCTTAAACCATTTTTCAGCATTTTTAGCAACGTAATCTTTTAATCCAAATCCTAACGCTATCCCTAATGCTGCTCCAACACCAATTGCTATTCCCCAAGCTAAAGCATTAGCAAATATATATAAAAGGGATACATCAATTTTCATCACGGTTAATCCTATCACTATTGCAACGAAATATAATGTTGCCCTTATTATGATTGATAGGAATCCGACAAACTCTATTTTTGCTTCTTTACCAATTGCTGTTACAGCATCACTAACAAAATCTGCAATCATTAAACCCGCAAGCAAAATTATTATTCCTGCTAAAAAATTCGGAATGTATTGAACAATTAACCCTATAAATTTGCTTAAAGCCTCAATATTTAAAATATCCACCGCTGCTAAAATTGCAATCAAATATATAAACCATCTAATAATCAATTCAAAAAATTTACTTATTGTTATTCCAGCATTTTCTAAAGCTCTCCCAATAATTGTTCTTTTTAAAGGTATCCCTATTCTAGTTTTTTCAATAATATGCGAAACAGCTTTTCCAAGAGCTCTTCCAACAATCCAACCTATGATTAACGTTATTATGGCGCCAGCAAGTTTAGGGAGTAATTCAATAATAAAATTAGTAATTTTAACCCATAATTCTGGAATAAAATTCATTCCTTTCAACTCCTTTCAGTACAAAAGAAACAAAAACCTTAGAAGTGATTTAAACTTATATTTTTTCATCTTACTAATTAAATTTTTCGATTATTATGGGGGGGAAATAAATGAAAAAATTTGCAGGTGTAGTTATTATAGATATGGATGGAACGCTTTTAACAAAACGTTCTATTGATGTTTTTTTAACAAATTTAACCTTCTTAATGAGCTTGAAAAAATAAATGAGTTAAGCTTGACAGTTCCAGCTTATAAAATAACTGAAAAAATAGTTAAACTTTTAGCTGGAAAAAGTAAAAAAGAGCTTGAGGATATTTTTTCTTTAATTCCTTTAGAGCCTAATGCGGAGCAATTTATAAGTTATCTTAAGAAACGAAACTTTATGACTGCTATTGTTACAGACTCTTTTCAATTTCTTGGAGAAAACCTGGCTAAAAGGCTTGGCGCAGACATTGTTTATGGAAACCTTCTTGAGTTTAAAAATGGTTTAATAACTGGAAGAGTTCTCACTAAACGACGTTGCATGAAAATTCAAGGGTGTAGAGAATTTACTGTATGCAAATTATGGTATTTAAATAAGCTTAAACAGCTTTTTAATGGAGTTAGCATTTGCATAGGGGATAGCGATTCAGATTTATGTGGTTTCACAGGAGCAGATATAGCTATAGCTTATAAACCGAAAAGCGATGCATTAAAAGAAAAAGCGCATAAAATAGCTTTAAGCTTTCAGGAAGTAATAAATTTTCTTGAGGAAAGCTTAAATTTCTAATTTTTTAAAGAAGAGGTATAATTCTTTTCTCTATTATTGCATCCCAACTAAATCTTTTTATAACATTGTTAAAGTTTGCCTCCACTTTATCTGTCAAAAATTCTCTATAAATCCTGAATGCTATGCTTTTAGGATCATCATTTAAATCAAACATATAGCCTTCTATATCATCTCTTATAAGCTCTTGAAAAGGAGGAATTCTAGAGCAAAATATTGGCTTTCGAGATGCACCAGCCTCTATAACTGGTAATCCAAACCCCTCTTCCTTGCTTGGAATAAAAATTAAATCAGCAATATTATAAACATCTGCAACGCTCCATTTCTTTATTTCTCCATTTTCATATTCCCTTCTTTGACCAATAAGGTTATGGCAAAAAATTACATTTTCTTGAAGTTCCCTTCTAGCAATTAATTCTTGAAGATAATCTAAATAAGCTATCCCCATCTTTTTTGCTTGATGATCTGGAGGTCCTGTGATTAAAAGTTTGACTGATTTAGCTAACTCCATTAAATGTTTTAATTCATCAAGTACAAAAATTGCAAGCTCTATATTTTTTCTTGGAGTTACTCTCACAGGAGTAACCAAAATATAATCTTCAAAAGATAAACCAAGCTTCTTCATAAGTAGTTTTGTTATTTCATCAATCTTAACATACTCTTCTACATCAACTCCATTTGGAATAACAATTGCATTTTGAATTCTGTATTCTTCAGGTAATTGAGCATATTCATTTGCTCTAAATTTTGTTGGAGTAACATAAGTTATTTTGGGATTTTTATAATGCAAAAGATTGAACGGAAATTTTTTAATATCATTTTTAAACTCTTCTCTAATTAATGCACTATCATGAAGCCAAAAAATAAATTTAACTTTACTTAATTCATCCACCAACTCATTTATGGCTGCTGTAGCTGCAAAATTAAAGTGCATTGAGGGAATATTATGAATTATACATGTGTTTAATTCAGAAACAACTTCAAATAACTCTTCTTTAATTCTATCCTTTAACTCTTTAAACTTTAAAGTTTCTTTATGCTCCTTAAGGATTTCATCTTGAATTTTTTCAATTAATGGGTGAGTAGCTGAAAGCAGTGGAATCTTATATTCAATTAAATTTTTATATTCTAATCCCCCTCCATCACCATAAATTAAGTGAATCTCAAAACCTTTTTTAGTTAAATAGCGAGTATGCGCCTCTATAACTGCCTCAACACCACCTACTTCTTTTTCTGGGGCAGTATAATGAATAATTCCAATCTTCTTCAATTTATCCCCTCTATTTTTTGACAATTACCTTCTAAGAAATCTTAAAAAGAATTTAATAAAAATTTTTGCCTCATAGGTAGTTAACTGTGTGAATTGCGCTTTACTCTTTTTAGAACCGTTAATTTTTTATTTTATAAAATTCTTAAAACTGTTGATGTGCAAAAATTGAAGTTAAGCATCAAAAAACAATTTTACAGGTTTGTAGAGAAACTTACCCATAAAAGACGTTTAAGTGTTACTGAAGAGGCTTTAATGCTTAAACAGTCTACAGTTTTAAAAGATGAATTAGAGTTTTCTTATCCCATTAATGTCTCAGCTATAATTCCAACATTTCTTTCATCTCTGGAAGACCTTTATGGATATAGATATGAAGTTATAAGGGATGAATTAACAGTTCTTAATCAACTTTTATCAAAGGGTTTGATTGACGAAATTGTTATTGTGGATGGAAGTAGAACTAAAAAAATGGGTATTGATGAATCATTAGTAAAGCAATTGGTAGCTTCAGCGTATAGAAAAATTCCCCTTTTTTATGAGCAGGTAAATCTACTAAATAAATTTCCAGCTTTAAAAGATAAAGCTAAATTAGGCCTTTACGATTTTGCTTTTAAAATTATTCATCAATTAGATCCTCAAATATGCTTAACTGCAAAGAAACTGAATATTTTGCCTGAAGGAATCCCTGCTGGTAAGGGAGCAGGTTTATGGCTTGGAGTAGGAGCATCCTTAGGCGATATAATTCTATTTTTGGATAGCGATATTAAAAATCTTGAAGAATGGCAAGTTTCCTCATTAATTAAACCACTTTTAAAAACTTTTCAAGATGAAAAATTTAAAGTTGAGTTAACCAAAGCATACTATACAAGATTATCTGTAAATCTTGACTCTCCGGAAAAAGGTTTCTACAAAATTGGTGGAAGAGTCTCAAGGTTATTTTTAATTCCTTTACTAAAGGTTTTAAGCAGAAGAGGAATATTAAAGGGGTTGGAGAAACTTAAGTATCCCCTTTCAGGCGAATATGCTGGAAAAAGAAGCTTTATAGAATCTTTAAGTTTTCCATCAAACTACAGTGTGGAAACAGGAATTTTAATTGAGCTATGGAAAAGAAACATGATTGATAAGATTTTTGAGGTAGATTTAAATTTGTTTCAACACTTCCCTAGAAGCGAAGATTCTATAATGAGCATGGTTAAAGAAATTATTCATTTACTTTTTTACGAGCTTGGAACTAATATACTTGATGAAAAAATAATTAAAGAATATCTTCAAGAAGCTTATAAAACTATTGAGGCTTCTCAAAGTTTATATGATAAAGCTGAAATAAAAACTGAAATCGCCCATAAAGTTAAGAGAACATTCTATAAGGATGTAAAGGAAGATAAAGAAAGGATCCACCGTTATGCTGAAATCTTAAATAAAGAATTCTACGCATTTAAATCAAAAACCTATATAGGAACCTTAAAAAAAATGCCTGCCTGGATGGAGTTAACAAAAACTTTGGAAGGACAAAAATTCCGGAACTTTTTAAGAAGAAGGGCAACCACATATACTCTTGAGCTTTTAAGTAAAAGCGGTATGGTGAAAATATAATCATGGTAAAATCTGCGTTATCTAAAGAGTTAAAAAAACAATTCAATAAGGTTAAGCAAGCATCACTTATAGTTGGAATACCTGCTTATAACTGTGCATCAACAATAAATTACGTAATTTATCAATCTGCTTTAGGACTTGCCCACTTCTTTCCTGAATTTTCATCTATAATTTTTATTGCTGATGGAGGTTCAGTAGATGGAACTTTAAATGTTGCGAAAGCTTTTAAACTTCCAAGTAAGATTAACTTAATTTTGGGTAGATATAAAGGGATCTCTGGGAAGGGCTCAGCTGTTAAGGCTATAATGGAAGCTTGCCTCTATCTCGATTCTGATGCAATGGTGATTGTAGATTCAGATTTAAGAAGCATAAAGCCTGAATGGATTAAAATTTTGTTTACTTCTATTATAAAAAAAGGTGGAGATTTAACAACTCCTATGTATATTAGGGATAAATTTGATGGTACTATAACAAACCATTTATGTTATCCCTTTACTAAAGGAGTTTATGAAAAAGATTTAAGGCAACCTATTGGTGGGGATTTCGCATTATCAAGAAAACTGGTAGAAGATTTACTTCAAAGTCCTTTATGGGAAAACTCTTTTACAAGACGCTTTGGCATAGATATTTTTATTACGCATTCAGCAATAGCTAATGGATATAAAATTTATGAGGCTTTTTTAGGTTCAAAAATTCATGAACCTAAAGATCCTGCTGTGGATCTTACAAATATGTTTATTCAAGTGACTGGTTCGATGCTTGAATGCATGATTAAATATAAATCATATTGGGAAAAAGTTGGTAAAAGCAAAACTTGCAAAGTCCCATTATTAAAAGAGAAATTTCCTTTTTTAAAGCCAGAGCCATTATTGTTAAATTTTAAAACTCAAAAGTTAAAATTTAAAAAAGAAACTTATGAAAATCTCCGCACTCTCAAAAAGCTTCTTTCAAAAGAATTATTAGATAGCTTATTAAAGCTTGATTTAAAAGATGAAAAATGGGCTAAAATAGCTTATTCTTTAGCAAGCAGTTACATTAAAAAAGAATTAGATTCTTTAAGCGTTTTAAAAGCTTTTTATTCCGCTTGGCTTGGTAAGGTAGCTTTTTTTATCAAGGAAGCTTTAAGCTTGACAGATGAAGAAGCTGAAACTAAAGTAAAGGAAGAAGCTGAAACATTTAGAAAATTAAAACCTTACCTAATTGAAGTTTTGCATCAACCTTAAAATAATTAAAAATGAGAGTTGCAATAATTAGAAGCTCCCTGCTTTCTGGCTCTGGGCAAACAAATCATATAAAAGAGTTAGCCAGCAGAATGATAAAACTCGGTCATGAAGTTTCAATTTTCACAAGAGTTTCTGAAGTTAAATTTAATGATATTCCAATTATTAAAGTTAAAACACCTTTAGGGGGAATTCCATTTATTAGGCATTTTACATTTATGGCTACATGCGGAAAAATTAAAAACTTTGACTTAATTCACACACAATATCATCCAGATATATTTGTTGGAAATTACCTGAAAACTCTTTATAAATTGCCTCATATATTTACATATCATGGTTTCGCACCTGTAAAATATTGGGGTAGTCCAAAACAAAAAATTAAAATGATTGATCATAAACTAGGTACTTTCTTTGCTTTAAGAGGGAAAAGTGTTAATAAAATAATAGCTGTAAGTCTATTTCTTAAAAAAGAATTAGAAAAAAGATATTTTGTTAATTCATCAAAAATCCATTTAGTTTATAATGGTGTAGATGTAAATAGATTTAATCCATATATAGACGACTCAATTGTAAAAAATAAATTTAAAATTAATGATCCATTAATTTTGTTTGTTGGAAGATTAGTTCCATATAAAGGAGTAATGTTCCTTCTTGAAGCTTTTTGCCATGTATTAAAGCGTATTCCTAAAGCTAAATTAATGATTGTAGGAGCCTCAAGATACGATTTTCCAAGGATAAAAAATTTTTTGATTAAAGAAAAAGTTAAACAAGCCTTAATTTTTGCTGGTTACGTTTCTGAAAAAGAGTTACCTTTATATTATGCTGCTTGCGATGTTTTTTGTTTTCCAAGCTTATGGGAAGGCTTCGGTCTTCCTTTAGTTGAAGCTCAAGCATGCGGTAAACCTGTTGTTGCTTTTAACCATTGCGCTATGCCTGAGGTTGTGAAAAATAATGAAACAGGAATTCTTGTTCCACCTAAAGATTCGAAAAAACTTGGAGAAGCTTTGATTTGGCTTTTAGAAAATGAATTTGAAAGAGTTAAAATGGGTAAAAATGGGAGAAAACTTGTGGAAAATTTTTTTACATGGGACAAAACAGTTGAGGAAACCCTTTCAATATATAAAACAGTTATAGAAGAGACAGCAATTTAAAAATAGAAATTAAAAGCTTAAATATATTAATGAAAAAAATTTTTAATATGAGGAAACGAGTGATTTTAGTTTCAGGGGTGCCGGGAGTTGGCAAAACAAGGTTTGCTAAAGCATTAGCTAAAAAATTAAATGGTATTTATATTAATGTTGGTGAAGTAGCCTTAAAAAATGATTTTATAAAAAATTTTGATGTTGAAAGAAACACTTACATCGTTGATCTTAAGAAATTAAGAAAATGGTTTAATTCTTTTTTAAAACGCATGAATAAATTAATTGTTCTAGATGGATATTATTCACCTTTTATTGCTCCAAAAACTCAGGTTAAAAAAGTTTTTATTTTAAGATGTCATCCAAGCATTTTAAAGAAGAGGCTGACTAAAAAAGGTTATTTAAAAAGTAAAATTTTAGAAAATATTGAAGCAGAGTTAATTGATGCATCATTATTTGAAGCATTAAAGATTTATAGAAATTTACCAAATAAAATATGCGAGTTAAATACAACTAAACAAAAAATATCTAAATTAATTAATGAAGCATTAAAACAATTAAAGAGTAGAAAAGGAGTTTTTGGAGAAATTGATTGGATAAAGGAATTAAGCAAGGAAGGTAAATTAAAAGAGTTTTTAAACTTAATTAAAAGGTGAATTTATGAATTTTTTAGTGATTCAATGCGTTAAATGCGGAAAACTTTTTTTATGTATGAAAAAACAAAAAACTAAAAGATGTCCATATTGCAATGCTTTAGTTAAAGTTTTTCAAGCAAAAAAAATTGGTGAAGCTGAAACTGCTAGAGAAGCTAAAGAAATTATTTCTAAAAGCAAAGAAGCATTTTTTAAAATGAAAACATAAAGGGATTTTTTAAGGCATAAAAAATCAAGACCCCCATCTATTATCGAGAAATTCACAGTAAGTTTTTAGTATTAAGGTAAATCAATGTAATATCTAAAAAGGATGTAATAGTTATATAGTAATCCCAGCTAAAAAACAGAATCCTTTTATTATATTTTTTCCTAAAATTTAAGAAAAAATAGGAAGGGGAAATTAAATTGTCAACTTTAAGTGAAAGACGATTTATGGAAGAATTAACTTCAATGATTCAAAAAAATGTTATGGTTTTTACAACTTTAGGGAAAAGTTATACTGGGATTTTATCTGGTGTAGAAATTAATACGATGAGTATTTGCTTAACAAATGCTAAAGATCAAGATGGAAAAAACATATATAGAATAATAATTTATGGCGGGGTAATCTCGGAGATTAGGGAAATAGAAAAACCCTTTGATTTAAAAGGTTTAGCTGAAAGGTTAGAGCGGGTTTTTCCAAGAATGGTTAAAGTTATAGAGGATGCTGGCGTAATAGTTGTTATGGATAAAATAAGGGTTACGGCAAATGGAGTTATTGAAGGTACTGGACCAGCAGCTGAAAGAGCAAAAAAAGTTTATGAAGAATTTATTAAGGAAACAACAAGCAAAGCTTAAAAATTACTTAAAAAAGTTAAAGCCCACTTTAAGCTTTTTTCAAATTTTTTAACTTTAATTGGAATATTCAAATAATTGCTTAAAAATCTTAATACTAATTGAGCTGCTGAAGCATCAGGGTAAAGCCCTAAAGTATCCACAAGAATGCATAAACCATTTAATCCTTTAAGTTTAGCTAAACCAGGTAAAACTCCAGCTGCACCAAAAACTTTTCCATAAAGCGTTTTAGCACCTAAATTTAATGCTTTCATTAAAATCTCTTTGCTAGTTGCTGTGCAATAAATATTTAATGGCGAGGGAAGTTTATCTCTTTTTAAGCCTCCAATAGCTATAACTTCTTTGCATCCCATTTGTTTAGTTAAATCTAAAATTTTGCTATAAAATATGTATTGATCTATAGAGGAGGATGCTTGAGTATTTCCAAATAAAATTATTAAATCTCTATCTAAACCAGTTTTAGCAACCTCATAAAGTGCATTAAAAGAATATTTAATTTCACCCTTCTCTATAAAAGTTAAATTTGGAAGGTTTGGAGATATAAATTCGCAAATTTTTTTAGCATTAAACTCTTGAATTAAATGTGCTCCAATTAAATATCCTACAAAACCTATTCCAGGTAATGCTTCAATCAAAACAGGTTTTTTAAGTTTTCTTTTTATATAAAAATTTGTTTTTAACATTTTATTATTTTACCTTTTTATGAAATTATGAAACAAACAATTGATAAGCCTCATTTATAGATTCAACTTCAATCACTTCAGTTTTATATCCAAGCTGTTTTAAATAATCGTTTAAATCAACTTTCTCAATTTTATAAGTAACAATTGTTACTCCGGGAATAGGCTCCCTCTTTTCAGGTTTTAATATAGCAACTATTTTTTGTCCTTTTGGAACTAAAAATTTGGTTGTATTTTGCTTAGCGGCTGCAACGGCTTTTTCAGCTATGCCTCCTACCCACCCTATTGTTCCATCAGGATTTATTGTTCCAGTTATAAAAACATCGTTTTTTAAATTTTTATTTAGAATTGCTGAAATTATTGCTATTGTTATTGCTGCCCCAGCGCTTGGACCATCAACAACATCTACATCTGATTGAGCTATTACCGTTAAAATAACATCTGTTTTTTCTAGGGACTTTTTAGTAAAGTTTTCAGCAACTAATTTAGCTGTTCTAGCGCTTGTTTGAAGATCAATACCAACTCTAGGTTGGGTATTTATTAAAATTCTTCCTTCACCCTGCTTAAGCTCAACTTTAACCTTCATTACTACTCCTTCATAGGAAACTTCAAAAAAGCTTAATTGAACCTCTCTAACAGCCACTATATTTACTATAGATTCGCCTAAAATTCCCTCAACAATTGAAGTTGATTTAGAAATGTTAGAGTAGTATTCAGCTTGCATTTTATAATAATCCAATTGGCTTTGAAGAATTTCAGTTTTTTGCTTTAAAGAATTAAGCTCTTTACCTAAAAGAGTGTTTTCTTCCTTTAAAGTTTCAATTTGAGATTTTAAATGATAAAATTGAAGAAAAACTGCTGCTGAAAAAGCGGTTAAAACAAAATTTAGCAGCAAGCTTGCAGCTAAAATCTTTTTTTGATTCAAATTAATTCCCTTTGTTTAATGTATTAAAGATTCTAAATTAATTTTTTTCCTTAAAATGTTCCCAACCTAAAGGTTTAACTTCCTCTTTTCGCTCCTTTAAATTTAAAATAATTTTTTTATTTTTTGTAGCTTCTCCTAAAAAATAAAGTTTTCCTCCAACCTTTTCTACAGCTTTTAATGCTTTATACCATTTTTCCCGCTTAATAGTTAAAACTAAATTAAATTCTTCTCCACCATAAAGCGCTAAATCCACAATGTTTAATTTATTTAGTTCTGCAAATTTTAATGCTTCTTTTGCAATAGGCAAGTTTTTTATTATAAAGCCTACTTTACTCATTCTGGAGAGCTCAAAAAGAGACCAAGCTAATCCATCGCTTGAATCGATGGAAGCTGTTGCAGCTTTAGCCTTAGCTAGTGCTAACCCTTCTTTTAAATGAGCTTTAGGCATATAAACTGGTTTAAGCAGCTTTTGCTTTAGGTTTTTTGGAGCCTTTAATCCTTCTAAAAGCATTTTAAGCCCAGCTGAAACAATTCCAAATTCTCCGGTGGAAGCCAAAATATCTCCAGGTCTGGCCCCTCCCCTTAATATTATATCTTTTTTATTACACAATCCATAACCAATACAATCAATCACTAATTCTTTAGCTTCATTTGTATCTCCACCAATAATTTTAACATTATATTCCTTAGCTCCAGAAGATAAACCTAAAGCTAATTGAATTAAATTTGATTTAGACATATTTTTCGGCAATCCTATGGAAATTAAAAGCGCTAAAGGTTTAACGCCTTTGGCAGCAAAATCGCTAACTGTTGAAACAATTGCTTTTCTACCGATTTGTTTAAAGCTCATTCCAGGTGGAACATCAGTGGATGAAACAAGCATATCACATTTTAAAACAACCATTTTATCTTTAAACAAGTTAAATAAAGACACGTCATCATTAAGATACCTTAAATTTAATGTGGAAAATGCAAAATATTTAAGAAAAAGCTTTATAACCTCTCTCTCTCCTAATTCTTCAATTGTAGACAAACTAAAACCCCTATTAAAAGGTTTCTAAACACTTATTTAAAAATAAGCCCCGGTGGCTCAGCTGGTAGAGCGGCGGTCTCGTAAACCGCAGGTCGCGGGTTCGAAGCCCGCCCGGGGCTCGTAATATCGTAATATAAAGGAAAATTATTAAGTTCATCTAAACGTGATTTACAACTTATCTTTCAATAGGATCCTGCAGCAATCCAAGTTTTTAAGCTATCAACTAAATTCCAAACATTTTGAATACCGTTTTTACTCAGCATTTCAGCTGATGGTTTACTTCTAACACCGGAAGCGCAATAAACAACAATATTCTTTTCTTTCAACTCGCTCATCCTTAACAGAGGCTCATGCATTGAATTGAAATATTTATGGCTGTTGATATATGGCCGTTTGTATACTCTTTAGGTTCTCTTGCATCAATAATTGTTATATTTGCTTTTTCATCATATTGAATAAATGCATGTAAGGTATTGCATGGTTTGTTTATTAGCAATATTCTCAGACATCGATTTAAACGATATACACAGCTAACATAAGAATAGCTATATAACAACAATTATGACTGATACAATGTTTTTTCATTCGCCTAAAACTGTTTCATAGCTTATAACTACCATATTTGCTATAAAAGCGTCTTTAAAAGAAATCATTAAAATCAGACTACATTGCTTAAAGTTTTTATTATTTCTCTTAATGCTAGGAGAGTTTGAAAGTTATCGTAAGCGTTTGCATCTCTCCCATCAGGCCAAACATTCATGAAAGCTCCATAATACTCGCTCTCCAAATTTTTTTCTTGCGAAATTAAAATCTCATCAAACACTATTTTCAAAGCAAAATCATAATCCTTCAGTTTTAAGGAAAGCTTAACCAAAAGTGCGTAGCTTCCAATACCTGCGTCAGATGGATTACCTTTCCCATTAAGTGAATACACATCACTTATAAATCCTCTTTTTAAATAATCTTTTTTTAAAAAATTGTATATGAGAAAGGCTTTACTCTCCTCTCCTATTTCAACCAAACTTAACGCTATCATTAATTCCTCAATGCTATTAAAGTAACTACCCTCATATTTACCATTTTTAACATCATATTCGTGGTAAAATAATTGTTGCAAAGTTAACCCGTTAGAAACAACTTTTAAAGTTTCATTAAAAATTTTCATCCATCGTTCTTCAAGTTTTGCCATTTTTAAAAGTGTCGGTAACCTAGCGTAAGCTAAGGTTAAGCTTTTAGCTCTCTCTCCCTTACCATTTTTCCAAACATAATAATCCACAAGAATATTTTTAGTTTCATCTACTTCATAATTAAAAACTCCATTCATCATAAGTTGAGCTAAAGATAAATATTGGTTCTCTCCCCATAAATTATAACCTTCAATTAAAGCATCAATTATTCTGAGGTCATCTACTGAGGCGCTTGAAAAATATCCATTATAGGTGAATGGCGAAAGGTCTTCTCTTAATTTCCAATAGCATATGCCTAAAGGGCTAAGAAGTTTTTCTTTAAGAAAAATCACTTCTCTATCAAATAATGTTTTATTCTCTTCTTTAATAGCGTAAAGCATTAATAATCCTATGGATTCAGCTGTAACTTCATGATTAACTCCGTAAATCATCGACTCTTTATAGCCTTGCCTAAAAGTAGAGTAAACAGCACCTTCACTAGTAATCATTTTGGAAAGCACAAAGTTTTTACATAAATTTTCAGACTCCTCTAAAAGCGTTATTAACTCTATTTTTTGTGAGTTCCAAAAAGTTGTAGATGAAGAAACTTTAATGTTATATGTAGTAAATGTATATGTTAAGTTTAAAGAATTATTGAAAAATTTTATGTGCATTTTATAGATATTTATATAAACTGATTGCGAAACGATAAGTGCAAAAACTATAAAAATTACTGTTATAGCGGTTATTTTTATTTTTTCCATTAATTCACCATTTTTTAGATTTCTCTCTTCTTAGGTTTACGTTTTACTGCGTTATAAAGAAGAATAACAATTATGGCTAGTATGGCTATTGAAGCGGTTATAAGGTATGGACTTATTAAAAACCAATCAGCTGTTATAAGTTTTGAAAATTGATTATCATTAAGCGTTTCTTCAGGCAAGAATTCCTCAACATCAGCTTTAACAGTTATTTTATTTTCTCTAGTTTTAGGTATCCAATTAAAAGTTAATTCTTTTGCCTCGCTTGGTTTTAACGATATTATTTTTTCTTCAATAATTTCATTATTCACATATAAAGCCACTCGAAAGTTGTTAGCTGGATATTCACCATCATTTATAATAGTTGCAGTAACTTTATTATCCACTCCGATTTTAGGTTTATTTTCGAGTTTTAAACCTGTTACCTTTATGTTTGGAAGGCTTAAATGAAATGGAAGTGAAATTCTAGCTAAATTTATATCTTCTATTTGTCCCACTCTATAAGTATCTATTTGAAAAATGTATCTGCCACTTTTATAATTCAATTCACTTATAGGTATAGAGTAGTTTATAAGCAATTCATCCCCCTTTCTGATAGTTCCATTTATAACTATTTTTATTGGGCCATAAATGAGCTTTTTATAGTTACTATCAAAAATTCTAATTTCTAAATAATGTTCATAAGGTAAAATATCTTGGCTAAACGGCGAAACATATGGAGCCACAATAGTAAATAAATTAACTTTAGAATTTTCTTTAGTGTCCACATTAATTTTAACCCAAGATTCTTTTATGCCTAAATAAGAGTTTACTCCATAAAGGTTTTCCCATATTTCACCAATTAATGGAGGTGCATTTTTACCTGAAAGAATTAAGGCATTAAAGTATATAAGCACAGCATGATCATCTTTATCTTCTGGATAAATAAGACTCATAGTTAAGTTTTTTGCAGCTAAAGGTTCTAAGGTAAATTCTAAAGCGCCTAATTTACCTTGATTACCTGAAGGCCAAAGCTGCATTTCCCACACGGCTGTTTCTCCAAATTTATATTCTACACGGATTCTTAAGCTGCTTGACGCATTAAGATTTGTAATTTTAAAGTTATATTCTATAAGTTTTGGTGGAGTAAGCTTTATGGAACCGGGGTTAATCCTATTTAACTCCATTAATGGCAATGTATAATTTACACCTTTAAATTTAATTATCTCCCTGCCTATAACACCCCCTTCAACCCATGAATCAAGTATGGTATCTCCTGTTTTAAAAGAGAATATAAAAGTAACTCTATAACCTGAGGGAATATTATGAATTATATAGGAAGTGTTTGCGGTTATAATGGATTTAGCTTTTAAAATTGTTGGGCATGAGGAATTATACTTGTATAAACGCCAAATATTTCCATAAATGCTTCCACCAGGAGCTATTAAATAGGAATGCCACCCATCTAAAACGCAGTTAACTAAATCTGCCTCCACCAAATTAACAATTTTATGTTTGAAATAGAGCCTCCAATGCTTAGAAACATCAACTTCAGGAAGTTTAGTTAAATAACGAAATGAATAATCATCAGGTGGAGGCTCAGCAACCCCATCTATTAAGCTTTGAAAATATTTTATGCCATTTACATCAATTACTCTAGCAATTACTCCACTACCTAAGGATGAATTATAGGGTTTAAATTCAGGATCATCGATTGAAATAAGCGTCTCATATATTACTGCTTTAACCACTTCTTTAAAAGTTAATTGATCACTATTTATTGGTTTTGTAATGCTTAAGAAAGAAATTAACAAAATAAATAATGCAAGAATTAATTTTAATTTAAGATTATAACGATTATTCATCAAAGTTAACTGCTCCCAAATAACTTTACAAAACAAAAATTTTATATATTTATTTACTAAAATACTTGTTAATAAACATTAACGTTTTTATTAGGAGTTTAAATTGAGGAAATTTTTTGGTAAAAATCAGGTGACAGTTACGATTATTGTTTTATTATTTATTGTGATTTCCTCATTATACTTCGAATTC
>CAZSNM010000003.1:0-55185 GCA_964608455.1 uncultured Candidatus Bathyarchaeia archaeon | reverse complement strand
TTAATAAAGCTAAAACAATAACTTTATCAATTAAAACTATTGAAAGTTATGAATATGCAAGCCTTTATAAACCTGAGATAATACCAATTAGTGAAAATAAACTTCAAAATCCAAGCTTTGAAAAGATCACAAAAATTGATAATAATAAATAACAAAATTATAAGTTTGTAGATTCAAACGGATTAATGCCTTTTCCATGGGGTTTTGAAGTCCAAAACGGCTCGCCAATATGTATTTCAAATAGTACTGTTGCTCATAGTGGAAAATTTTCAATTCAAATAACTGGATTAAATCTTAATGATGCAGTATTGTTTGCGTTACCCAATTCTGAAGATAAACCCCGCATAAAACCTTTTGTTTGGTATCGTTTTGAAGCATGGGTTAAGCTAGATAATGTTCAAGGCCCAGGTTTAAGGTTAATGCAGCAATTCTTTAATGAAAGCTATATTTGGTATCCTGAATATTTTTTCTATGAAAAATGGCATACGGGTACTTCTGATTGGATTAAAATCGTATTGGATGCTAGAACCTTAGATAAAGATAATGTTTTAGGAGATCCAGTTATAGAATTTATAGGTGTTGGCACTGTTTAGATAGATGATGTAGCTTTCTATGAAATAAAATTTGAGTTTACATCCGAATTTAACAATAAACCTCTCTATAAGAAATGAAACGTTATATACGATTAGTTTAAGGCTTATTTTAAACTCTTCTTCCAGCGAAAAGCTCAGCTGCAAACGAAAATATATCTTTCTCTGAAATTATTTTTACACCGTCATCATCTATTATATATGGCCTTATTTGATCATTTATTTGAGTCCCCCTCATCTTTTCAACTTCTATCGTTCTAACACGTCCTTTCTCCACTTGAGAACTTCTTAATATTATTACTCCATCAGCTAAATACTCTTCCAGCAATATTGCTCTTTCAAAATCTCCTCTAATCTCATCTGTAACTATGGATGTAACTTTAGTCTCTTTTAAAGCATCGAAGAGCGTTAAAATTGCTTCCCTTCTTTCTAAAATATCTGGAAAGAAAAGAGTTAAAGCAGTTAATGGGTCTATAGAAACTCTTTCAGCTTTAATGTTATTAATAGACTCTTTTACAAGATTAACAAGCTTATTTATTGAAAATTTCCCGCTTTTTATTTGTGTTGAAACATCTAGAAAACCTATTCTTCCTTCGTTATAAAGCGTTTTAAAATCCCATCCAAAATAGCTCGCTTCCTCAAATATTTGATACATTGGTTCATCAAAACTTATGTATAAACCTTTTTCGCCATACTTGTAAACTCCATTAATTAAGTATTGCATAGCAATAGTGGTTTTTCCAGTGCCTGGAGCTCCACATATAAGAAGAATTCTTCCTTTAGGTATTCCGCCGCCAAGCATTTCATCTAAACCATCAATCCCAGTGAGGGTTCTTATTGGTTTCGGCTTTTCCCTCACTATAACTCCCCTCACTTTAGAAATAATATAATAATTAAAGTTAGTTATAAGAATTTTATTAGTTATTATTATTGTATGTTGTTAACTTAACTAATTTAACCATTAAGTAAATTGGATTAATTACTGAAAGATATAGAGATTAATGATAATCTCTATATCTTTCAGTTTTATACCAACCTTTTATAGGGAATAAACTTCTTAACCATATAATAAGATATAAAAATGAAGAAACAAAAAAGTAAATGAGATAAGTTTTAATGCTGTATTTTTCATTAAATTCTTTTGCAGCTTGTCTATAAAGTAAGAAAGTAACGATTAATGTAAAAACCCAAAGCGAGGAAAGCATAAAATCTATGGCATAATGCCTAAAATAAAGAGCCCACCAAAATATTGAATAGCTTATAATTGTTAGAGCTGGTTGTATACGCTCAAAAAATGTTAAAAAATAATTCATTAGTATTTTTCTATTTTTATAGTACTTTAGTAGGCGCCAATTTCCTCTAGCCCATCTTATTCTTTGTCTTAAATAAGCTTTAAGAGTTATAGGTGCTATTTCAGATGCAACAGCGCGTTTATCAACAATTATTACGTAACCATTTTCAATAAGCTTTGCGCTTAGCTCAGCATCCTCAACCAATGATAGAGGGAATTTAGCAAGATGCTTTTTGATTAATGTTATTGTTCCAGGCATCCATGGAACATAAGAATCGATCATAGATTTTTTCCATTGAATATAATTTGCTATATTATACTCGAGGGAAACAACCTTTGTAAGCCAATTAACGTTTTTATTCCTTATTTTAATTACCCCGCAGGCAGCAGCTACACGTTTACCTTTAAGATATGGAGCTAAATACTCTAAAGAACGTGCATACGGTCTAGAATCAGCATCTAAAATACATATTATATCATATGTTGCTTTTTCAATTCCAAAGTTTATAGCTTCGCTTTTTCCTTTTCCCCCCTCCTCCCTTTTAAACACTTTTATTTTAACATAATCATCTTTAATTGATGAAGCAACTTCAAAAGTGTTGTCTGTACTAGCATCATCGATAACTATTATCTCCAAATTTTTAATTCTTTTCTTAAATTTTAATAATGCTCTTAAAGTATTTCCTATCACAGCCCCCTCATTATGGCATGGGATCACTATTGATATTGGTTCACCTTTATAACGCCCTTTAGGTAAAACTTTTCCTCTTACAATAAGATCCAAATAAAAAAATGAAGGTAAATGAATTGGGGCTAATCCATAAATTAATGGAATCATTAATGCCTCCTCCTTTTAAACAGTTTTTTTCTTTTAGAAAATTTGAAATGTCTCCACCCTCTATAATTAATATATGAAGAACAAATTAATAAACATAAAAAAATGAATGAAACAAATTTAGGAATATTTAATAAATTATAAAAAGATAAAATCATTATTGTTGCACATATAACCATAATTAATCCATATGATAAGAGTGAAATCCTAATCCAAAAAATTTCCCTTCTTTTCATGAGATTAATCTCTTTATTTATCGTTGTTTCCTCTAACTCTGTTAGCTCCATTAAAACATAATCCAAAAAGTTTTCTTCTCGATTTTTATAAACTTCATAAGCCATCCGTAAGTATTTATACCTACGGTTGTTTGCGAAAATTGAAAATAATGTTAATCCTAGAGTAAAAATTAAAAGATAAAACCATAAGAGCATTTTTATTATTTTCTCCAAAATAAGAAGTCAATTAAGATTTTAAAAATTTAAATTCCCTCTAAACATTCTTCGCTAATTTTCGATACTATCTTTTCGGAAGCATGACCATCTCCATAAGGATTTTTAACATTAACAACTTTTTTAATCCATTCTTCATCATTCCAAGCTTTTCTTACCTCATTTATTATTCTTTTAGGTTTTGTACCCACCAATCTATTTGCTTCAAGATAAATTGTTTCCCACCGTTCAGTATTTTCCCTTAAAGTTAAACATGGTATATGAAGTGTTATTGCTTCTTCTTGAACTCCTCCAGAATCAGTTAAAACCATTTTAGAATTTTGCATTAAAGATAAAAATTCCAAATATCCAACGGGATTTATGATTTTAATATGTGTTTTACCTTTACTAACTATTATATTCCAAGCTCCCGCCTCTATAAGCTTTTGTTTTGTTCTGGGATGCAATGGTAAAATCATTTGAATTTCATAAAGTTGCATCAATGCATTAAAAATCCTTAATAAAACATCTTCTTGTGTATTATATTCCCTATGAATAGTTACCAATAGATAGTCCTTAGCATTTAAATTATATTTCTCAAACTCCTTTAGTTTAGAAGCTTCAATACTTAAACGCATGCATATATCTACTATTGTATTTCCAACGATATGAGCTTGAGTTAAACCCTCACATTTAAGATGTTTAAATGCTAAGATGGATGGAGCAAAAAGCAACGAAGAAAGATGATCCACAACTATACGATTTCTTTCTTCAGGCATACTTAAATCAAAGCTTCTAAGACCCGCTTCAATATGAATTATGGGGATTTTAAGTTGAGAGGCAGCTAGAGCCCCAACTAAGGTAGAATTTGTATCGCCCAAAACTATGCAATAGGATGGATGATAAATATTTAATACATATTTTACCTCATTAAGCATAAAAATAATTGGTTTGAAACAGCACTCACTTTGCTCTAAATTATAACTACCACTACTGTGGTATTCTATTTTATAATCTGGTTTTCTAAGATTAAGCTCCTTAAAGAAAATTTCGCTCAATTCATAATCGTAATGCTGTCCTGTATAAACAATTTTATGCTCAAATCTCTCATCTAATAGTGGTATTAATGGAGCCATCTTTATTATTTCAGGTCTTGTCCCAATAATGGATACTAATTTATTCATGCATACCTCATCTTCATTATAAACTAAATCATTTATTTTTTTATTTTATGGATTATAACTTATTTTTATTATTTTTAAACTAAAAGAGAAAAATTAATTTTTAAATTTAAGCAATTAGTTAATTTTATGTGGTTTAAGGCTTATGATTAAAATAGGTTTAATTGGAAAAACTAATACTGGAAAAACCACTTTTTTTAATGCTGCTACTTTGCTTTCCGCTGAAATTTCCACATATCCCTTTACAACTAAAGAACCTAATATAGGTAGGGCTTATGTTCAAACCATTTGTGTTTGCAAAGAATTAGGTGTAAAAGATAATCCTCAAAATTCTTTTTGTATTGATGGTTGGCGTTTTATTCCAATAGAATTAATCGATCTTCCTGGATTAATTAAAGGTGCTTGGCTTGGAAAAGGTTTAGGAACAGCTTTTTTAAGTGTTGCAGCTCAAGCTGATGCTTTGCTTCATGTGGTTGATGCTTCTGGAAGTGTTGATAGCGAGGGAAGATTAACTAAACCTGGTTTTGGAAATCCTATTTTAGATGTTTATGATGTTGAGGAAGAGTTAACTCGATGGTTTGCTAAAACAATAGAGAAAAGCTCAAAAAGAATAATTAAACAAATTGAAAAATCAGGAGTTAGCTTAGCTGAATCTATCGCTGAAGCTTTAGCTGGTTTAAAAATTAAGTTTACCCATGTAATTAAGGCTTTAGAAGCTTCAGATTTAAAAAATAAAGGAATAAAAAATTGGAGTGAAAATGATTATTTAAATTTTGCTAAAGCGCTTAGATGGTTTTCAAAACCTACAATAATAATTGCAAATAAAATGGATATCGCGCAGGCTGAAGAAAACTTTAAAAAATTAAGTGAGGAATTTAAGGATATGATTGTGGTTCCATGCTCCAGTGATGCTGAATTAGCTTTGCGTAGAGCGGAACAAAAAGGTTTTATAAAATATATTCCTGGAGAAGAAGCATTTAAAGTTATAGATGAAAGTAAGCTTACAAAAGAGCAAAAATGGGCTTTAAACTATGTTCAACAAAGGGTCCTTTCAAAATGGATTGGAACAGGTGTTCAATTTGCTTTAAATTTAAGCGTATTTAAGCTTTTAGGAATGAATGTTGTTTATCCAGTTGAAGATCCTGAGCATTTATCTGATAAAAAAGGAAATGTTTTACCTGATGCATTTTTAGTTTCAAGAGATGCTACGCTTAGGGATTTAGCTGCTCAAATTCATAGCGAGCTTGCTCAAACATTAATTTATGGAATAGATGCGCGAACAGGATTGAGGCTTCCAGTAAATTACATATTAAGGGATAGAGATATAATTAATATTGTTGCAGCTTCAAAAAGAAAATGAATTGTTTAAATTTGAATTGTTTTAAGTAAATCCGCCTTGGTTACTATACCTACTACTTCACCTTTGCTTACTACAAGAACTGCTGGTGAATATTGTAAAAGAAAGGAAGCCGCATCTATTGGGGATTTTTCATCTATGATTGGAAAAGCAGGTTCCATTATTTTTTCTATAGGAAGATTTGAAAGTTCTTTTGGATCTTTAACTTTAACAATTAAATCAAGAATTGTTTTTTCAGTTACGCTTCCTATAACTTTTTTTTCTTCATTAAAAACTGGAAGTTGCGAATAACCTGTTTCACTCATTAAACGAGCTGCTTTAGCCACCGAATCTTCTTTATTAATACCTACAACTTCTCTATGCATTATTTGCTCAACTTTTATTTCTCTTTGTTTTTCTAAACTTTCAAGAGCATCAAAAATCATTTTTGTTTTTTCATATGAGGGATTAATTCTTCCAGATTCTATTTTAGCTATAAAGGATTGACTTACACCAGCTAATTTAGCTAATTGTTTTTGATTTAAACCTAAGCTTTTTCTTTTTTGCTCTATTTCTTTAAGTGATGGAAGCATAAAATTAATTTGGTTGAAAGTTATTTAAAAACATTATTCCTTTAGGAATAAAATGAGCATAATAATATTAATATAAGAATTTACTTTGATTAAACTCCATGTGATCTAAAATGAATAACATGAACAATAATATTGTAATAACTGAATTAAAACAAACTCCTTTAGAAGAACAACCAATAGAAATTTGCGAGAGAAAAGGAGTTGGTCATCCAGATTATATTTGCGATGCTATAGCCAATGAAATTTCTATAGCTCTCTCAAAAGAATATCTAAAAAAATTTGGTGCCATAATGCATCATAATGTTGATAAAGGACTGTTGGTGGCTGGTGAAGTAGAAAGAAAATTTGGTGGAGGAAAAGTTTTAAAACCTATGCTTATGGTTTTTGGTGATAGAGCAACATTTAAAATTGATGAAGAAGAAATTCCAGTAAATGAAATTGTAATTAAAACAGCAAAAGAATGGTTTAGAAAAAATTTAAGATTTGTAGACCCAGAGCAGCATGTAAAATATCAAGTTGAGCTTAAAAGGGGTTCAGAAGCGCTTAGAGATATTTTTAAACGGGGTGGAAAAGTTTTAGGAGCTAACGATACTTCAGCAGCAGTAGGCTTTTTCCCAATGACTGAAACTGAAAAAATTGTTTATGAAACTGAAAGATTTCTTAATTCTAAGGATTTTAAAAAGAAGCATCCTGAATCTGGAGAGGACGTTAAAATCATGGGTTTAAGAAGAAATAGAACTCTTCAATTAACTATAGCTATGGCTTTTGTAGATAGATTTATAGAAAGCGAATATGATTACTTTAAGAAAAAAGATGAAATTCTAGAGGAAATTAAAGAATTTGTAAATTCAAAAACAAGTATGAAAGTTTCAATAAACCTTAATACACTTGATAGAAAAGGTAGAGGAATGGGTGGAATGTATCTTACAGTGCTTGGAACTTCAGCTGATGATGGAGATTGCGGTCAAGTTGGAAGAGGAAATAGAGTTAATGGTATAATACCTTTAAATAGACCCACTTCTTCAGAAGCAGCTGCTGGAAAAAACCCTGTAAGTCACATAGGGAAAATATATAATATTTTAAGCTATAAAATGGCTGAAAAAATCTATAAGGAAATCTCAGGAATAAAAGAGGTTTATGTATGGCTTTTAAGCGAAATAGGGCAACCTATTGATCAACCTAAAATAGCTTCAGCTCAATTAATTTTAGAATCCAATGTTAGCTTTAATTCTATTTCGAAACAAGTTGAGGAAATAATTCAAAGTGAATTATCTCAAATAGATCGATTTTGCGAAAGTTTAGTTAAAGAAAAATATGAAATTTGCTGAAGAAGAAAAGAAGAGAAAAAACTTGAATGGTTCAAAAATAATTTTAAAAATTGCGGAAGCAGCTTTAAGTTCAGTAATAACAATTATTGTTGCTACATACTTTTTTTCAATCCCTTTAGGTTTTATTTTAATGTTTTTAACTAAAGAAACATCTTCTTTAATAGCTTCCAAAGTAAAAGTTTTAATGATTTTTTTCGCTATAGATTTTTGGTTTCCGATAAGAATAAATTTAGGAACTATATTTGTAATTTTGCTTTTAATTTATTTATTGTGTTTAATTGTTTCATGGAAGCTTGAAGTACCTTTTCATAAAGCAATTTTAAATCCTAAACTATTTTTTAAAAATTGGTTAGCTTCAATGCCTTTAATTTCAAGCGCTCTTTTAATTGCATTAATTTTTCTTCAAAATCTTCAAGAAAGCCATGGAATTCCAACAGGTTCAATTCAATTTCAAAATCCTTATGAAGCTTTATTTAGCTTAGCATACTCTCCCATAATTGAAGAGATTGGATTTAGAATTTCTTTTATAGGTGTAATTTCAATGCTTTATTGCTTAAATTCGATCAAGAGCTCTTCTTTTTCAAAAACATTATTTTTAAAAATTTTGGGTTTAGCTTTTCTTTTTCCAGATAAAACCAAACAACTCATTGGAGTGAATAGTATTAAAGAGAAGGGATGGATTAAAGGAATAAAACTTGGAGAATGGATAATAATTATTTTAACATCAATTATTTTTGGTTTAGCGCATTACTTAGCAGGTTCAGGATGGGAAATTGGAAAGGTTTCTTCTGCATCTTTAGCAGGTTTAATTTTTAGTTTGGTTTATATTCGTTATGGAATTCACGCTCCAATTTTGCTTCATTGGTTTTTTAATTACTACAGTTATGTTTATGATTTAGCTGTTGAAAAACAGTTTTTAACCTTAATTTTTTCAACATTAATTAGCGAGTTTACATTAATATTAGGGATTTTAACTATTGGCTCCTTCATAATAGAGTTTATAGTTAAAAGCTTACAGTTTATTAGCTTTAGAAAAATCCCTTAAATCACTTATTATCTTTTAAGCTTTTATTTTCAAGTTTAAGCAAAAACAAAATAAAATTTTTTAGGCTCCTTAATTTTAATTGTTTAAGCTTTTACGTAAATTTAATTAGGTGACTTTTTAATTGGAGTTGCCTAAAACCTATAATCCTAAAGAGCATGAACCTAAATGGCAAAAGTTTTGGGAAGAATGGGGCATCTACAGGTTTGATCCTGAAAATGAGGTTAAACCAACATATTCAATTGACACACCTCCTCCATACCCAAGCGGAGAATTCCATATGGGTAATGCTTTAAATTGGTGTTATTTTGATTTTGTAGCAAGATATAAACGAATGAAAGGTTTTAATGTTCATTTTCCTCAAGGTTGGGATTGTCATGGTCTTCCAACAGAAGTTCGAGCTGAAACAAAATTTAAAGTTAGTAAAAAGGATCTTCCTATAGATAAATTTAGAGAGCTTTGCATTCAATTAACCTTAGAATACATTAATAATATGAAAAATGTCATGAAAAAAATAGGCTACTCAATAGATTGGTCTTTAGAATATAAAACTATGGATCCTCAATATTACAAGCTTACTCAACTTTCATTTATTCTTCTTTATGAAAAGGGTAAACTTTATAGAGGTGAGCATCCAGTCAATTGGTGTCCTAGATGTGAAACCGCTATTGCTGAAGCTGAAGTGGAATATGTTGAAAGAGAAACAATCTTAAACTACATTAGATTTAAACTAATTGATGAAGTTGAAAAAGATGTTTTAATAGCTACAACTAGACCTGAGCTCCTTCCAGCTTGCGTAGCTGTAGCTGTTAACCCAAATGATGAAAGATACTTTAAAATGATAGGAAAATTTGTTGAAACTCCATTGTTTAACAGGAAAGTTAAAGTTATTTCTGATGAGGGAGTGGATCCAAAATTTGGAACAGGCATCGTAATGATATGCACTTATGGAGATAAAACTGATGTAAAATGGCAGAAAAGACATAATTTACCTCAAATCATAGTTATAACTGAAGATGGAAAGATGAATGAAAAAGCTGGAAAATACGCTGGATTATCAATTCAAGAATGTAAAAAAGCTATTATCGAAGATTTAGAAAAAGAAGGATTAATAGTTAAAAAGGAAACTTTAAGACAAAGTGTTGGCACATGCTGGAGATGCCATACACCTGTGGAGATTCTTTCTAAACCTCAATGGTTTATGAAAACTCGAGAAATGACTAATGAAGTGATTGAATGGACTGAAAAAGTTAAGTGGATTCCACCTTTCGCTAAAAAAAGAATGATTGATTGGGCTTTATCTTTAGATTGGGATTGGGTTATTTCAAGGCAAAGAATATTTGCCACACCTATACCTGTTTGGTATTGTGCAAAATGCGGAGAAATAATTGTTGCTAAAAAAGAATGGCTTCCTGTAGATCCCAGATTTGAAAAACCTAAAATTTCTTCATGTCCTAAATGTGGCTCAAAGGAGTTTATTGGGGAGACAGATGTTATGGATACATGGATGGACTCATCAATTACATGCGCAGTTCATGCTGGTTGGCCAGATAATCCTAAAACCTTTAAAAAACTTTTTCCAGCCGATCTTCAACCAAATGGTTTAGATATAATTAGAACTTGGGATTATTATCTTATGGTTAAGCATTTAGCATTATTTGGTATCGCACCTTATAAAACAGTTTTGATTAATGGAATGGTAAGAGGATCAGATGGACGAATGATGCATAAATCTTATGGAAATTATGTTGAAGCCAGTGTTGTTATAGAAAAGTATGGAGCTGATGCGCTTAGACAATGGGCTGCAGGTGGAGGATCAACAGGATATGATATTCCCTTTAGATGGAGTGATGTTGAATATTCAAAAAGATTTTTAACAAAGCTTTGGAATGCTTCAAGATTTATTTTAATGAATTTAGAAAATAATAATAACTTTAAAATAGAGAATAAAACCTATAAACTTGAAACTCTTGATAAATGGTTGCTTTCAAAATTAGAAAAACTTACTGAAGATGTAACTGAAGCTTTAGAAAACTTTCAATTTAACGTGGCTATAGACGCTATAAGAAACTTTACCTGGCATTTATTTTGCGATCATTATTTAGAAGCTGTAAAACCGCGTCTTCACCTTGCTAAAGATAAATCAAGCAAAGAAGCAGCTCAATATTGTTTGCTTTACACTCTATATCGTATAATTCAATTATTAGCTCCTATATGCCCCCATATAACTGAAAGCATTTATCAATTAATTAAACCAATGGTTAATGGAGAAAAAAGCATTCATTTAACAAAATGGCCAACATCAAATAAAAATTTAATTTCAATTGAAGATGAAAAAATTGGCGATATAATCATAAAGGTTATAGCGTTAATTAGAAAATTAAAAGCTGAAAAAAAGGTTTCATTAAAAACTCAATTAAAGAAAGCAGTTGTTTACATTAAAGAGGAATTTAAAGAAGCTTTAAATAAGCATCTTGATTTAATCGCGCAAGTATGCTTTATAAATGAAATTGAAATTAAACCCTTAACAGAAGAATCTGAAATTAAAGTTGAAATAACAATTTAAAAGTTGATAAAGCAATGTATATAATTGTTTTTATAACATGTCAAAACCTTGAAGAAGCTAGAAAAATAGCTAAAGCATTGCTTTCTAAAAGATTAGCTGCTTGCATTAATATTTTACCTCAAATCGAAAGTTTTTACTGGTGGAAAAATAAAATAGAAGAATCTAAAGAAGCTTTGCTATTAATAAAATCTAAAACATCATTATTAAATGAGTTAATTAATGAAGTAAAGTTAATTCATAGTTATGAAACTCCTGAGATAATAGCTTTACCAATTATAGGAGGCTATAAAAACTATATTAAATGGTTAGATCAAGAAACATTAAGTTAAAAATCATTTTTTACATATTTATGCGGTATAATTCAATTTTGCAGTAAATTTTTATGGCGCCGGGAGTGGGATTTGAACCCACGAGGCCCTAAAAGGGCCACAGGCTTTCATTCATTTACTCAAGGCCTGCGCCTTTAAACCCTATTTTTCTTTAAGGTTAGTCCGCTCGGCCATCCCGGCATAAATAAAACAGGAATCTAACATTAAAATTAATAAAAACTTGCTTAAATAATTTATTTTACATTAAAGAGGAAGGTGCATTTATGCTTGATAAAAAATTTGAGTTTTTAGAACATATGGGTGATGCCTATATAGCGGCTTATGGTGAAACTTTAGAAGAAGCTTTTAGTAATGCTGGATTAGCTATGTTTGAAGTTATGACGGATACAAAATTGATTGAGCCTAAGTTAAGGGATGAAATTATTGTAGAAGGAGAAGATGAAATTGCGCTTCTTCATAATTGGCTTGAAGCTTTGCTTTTAAAATTTGAAATAGAATTAAAGCTTTATTCAAGCTTTAATGTAAAAAAGATCAAGCGGAAAAATGGAGCTTTTCTTTTAGAAGCTGAAGTCTTTGGAGAAACATTTAATAAAGATAAACATTTATCTAAAACAGAGGTTAAAGCTGTAACTTATCATCAAATGAACATTTCTAAAGAAGCTGGAAAATTTATCGTAAAGTTTATTTTAGATTTATAACACTATTATTGTATGATTTAATTATTTATCTAGGTAGGAGAAAAATATGTCTGGAAAAACATCTGAACACGTTCCATTAATAAAAGTGAATGAATGTATTTGGGAAATTCCAACTTCCTATAAGCCTGGAATGCGAGTTCCAGGAAGAATCTATAGCGATGAAGTTTTGCTTGAAAAAATGAAGATGGACTTAACTATTGAGCAATGTGCTAATGTAGCTCATTTACCAGGAATTTATAAATGGTCGATTACTTTACCTGATGGACATGAAGGATATGGTTTTCCAATAGGTGGTGTAGCAGCCACAGATTATGAAGAAGGTGTCGTAAGTCCTGGAGGCGTTGGTTATGATATAAATTGTGGCGTTAGATTAATTAGAACCAACCTAAAAATTGATGATGTTAAACCTGTTTTACCAAAGTTGCTTGATATGCTATTTAATTATATTCCTTCAGGTTTGGGAAGTCGTGGAAAACTTAAAGTTACTCTTTCTGAACTTGATAAAGTAGCTTCTGAAGGTGTTAACTGGGCTATTGAAGCTGGTTATGGTTGGCCTGAAGATGCTGAAAATTGCGAGGAAAATGGGTGCATGAGTAATGCTGATCCAAGCAAGGTTAGTTCTACAGCTAAAAACAGAGGTTACCCTCAACTTGGAAGTTTAGGAAGCGGAAACCACTTTTTAGAGATAGAAGCTGTAGATAAAATTTTTAACAAAACCATAGCGAAAAGCTTTGGTATTGAAGAAGAAGGGCAAATAATGGTTTTAGTTCACACTGGTAGCAGAGGGTTTGGTCATCAAATATGTGATGATTACTTAAAGGTTATGGAGAAAGCTGTTCATAAATATAATATAAAGCTTCCTGATAGGGAATTAGCTTGTGCTCCATTAAAAAGTCGTGAAGCAGAAGATTATTTACCTGCTATGGCTGCTGCATGCAACTTTGCTTGGGCTAATAGACAAATGATAACTCATTGGACTAGGCAGGTTTTTGAAAAGGTTTTTAATAAATCTGCTGAAGCTTTAGAAATGCATTTAATATATGATGTAGCCCATAATATAGCTAAAAAAGAAGAACATATTATTGATGGAGTAAGAAGAATTGTTTGTGTACATAGAAAAGGTGCGACAAGAGCTTTTCCACCGGAACATAAAGATGTACCGGCAAAATATAGAAGCATAGGACAACCAGTTATAATTCCGGGAAGTATGGGAACAAGCTCTTGGGTTTTAGTTGGTTCTAAGAAGGCTATGGAGTTAAGCTTTGGCTCAACTGCACATGGAGCTGGAAGAGTTTTAAGTAGAGCTGCAGCCAAAAAAAGATTTTGGGGAAGCGAAGTCAAACAAAAACTTGAAAATCAAGGAATATTAATTAAAGCAGCTAGTATGGCTGTTGTAAGCGAAGAAGCTCCAGACGCCTATAAGGATGTTGATAGAGTAGCTGAGGTAAGCCATAAAATTGGAATAGCCTATAAAGTAGCTAGGCTTATTCCACTTGGTGTAACTAAAGGATAGAATGTGTAAAAAAATTTGTTAGTTTATAAGCTTCTTCGCTTATTCTCTTTTTATATTTTTGAATATTTCTTGTAATTGTTGGATCAATTTTAGATGCTAAAGATAAATAAAAGGATAGGAAATCTCCAAAATAAATTGATGAAAGAATTTTTTCTATTTTTTTCTCTCCTTTAACTGGTACATCATAAATATTAATAAAACCATTTTCTCTTAAAACTTCTTTAAATGCTTTAATTATTTCTTCTTCCATTTTTTCTTGCCCCTCAACAAAAAGAAAACAGAAATTTTCTTTTTCTAAAGAGTGAATACCTTCAATTTCATTATGGCATGCTTCAGGTAAAAATTCGAATTTAGCTGGTGTTTTGCTATTTTCATTAATTTGATCTTTTATTCTTCTGGCTACACTACTCATATTTGCGAAAGCATAAATAACAGGGTATTTTCCAATAATGTTTAAAGCCATTTTTTTAGCTAGGTTTTCTTCAAGTTTACGAGAAAACTTGCATTCTTTTTTTATTTCATCCATTTTATTTGCAGCAGCTTCTAATTCAGAAAGAGAAATTGAAAATTCAAATTTCGATAAAATATATGCTATAGCTGGAAGCAAACATGGTAAAGCTGCACGAGGCGGTAAACCTTCCTTAACTTTTAAAAAAGGAATATTAAGTTTTTCAGAGATTTCTTTTAATTTTCCTCCAGAAGAAACACTAAATAAAATACATTTTCTTTTATAAGCTTCATAAAATTGAGTTAAAGTCTCAAATGTATCTCCAGAGTAACTAACAGCTATAACCAATGTTTTTTCTCCAGCAAATCGAGGCAATCTATAATCTCTATTAACTATTATTGGAATTAAACTTTTTTCCCAAATCCAATCAATAATTATATCTCCACTTATAGCTGAACCTCCTACACCTGAAATAACAATATTATTAATTTCTAAACCCTCATATTTCTTTAAATTTAAAGAATTCCATTCAGTTTTAATTGAATTTAAAGTTAAACGTAAATAGTTAGGGGCCTCCTCTATAAAATTTATCATTCCAAACTTATCTATCTCATTTAATTTAGAAAAATTATTTAAATGCATTTTTTACTCGATAAAATTAATTTAAAAACGAAACATATAAAAATAACCCTATTTACCTTATTTTTCTACTAGAGGTTTCAATAATTGGGTAAAAGAATTTTAGTTCAAAGAAGAGGTCGAGGGGGTTCAGTCTTTAGAGCATTAACCCATAAAAGAGTTAGCGAAGCTGTTTTTCCAACTCTTAAAGAGGAAGAAACTAAAAGTTTAATTAAAGGTGTTGTAGTGGATCTTGTGCATGATCCTGGAAGAGGTGCTCCACTAGCCTACCTAAAATTTAATGATGGAGAAGAATGTTATATTCCAGCTCCTGAAGGGTTAAGCGTAAACCAAGAGATTTCAAGAGGGACAGCTGCAGAGATAAAAATTGGAAACATTCTTCCTTTAGGGAAAATTCCTGAAGGAACCCTTGTATGTAATGTTGAACTTCTTCCAGGAGATGGAGGAAAACTCGTTAAAGCTTCTGGAGCTTACGCTACTGTTGTTTCCCATACACCTTTAGGAACAGAATTAAAGCTCCCTTCAGGAAAAACAATATATTTAAATGATGCTTGCAGAGCTATGATAGGGGTTGTTGCTGGAGCTGGACGAATGGAGAAACCATTTTTAAAGGCAGGTGCCAAAGCAGCTTTAATGGCTTCAAGAGGAAGAAAATATCCTAGAGTAAGAGGGCAAGCAATGATAGCAGCTTCCCATCCATTTGGTGGAGGAAGGCATAGGCATCCTGGTAAACCAACAACTGTTTCTAGACATGCACCTCCAGGAAGAAAAGTTGGATTAATAGCTGCTAGAAGAACGGGTAGAGGTAAAAAAGCTGGAAGAGAAGCTGAAGCTAAAACTTAACAATTAAAGAAAAATTAAAAAGACTGAATAGCAAATTTACATTTAAGGGGAAAAATTTAAAATGCCTCGTGAATTTACATATAGAGGTTATACATTAACTCAGCTTCAACAAATGTCTATGGATGAGTTTATTAAGCTTCTTCCAGCTAGGCAAAGGCGTTCGCTTCTCAGAGGATTAACAGAACAGCAAAAAATCCTTTTAACTAAAATAAGGAAAGCTAAGCAATCTTCAAAAGAAAATAGCAAACCCATTAAAACTCACTGCAGAGATATGATTATTCTTCCAGAAATGGTTGGACTTACAATTTTAGTTCATAATGGAAAAGAATTCGTTCCTGTAGAAATTAAACCAGAAATGATAGGTCATTATCTAGGAGAATTTGCTATAACCAATAAAAGGGTTGTTCATGGCGCTCCAGGAATAGGCGCTTCAAGATCAAGCATGTATGTTCCATTAAAATAAAGTTAATGGTGAATTAAATGCCTAAATGGGGTTATTCAATTCAAAATTTAGATCCGGATAAAACAGTTAAATGTTCTGGAAGAGAACTAAGAATATCTCCAAAAGCTGCAACTGAAGTTTGCAGAGCTATTAAAGGAATGAAATTGAATGAAGCTAAAACCCTTTTAGAGGAGGTAAAAGCATTAAGAAAAGCTATACCATTTAAAAGATATAAAAAAGAAATTCCTCATAGAAGAATGAATGAAAAATGGTATGCTGGAAGATACCCTGTTAAAGTAGCTGATAAACTTTTAAAATTATTGAATGAGCTTGAAGCAAATGCTGAATATAAAGGTTTAAACCCAGAAAACTTGGTTATTATTCATGCAGCCTCTCAAAGGGGAAGGAAAATCAAAAGATATATTCCAAGAGCCTTTGGAAGAGCCACTCCAAAATTCGAAACTTTAACTCATATAGAATTGGTTGGTTATGAAGTTTCATAAAATTTAAAACATAAATAAAGAAGATTTATTTTTAAAAGGATTCAAAGCTCCTTTTTATTTATTTTTAATCTTTTCGGTAAATTAAATTATATAAAAAAAAGCAAATTTTATAAGGTAAACATTTAAATGGATAATGCTTAATGCTATTAAATAAACTTTAAAACTAATCGGAAGGTTAATTTAATAATGTCCATAAACAAATATTTCGTTAAGGAAAACCTAAAAAAAGCTGAAGTAAACGAGTTTCTAGCTAGGGAACTTAGTAAAGCAGGTTATGTTGGAACAGAATTAACTAAAACACCTTTGGGAACGCGAGTAGTAATCTATGTGGCTAGACCTGGGATAGTTATTGGAAAGCGTGGACAAAGCATAAGAGACTTAACTAAAATTTTAGAGGAAAGGTTTGGAATTGAAAATCCTCAAATATCTGTTGCAACAGTTGAAAATCCCGAACTTAATCCTCATGTTATTGCTTCTCAAATAGTTTCTGCACTTCAAAAGGGAATTCATTTTAGAAGGGCTGTTTATTGGGCACTTCAAAGAATAATGGATGCGGGAGCTTTAGGTGCTGAAATAATTATTGGTGGAAAATTAACTACTGAAAGAGCAAGGCATGAAAAATATAGTGCAGGATATATGCCTAAATGTGGTGATCCTGTTTTAAAGCAATTAAGAACAGCCGTTACATATGTTCAATTAAAACCTGGGCTTTATGGAGTTAAAGTTAGGATTTTACCTCCAGATGCAAAGTTTCCAGATAAACCTATGATAAAACCTAAACAGGAGGGCAACTAAAATGGCAATTTTAAGAATAAAGGAAATAAGAGCGATGAGCTCTGAGGAACGATTAAAAAAGATAGAGGAGCTTAAAGTTGAGTTAATGCGATTAAAAACCATGAGCAAAGCTGGAGGAGCAATTGAAAATCCATCAAAAATAAGAGAAATTAAAAAAACTATAGCAAGGCTTTTAACTGTTGAAAATGAAGCTAAAGGGAGGAGTTAAGTTTTGGAGATAACTCCAGAAAATCTAGTGAAACATGAATTAATAGGATTAAAAGTTAAAATATTTGATTGTAAAAATCCTCAACTTAAAGGATTTGAAGGATTTATAATAGATGAAACGAAAAATACTTTAAGCATTCAATCAGAAAATAAAATAAGAATTATCCCTAAGGATATATCCATTTTTCATTTTTTCTTACCAAATGGTAAAATAGTTGAGGTTGATGGAAAAATTTTAGTTGGAAGACCTGAAAATAGATTAAAAGCGAGGTTGAAACGTTGGTAACAAAAAATATAGGTTTAAATGTTTCTCCCCCAAAAAAAACTTGTAATGATCCTAAATGTCCATTTCATGGTAATTTAAAAGTTAGAGGAAAAATAATGGTTGGAGTTGTAGCTAGCGATAAAATGAGTCGCTCTATTGTTGTAAAAAGAGATTATCTTCATTATATAAAAAAGTATATGCGATATGAAAAACGTCATAGTAAAATTTTAGCGCATAATCCACCTTGCATTGAAGCTAAACAAGGAGATATTGTAAAAATAGCTGAATGCAGACCAATAAGCAAAAATATATCTTTTGTTGTTGTTGAAAAAATTGAAAAACGCTAGCTTAAAATTTAACCTTTAAATTTATTTTTAATGGTGAAAACCTAAATGCCCGGTCCAAAAACCAGAGCTGTAAGCGCTAAAGGTGTAGTGGAGTATAGGCCTCGCATATCTAGAGGTTTAGTTGCAGGTGCAAGATTAGTTTGCGCTGATAATACAGGAGCTAAAATTTTAAAGTTAATTTCAGTAAGCGGTTATAAATCTCGACTTAGAAGGTTACCTGCCGCATGTGTTGGAGATATGGTTCGAGTAACAGTAGTTAAAGGCACTCCAGAACTTAAAGGTCAAGTTTTTCCAGCTATAATAATAAGGCAAAGGAAACCTTATAGAAGAAAGGATGGAACTTGGCTTCAATTTGAAGATAATGCTGCTGTATTAATGACTGCTGAAGGAGAATTTAAAGGAAGCGAAATTAAAGGACCTGTAGCTAAAGAAGCAGCTGAAAGATGGCCTAGAATAGCTAACGTAGCTAATATAATAATTTAAGTGGAAAAAGGAGTGAAAATAAAAAATTGACTTCAATAAGTGAAATTTTAACTAAAGAAGAAAATCCGATGAGGAAAATAAGAATAGAGAAAGTTTCAGTTAATGTATGCGTTGGAAAATCCGGAGAACCATTAGAAAAAGCTATTAAAATTTTATCTAATTTAACAGGTCAAAAACCTTGCGTTAGAAAAGCTAAAAGAACAATTAAAGATTTCGGTATTAGAAAGGGAGAGCCTATTGCTTGCATGGTTACTTTAAGAAAGGAAGCTGCCACTTCATTTTTAAAGAAAGCTTTAGAGGCTGTTGGAAATAAACTTAAAAAATCAAGTTTTGACAATTATGGAAACTTTTCTTTTGGAATAAAAGAGCATATAGATATCCCTGGTGTAAAATATGATCCAAAACTTGGAATGATAGGAATGGACGTATGCGTTAGCTTGGAAAGACCAGGATTCAGAGTAAAAAGAAAAAATATAAAAAGATCTAAAATTGGAAAGAAACATTTAATTTCTAAGGAGGAAGCTATTCAATTTATTAAATCAACTTTTGGAGTGGAAATAACTGAAGATTAAAAAAGGGGAAACCTTAATGAAGCATAAACCAAAAAAAGAAAGAAAATTTGGAAAAGGAAGCAGACCTTGCAGAAGATGCGGTCAATATGGTCCAGTAATTAGGAAATATGGTTTATATCTTTGTAGGCAATGTTTTAGAGAAGTAGCTGAACAACTTGGATTTAAAAAATATAATTAAATGGAAAAGGGGTTAAATTATGGAAGAAATTGAAATTGAAGAAAGGGTTATTCCAATTCCAGAAAATGTAAATGTTACAGTAAAAAATAATCTAATAGAAGTTTCTGGTCCGCTGGGAAAATTATCAGAGGATTTTTCTCATGCACCTGTTAAAGTTGAATTAAGAAACAATAAAGAAATAGTTGTTTATGCTTATTGGCCTAAAACAAAAGAAATAGCTATAGTTGGTACAGTTTCATCTCTTATTAAAAATTTAATTAAGGGTGTAACAAAAGGGTTTACTTATAAACTTAAAATTGTATATTCCCACTTTCCAGTAACAGTTAAAATAAATGAAAAAGAAAAAAAAGTAATTATAGAAAACTTCATAGGTGAAAAATCTCCTAGAATAGCTAAAATTGTTGGAAATGTAAAAGTTGAAGTTAAAGGAGACGATATAATTGTTCAAGGATTAAATTTAAAAGAAGTTAGTCAAACCGCAAGCAATATAGAGCAAGCTACAAAAATTAAAAAGAAAGATCCTAGAGTTTTTCTAGATGGAATTTATATTTATGAAAAAAAGGAAGGCTTGGAGCATGGTAAACCTTAAGAAACCTACGTTTAAAAGGCAAGAAAGCTGGCGATATATAAGAGTTAAACCAAACTGGAGAAAACCTAAAGGTAAATCTAGTCGAATGCGAAGAAAAATAAAAGGTTGGCCTAAACTTGTTTCAATAGGATATGGAAACAAAAAAGAATTGAAAAATCTTCATCCTTCAGGATATAAACCAGTAATTGTCTATACAATCAAGGATTTAGAAAAAATAAATAAAGAAACTCAAGCGATTGTAATAGCTCATACTGTAGGAGAAAAAAAGAAGCTTCAAATCCTTGAGAAAGCCAAAGAGTTAGGTTTAAAAGTTCTCAATAAAAAAGTTGAAGAAGAAAAAGAGGAGAAAACTGAATGAGTTTAAAAACTCAAAAGCGTCTTGCAGCATCAATATTAAAATCAGGTGAAACAAGAATTAAAATTGACCCTGAACAAATAGATAAAGTAGAATCAGCTATAACTAGAGAAGAAATTAAAAAGCTTATTCATGAAGGAGTAATTAAAAAAGTTAAAGCTAAAGGAGTTAGCAAAGGTAGAAAAAAAGCCTCCAAAAAAAGAAGGACTCCTGGAAATGTTAAGGGTCATTCAATATCTAAAAAGAAGCTTTGGGTAAATAAAATTAGAAAAATTAGAAAGCAACTTAAAATTCTTAGAGATAAAAAACTTATTACAAAAAAAGTTTATCGCAAATTATATTTAATGGCTAAAGGAGGCGCCTTTAAAGATTCTGCCCACCTTAAAGAATACATAAAACTGCATAATTTAATTAGAAAGAGGTAAAAAGCAAATGGAAAAAACTGAATCTAAAGTTAAATGGGTTCCTAAAACAAAACTTGGAGAAATGGTTCTTTCAGGTCAAATAGTTTCAATTCAAGATATTTTATCGCAAGGATTAAAAATTAAAGAGCCTGAAATAGTTGATGCTCTTCTTCCTAATCTTCAACAAGAAGTTTTGGGTATAGGGCTTGTTCAAAAACAAACTGATGCTGGTGAAAAAACAAGGTTTAGAGCTGTTGTAGCTGTGGGTAATGAAGATGGATTTATAGGAGTTGGAACTGGTAAAGCGAAGCAGGTGAGAGCAGCTATAGAAAAAGCTGCAGCTGAAGCAAAATTAAATATAACACCTATTAGAAGAGGATGCGGAAGCTGGGAATGTGGATGTGATATTCCTCATTCACTTCCATTTAAGGTAGAAGGTAAATGTGGAAGTGTAACTGTTCAAATAATTCCTGGACCTAGAGGATTAGGTCTTGTTGCTGGAGAAACCGTTAAAACAATTTTAAGGCTTGCTGGAGTTAAAGACTGCTGGACAAGAACTTTTGGTTCAACAAGCACAATTCCATCCACAGCATTTGCAGTTTATGATGCTTTAAAAAACACCTATAAAATTGTTACTTCAAAAGATTGGGTAAGGTGAAAAAATGAGCCTTACTGAAACTGCAACTGGAAAATGTTTAATTGCTGTTAGAATCAGAGGAATGCCTAGAGCCCATCCAGAAATTAAAACAACTTTAAAACTTTTAAAGTTGCTTAAAAAACATAATGCTATGATTTTTTATGAAACTCCAAGCATTAAAGGAATGCTTGAAAAAGTTAAAGATTTAATTACATGGGGAGAAGCAACTGAAGAATCAATTTATTTACTTTTAAGCAAAAGAGGAAAAACAATAAATGGTGAAAAATTAACTGATGAAAAAATTAAAGAGAAATTTGGGTTTAATTCAATTAAGGATTTAGCAAAAGCAATATTTAATGGTGAAGTTTCTTTAAAAAAACTGCATGAATTAAATTTACCTTTTAGATTAAATTCACCTTCAAAAGGTTTTAAAGGAAGCATAAAAAAACCTTTTAAAATCGGTGGCGAATTAGGATATAGAGGGAAAGAAATAAATAATCTTATAGCCAGAATGGTTTGATTAATTTAATTTGCCCAAAACTATTTATATATTTTTCACTATTCTAAGTCATTTTATAGGAAGGCGAAAATCTTGGATGAAGAGTTTAAAAGAAAAAGAAAATATTTGCCTTGGAAAGATGAATTTAATAATAGATATCTTTCAGATAAATCTAGAAACTTTTATTTTGGAGTTAAAGAAAAGCTTCCTATATATGAATTTAAGGGAAGCTGCTTTAAAATGAGTATTAAAAGATTTCAAGGAGAATTTGAATCTTTAACAGATATTATAGAGAAGGAATATGAAATTATTGTTGTAACAGAGGTTCAAGGAGTTAAAAAAGAAGATTTAGAAATAAAAATTCAAGGAAAAACATTAATAATAATTTCTAAAAATGAAAACGTTCAACATTATAAAGCTTTAGATTTGCCAAAACCTGTTGAATCCACACCTATTTCATTAAATCTTAAAAATGGAGTTTTATTAATTGAATTAAAGAAAAATAATGAAGAGTTAATTGAAAAAGTAAAGAAGCAAGTTTAAATTTTAACAAGCGGGGGTTTCATTTAATGGGTAAAAAGAAAACTAGGAAAATGAGGGGTTCAAGAACCTGCGGTTGGGGTGTTTCTGGTCAACATCGAAAAAGTGGAATGAGAGGAGGTTTTGGAAAAGCTGGAAGACTTAACCATAAATGGACTTATATGATTAAATATGCTAAAGATGAAATTGGTAAAAAAGGTTTTAAAAGTTTAAATTTAAAAAGAAAAAAGAAGGAAAATGCTATAAATATTAACGAATTAGAGGAGCTGTTAAAAACTAAATTAACTCAACTCAATCAAGTTAACTTAGCTCAAATGGGTTTTAAAAAGCTTCTTGGAGAAGGAGTTATTACAAAACCCATAGAAGTAATTGTTGAGGAATGCTCTAAACTAGCTAAAAAGAAAATTGAGGAAGCTGGAGGAAAAGTAATTTTATTAAGTGAAACCAAAGGAGTAGAAACTTTGCATGGTTAGATTTATAGAGTTATTTAAGCCTTTAGCAAGGTTTTTCCCGGATATTTCACCTCCAAAAAAGAAAGTTTCTTTTAATGAAAGATTATTTTGGACAGGCTTAGTTTTAATTATATATTTTATTATGTCTGAAATTCCATTATATGGAATTGGAAAAGGAGGAGCTCAAGATCCATTCGGAGCCTTAAGAATAATTTTTGCTTCTCATAGAGGAACATTAATGGAGCTTGGAATAGGCCCAATAGTTACTGCAGGATTAATTCTTCAAATTCTTGCTGGATCAAAAATGATAGATGTTGATTTAACAAATCCATCTGATAGAGCGCTTTTTACAAGTGCAAGCAAAGTTTTAGCAGTTTTTATGACTATTTTTGAAGCTTTAGCTTATTTAATAGGTGGAGCTTATGGCACTCTTAAACCTCAAGTTCAAGCTATAATTCTTATTCAATTATTAGCTGCAGGAATCGTTATAATGCTTATGGATGAGCTTTTACAAAAGGGTTGGGGTTTCGGAAGCGGTATAAGCCTCTTCATAGCTGCAGGTGTTGCTCAAACTATTTGGTGGGATAGCGTTGCTCCGCTTGGACCTATGGCTGATGGAAAATATTTAGGAGCTTTAGTTGCTTTTGCTCAATCGCTTAAAAACTTAAGTGAAGTTTCAAAAGCTTTTTATAGACCTGAAGGTTTACCTGATATGGTTGGTTTTATAATAACAATAATCATTTTTATAATAGTGATTTATTTAAATGGATTAAGAGTTGAAGTTCCTGTATCATATGCTAAATATAGAGGATTTAGAGGTAGATACCCAATAAAACTTCTTTATGTTTCCAATATTCCAGTTATTTTTGCTTCAGCTTTATTTGGAAACATATATTTTATTTCTCAAATTTTATGGTCCAGATATAATTCTTCAAATTCTAACTTTTGGTTAAATCTTCTTGGAACCTTTGAAATTAAAGAAGGTAGATATCAACCTAGTGGTGGATTAGTATACTATATAATTTCTCCAAAAAACTTAAGCGAAGTTGCAAATGATCCTGTAAGAGCTATTATAAATATAATTTTAATGATTGCTACATGCATCTTTTTTGCTGTAACATGGGTTGAAGTAGCTGGAATGGATGCTAAGTCTGTGGCAAAACAACTTTTAGATTCTGGAATGCAAATAGGAGGGTTTAGACGGTCTCCCATCCCTATACAGAAAATCTTTGAAAGATATATTCCTGCTGTGACTGTGCTTGGAGGTCTTCTTATAGGTCTTATAGCAGTTACAGCTGACTTTTTTGGAGCTTTCGGTTCAGGTGTAGGAATATTATTAATGGTTGGAATTTTAGAGCAGTATTATGAAATTTTAACAAGAGAAAAAATGCTTGAGATGTATCCTGCTTTAAGTGCTTTAATGGGTAAAAAATAGGAGGTGAAAAAATGGTAGCATTAATTGATGAATTGTTTAAGCAAATAATGAAAAGTTTAGAACCTTACGCTTTAATTCCAAGTTCAACATTGTTAATTTTAGGAGTTGCCGCCATATTATCTTTAATAACAAATTTATCCAATAGATTTTTAGTTGATATTAAAAGAATGAAAGCTATAATGAAAGAGGTTAATGCCTGGAGAAAAGAGTTTGAAGAGGCTAAAAAAACCAAAAATAAACAGTTGATGGCTAAAGTAATGAAAAAACAGCAGGCTATAATGAGTCTTCAAGGAAAAATGATGTGGGATAGAATGAAAATAAGCCTTTTATTTCTTATACCTTTCTGGCTTGTATTTATGATTTTAAGCAGATTTTATGGATCTCAACCTGTAGCATTATCTCCCTTTTCAATTCCATATCTTTTAACTGGCGCTTTAGATGAAACCTATAAAGCCTTTAAACTATCTTTTTTTTCATGGTATATTATTTGCTCTTTTGGAATAAGCCTTCCTTTATCAAGAGTGTTAGGAGTTAACCCTGAAGATTAAAAGGTAAATTAAATTGATAATTGCTATAAGTGGTTTACATGGTACAGGAAAATCTACATGCGCTAAAGCCTTAGCGGAAATATTTAATTTAAGATATGTTTCAGCTGGAGAAATGTTTAGAGAAGTAGCACGTGAAAAGGGTTTTTCAATAGAAGAGCTGTCTAAACTTTCTGAAATAGATAAATCCATAGATTTAGCTATTGATGAAAGAACGAGAAAAGAAGCTGAAATTGGAAATGTTGTTTTAGAAGGTCAATTAACTCCATGGATTATAGCAAATAAAGGCTTTAAAATTTATATAGCTGCATCTAAAAAAGATCGAATAGAAAGAATTTCGAAAAGAGATGGATTAACATTAGAAAAGGCTGAAAAAGAAACTTTAACTAGAGAATCTTCAGAAAGAAAAAGATATAAAGAATACTATGGAATAAACATTGATGATCTATCAATTTATGATTTAATAATAGATACAAGCTTATTTGGTAAGGAGGAAACAATAAAAATCCTTGAGAAAATCATTAAAAATATAAAAAGCTATCTTAAGGAGGGAAAAAATAAATGACTGCTATGGAAATAGGTCGCATATGCATAAAAACAGCTGGAAGAGAAAAAGGAAAAAAATGTGTTATAGTAGATGTTATAGATAAAAATTTTGTTTTAATTACTGGACCAAAATCTTTAACTGGTGTTAAAAGAAGAAGGGCTAACATAAAACATTTAAAGCCAACTGAAGAAAAAATAAAAATTAAAAAAGGAGCCTCTGATGAAGCGGTGCTTAAAGCATTACAATCAAATAAGGAGGCTACCCTCTCCTCCTAGCTACTGTAACTTCATCAATGCTATGAATACTTGCACCATATTCCTCCACGCATTTTTTTATAGAGTTAATATCAATATCATCACCAATAACCGAAACCTTTATGCTTTCAGTAGTCTGATCAATTTCAGCTAGTAAAATATTAACTTCAGAAACGCCTTGGCAACCGCTTAATTTAGCTGCTAACTCATAAATCGGTGGTTCTCTAGGTTTTAAAACATCTAAAACAAGCTTTTTTATTAAAACTTTATTTTCTTTATTCATTTTAACGGATCACCAAACTAAAAATGGTAATTAAAAAAGCTGTTGCCACACCTATAAGCATCATTCTAATTCCTGATAAAATAAGTTTTTCCTTTGAAATTTTACCAAGAAAAACACCCATTATAAAAAGCAATCCTATAGCAATCGCTATTGAAAAATAGAAAGCTTCATTAAATAAAATTAAACCATAAAGAGTTAAAATAAAAGGTGTTATTGAAAATGCAACTGCCAATACTGGAGAAAAACCATCCACAATTGCAGCGAATAAAGCTGTTAAATTAATTGATTTTTCATGAAGAGAATTAGTTAAGTCAGTTAACATCGCTTTTTTTAATTCATTAAACTTTTTAAGTTTTTCTGCTCTTTCAGTTATATAGGCGCCTGAAAACCCAGATAAACCCATTGCAATCCCAGCTCCTAAAGCAGCCCCAATAATTGTTTTTAAATATGCTCCTGAAAAATAAGCGCCTATAATTATTCCAAGAGTTGTTAAAGCTCCATCAAACATATTCATAAAAAAATATCTTCTATAAATTTCTTCAGTTTCAAAAAACTTTAAAATAATTTTAAATTCTCTAAAATTTTCCAACGTATTTTTCAAGAAAATTCACCCAAAAAGAAAAGTTTTAATTTTACCCATTTTAAAAAATATATTTAAAGGCAACAATTTTAATTGCTGTTGGCATAAACATTCAAAATAATATTAAGCTTACCTATTAAAAAGCTTTTCTAATAGTTTATTATTATCTATTTCCATTATTTTATTCAAATTTTTAATTAACAAAAAGTTAAGAGGTTTAAAAATTGGATGCTCCACCATGGATGGTAAAAAGAGAAATAATAACAAGAGAGGATTGCGAAACAGATTTTAGCTATGGTTGTCCTCCAGAACATAGATCGATACAAGATTATATAAATTTTGGAGCGATAAATTTAGATAAGCCTCCAGGCCCATCAAGCCATGAAGTAGCAGCTTGGGTAAAAAAAATATTAAATGTAAAGCGAGCCGGTCACGGCGGGACCTTAGAAGCTTAAGCTGAGGAAACCCAAAAGTGACCGGTGTCCTTCCAATAGCTTTAGAAGATGCCACAAAAGCTTTACAGGTTTTTCTTCATTCAGGTAAGGAATATATATGCTTAATGCAATTGCATGGTGATGTACCAGAAGAAAAAATTATTAACATTTTAAAAGAGTTTACTGGAGAAATATATCAAAAACCGCCTTTAAGAGCTTCAGTAAAACGAGAAGTTCGAAAAAGAAAAATATATAATATTGAAGTTCTTGAAATTGAAGATCGTAAAGTTTTATTTAAAGTTTCTTGTCAAGCAGGAACATATATAAGAAAACTTTGTTTTGACATAGGTGAAGCATTAAAAGTTGGCGCTCATATGAGAGAGCTTAGAAGAATTAGAACGGGTCCATTTACTGAAAACGAGAAAAATTATACTCTTCATCAAGTTTTTGAAGCTGCTATGGAATATAAAAATTTTGGTAATGAAGAAAAATTAAGAAAAGTTGTTCGTCCAATTGAAGAATGCTTTGAATACATTCCAAAAATCTATATTAAAGATTCAGCTGTAGATGCTATATGTCATGGAGCCTATTTAACTATTCCAGGAATAGCAAAATTGGATTCTAATATTCAACCAAAGCAAATGGTTGCAATATTCACTTTAAAAAATGAAGCTGTAGCTTTAGGAAATGCGTTGCTTTCAACAGAACAAATTTTAGAATTAAATAAAGGATTAGCTGTTGAAATTAAAAGAGTTATAATGCGGCCTGGAACCTATCCTAAACTATGGAAAAGCAAATAAAATAATTAAGCTTATTTTTTTAAAATTAATTATTAAAACTTTAAATTTTTCCATTAACTTAATTTTTTATGAGCCGGGATTCCCGAGCCTGGTACGGGGCAGTTAAAAGCCTAAGCCTGGAGATACAGGCTTGAAAGCCTGTGGCCCTTTTAGGGCCTCGTGGGTTCAAATCCCACTCCCGGCGCCATAAAAAATTTGCTGGAATAAACCTTTTTTCAATTTAAAACTATTAAAATTTTTAATTGTTATTTTTGAATGTTTAAATCATTATTTATTTTGGAAAAGAAACTGTAAACCCCCTCAAAATTTATGTGAAACATGCATAATTTATTATGTAAGTTGGTAGAAATCTAAAAATTAGGAAAATAACATTTATAACAATGGATATGAAATAAAAAATGTTTTTAACTAGGATTTAGATTCATCCTTAATTATTAATCTAAGCTTTTTTGCAATTTCCTTAAAACCTAAAGATTTAAACATTTCCAAAGATGCAGTATTATTTGAGTAAATATCAGCTTCAATACATGTTATATTTCTGTTAATAAACCAATTTAAAATAGCTTTGCAAAGCGCTGCACCTATACCTTTTCTTCTATATTCTTCTTTTACAAAACAATCACATATATATCCTCTACTGCTTTTATAATCCCATGGTTGACTTACCCATCCAAGTGTATAACCAATTATCTCCCCATTATATTCAGCTACAAACACAACTGTTTTATCCCCTTTAATATTTTTTAAAATCCATTCAGAATCTTGAAATTTGCTAAGGGGATTAACCATTGGATCTATATCGCTTTCGCTTTTAATAAGTTCCTTAGCCAGTTTAACTATATTTAATAAATCTTTGGGTGTTGCTTCTCTTATAATAATGCCTTGAAGCTTCTCCTTCTCCAAGTTAATCCACTTAAAAATTTGGAAACTTAAATTGGATAAGTAAAATCTTCTTTTAAATCAACATATTTTATATATAATTTTCTATTAGGAATTTCATTAGGTTTATTTAATACTTCAAATCTAAATAAAGCTGATTTATACCAATCAATTCCAGGATTAGGTTTTATAGGAAATGAAAGCTTTTTAATAAATTCTTCATAATTAACAGTGTTATAATTCATTGGATATCTTGAAAAACCTTTAATTATATTTGTTATAACACAATTCATTTTAGTTAAAAACTTTTCAATTTTAAGCCATTTTTGAAGTGAAGCTTCAGCCGTTGTTAAACCAAAGTATCCTACTCCACCATTTTTTAAACAACAAATCCCCCTTTCTATAAAAGCTTTTAATCCACTTAAAGATTCAAGAGGTTCAGAAGAAAAAACATCAAATTGATTAATTAAATTTTCAGGTAAAGGCTCAGTTACATTATATTCATAAAATTCTATTTCAAACTTATATTCTTGATTAATCTTTTTAATATATTCACCTAACCTTTTATCTATATCTAGAACGCAAATTCTTGCTGGTAAATCCGTAAGCGATAATGCTATACTTAATAAATCATCATCCCCAATTAAAATAAATTGTTTATTATAAAGATCATTATTAAAATGCATAAATGCAACTCTAGCGACAACATCATACTCTTTCATATAACCTTGAAAAAATTTTAATGTTGGATCTGGACGATTTTTAACTATATTTTTAAACTCATTAAGAATATCCATAAATTTTCCATTAAAAATTATTCCTTTTCCAAAACAGTTTTTACATAATTCGCTTTTAAACAAAGCAATTTGCTTATTAAAAATTTTTCTTCCTTTTTCAGTAAGTTTAAAAACAGAATCATCAAATGTTATTAATCCATCATTATAAAGTGAATTAATAGCTTCTATAAAATCCCTTAATAAAAAATTGTTGGCTTCAAGAAGATCCCAAAAAGATTTGTTTGCATTAATTAATTCACTTAAAATTTGCAATTTAACTTTTTGCATATAGACCCCTTTTAATAATTTTTTTCTTAACTTTTTTTGGTTTAAATTCTTCGATTAAAAATTTAAGTGCCTTTAAAGCTCCCTCATCAGCTCCACAAGTAAAAACATCTAAAGCTATATATTCATATTCAGGCCATGTGTGAACACTTAAGTGAGATTCACTTAATAAATAAATAGCTGAAACACCATAAGGTTTAAATTGATGAAAACTTGAAGAAACGCAATTTAAACCTGATTTAGAAACAACTCTATCTAAAATTTCTTTAACAGCTTCAACTTTTGAAATTTTGTTAGGGTCCACTCCAAGAAATTCGGCGATAACATGGATGCCCATGGCAGACACCCATAGTTACCGTCAAATTTCTTGGAGGGAAAAATAAAGAGTTCCAACGTCATACAATTAATTTATCAGATAATCCTCTATATAAAGATTTCTTTATCAATTAATTAAAATGGCGAATCGAACAATTTTTAAGCAACCTTTTCAAAATAATTTTTAAAATTTAAACTTAAGTTGGTTGATGGTGCTTGAAAGAGTATAGGCATATAGTTAGAATTGCTGGAACAGACCTCGATGGTAGCAAAAAGCTTGTATATGGACTTGCAAAAATTAAGGGAGTAGGCGTAAGCTTTGCTAATGCTATAGTTAATACAGTAAAGCTTAATCCTAATCTTAGAATTGGAGAATTAACTGGAGAGCAAGTAGCTTTAATAGAGGATGCAATTAATAACCCAGCAAAATATAATATTCCTTCATGGCTTTATAATCAAAGAAAAGAGCTTTATACAGGTAAAGATATGCATTTAATAGGTTCAGACCTAGAGTTAAAAGAAAAAATGAATATAGAATTAATGAAAAGCATAAAATGTTGGAAAGGTGTTAGACACGCCTTAGGATTAAAGGTTAGGGGGCAAAAAACAAGAACCACAGGTAGAAAGGGAAAAGCTGTTGGAGTTAAGAAAAGAGAAGCAGCGAAAAAGTAAGAGGTAGAATCATATATGGGTGACCCTAAAAAGCAAAGAAAAAAATATGAAACACCTAGGCATCCTTGGCGAAGAGAACAACTTGAAGAAGAATTAAAACTTTTAGGAGAATATGGATTAAGAAATAAACGAGAACTTTGGCGTTATAAAACAATGCTTTCCAAGATTAGAGCAATAGCCCGATCACTTTTAGGTAAACCACCAGAGGAAAGAGAAAAATTACGAAAAGAATATATGCCTAAACTTGTTAAGCTTGGCTTACTTTCAGAAAACGCTAGCATAGAAGATATTCTTGATTTAGAAGTAAAACATATTTTAGAAAGAAGATTGCAAACATTAGTATTTAAATTAAATTTAGCTAAATCAATTCATCAAGCTAGACAATTTATAACTCATAGACATATAATGGTTGGGGATAAAATAGTTTCAATTCCTGGCTACTTGGTTACTAAAGAGGAGGAAGCATTAATTAAATATGCACCTAAAAGCCCCTTTAATGACCCTAATCATCCTGCTTTAAAAAAGGATTAAAACCAAGCTTTCTTAAACATAAGCAATATGAAAGCTATGATCGCTATTATAAAAGCGATAAAAACTAAAATCTGAAGATCGCTTTTTCCAAAGCTTAACATAAAGGGTATTGGACCAAAAAATATTATAAAGCTATTGCTTAAACCAGTTAATAAAGCAGCCAAAAACATTATAAGTATACCTATAAAGATTAGTGTAAAACCCAAAAAAATAAATTTAAATGGATTAAAACTTGAAGATTGTCTAGTTATTAATGATGTTTGTAATTCTTCACATTTTATGCAAGACCATAAATAGGGGTTAAAGCAATCTTCGCATATTATTTTACCACATCTTGAACAAACATATTTAGCTTGATTTTTTAAGCAATCTTCACAAATTTTTCCATTCAAAAATATTCAACCTCAAGCTAAAATGCTAAAGAATAAAAAACATAAAAATGCTATAAGAAAAACAATAATTATTAAAATTTTCCATGCGTGCTTACTACTGCTACTGCTGAAAATTAATGGAATAGGGCCTATTAAAATTATACCACCTCCATTAATCTTTCCCTTAAACCTTTTAATAGCTAAAATGAAACCGGTTATTGCAATGCTTAATCCGATTAAAATTAAAATTAAGCCTAACTCAAAAATTTTAATATCCATCATTTTTATTTCTTTTCTTTATAAAATAAAACCTTTAGATAAATTTTTATTTAAGTTTTTTGATGGTTCACTGAAGCAATATAATTAAGGTTAAGTTAATATTTAGCTTAAGTTAGAGGTTAAATGGTAATTAAAAATGGAAATGAAAATTCTTCATGAAGATAAAAATTCAATAAAAATTTTAATTGAAGGAGTTACCTTAGCTTTTGTAAACGCGCTTAGAAGAGCAATTATAGCTGAAGTTTCAACAATGTCTATTGAAAATGTTATGATTCTTGAAAATTCCTCATTAATGTATGATGAAATTTTAGCTCATAGACTAGGGCTTATTCCTCTTACAACAGATTTAGAAAGCTATGTTTTGCCTGAAAAATGCTCTTGCAAAAGCGAGTTAGGATGCAGTAAATGCAGCGTTTCTTTAACGTTAAATGTTGAAGCTGTAGATGAACCGTTAACTGTTTACTCTAAAGATTTGCAATCTCAAGATCCTAATATTAAACCTGTAAGCGATAAAATCCCTATTTTAAAGCTTGCTCCAGGACAAAAAGTTAAACTTGAAGCTTATGCTAGACTTGGAAAAGGAAGCGAACATGCTAAATGGCAACCCGTTTCAGTTTGCATCCATAAATATTATCCAAGCGTTACTATTGATGAAAAAAAATGCGATGGTTGCAGTGAATGCATTAAATTCTGCCCAAGAAATGTTTTTAAAATAGTTAATGAAAAACCTGTTGTGGAAAACGAGCTTAATTGCACTTTATGCCTTGAATGCGTAAGGCATTGCCCTAAAAAAACCCCGCCAATAAAGGTAACTTGGTTAAAAGATAAATTTATTTTTTATTTAGAATCTACAGGTGCTTTACCTCCAAAAAGAATAATAAAGGAAGCAATTAAAATAATTAATGAAAAAACAGATGAATTCTTAAAGTTTGTTTCATAAATGGAGGAAACAATTTAAAATGGATAATATTATCTTAAAAAAAACAGTTGCTTTGCTTAGAAAAAAAGCAAAACAAAATAATGCTAAAATATGGAATGCTGTAGCAGAGCTTTTAAGTAAACCTAAAAGAAGAAGAATTTATGTTAATATTAGCAAAATTAATAGGTATAGTAAAGATGGAGATATAATTGTTGTTCCAGGAAAAGTTTTAGGCGCAGGAATTATAAATCATAAAATTACTATTGGAGCCTTTAAATTTTCTGAATCCGCTAAAAAAAAGATTGAAGAAGCTGGTGGAAAATGCATTTCAATAATCGATCTTGTTGAAGAGCAACCTAAAGGAACAGGAGTTAAAATAATAGGGTGAAATAAAAATTGGAAAACAAAATTTTTATTGATGCTGAAAACGCTATATTAGGAAGGTTAGCTAGTATAGCAGCTAAACTAGCACTTGAAGGAAAAGAAGTTATAATTTTTAATGCTGAAAAAGCTGTAATTTCAGGAAAAAAACAGGCAATATTAAATGAAGTTAAAAGAAAACTTGAAACAAGAACTTTAGCATCTGTAGAAAAGTCTCCTACACATCCTAGAAGACCAGATATATATGTTAGAAGAGTTATTAGAGGAATGCTTCCTTGGAAAAAACCAAAAGGAAAAAGCGCTTATAAAAGAGTTAAAGTTTATATTGGTATACCAGAGAATTTTAATGGAAAACTAATTAAAATTCCTGAGGCAGACTCCTCTAAATTAAAATGTAAAAAAATTAAAATTGAAGAATTATGCAAGGAAATTGGAGGATTAAAGTAAGAAATGCCTGAAAGAAAAAAAGCTTTAATAGCTGTTGGAAAAAGAAAAACAGCTATTGCTAAAGCTATTTTAAGACCAGGTTCTGGAAGAGTAACTATCAACTCTATTCCATTAGAGGTTTACACTCCAGAATTGGCTCAAATGAAAATTATGGAACCTTTAATAATAGCTGGAGATAAAGCTAAAGAAATAGATGTGGAAGTTAATGTGGTTGGTGGTGGAGTAATGGCTAGAGCTGATGCAGCTAGAATGGCTATAGCTAAAGGTTTATTAAGCTTTGTAAAAAGCGCAGAATTAAGAAAAAAGCTTATAATGTATGATCGAAGCATGATTGCAGGCGATCCTAGAAGAACTGAACCAAAAAAGTTTGGCGGTCCAGGACCTAGAAGAAGAAGACAAAAATCATATAGGTGAAAAAAGGGGAAATTTAAAATTGATAATTCCAGTTAGATGCTTTACATGCGGAAGCTTAATCGGGGATAAATGGGAGGAATTTTCTAAAAGAGTAAAAGAAGGAGAAAACCCAAGAAAAGTTTTAGACGATCTTGGAATTAAAAGATATTGCTGCAGAAGAATGTTAATTTCTCATGTAGAAACCATGGATGAATTATTAGAGTATTTTCAAAAGAAACTTAAAACTTCAGAGAAAAAATAAAGAATGTTTTTAAGCAGAAAAATTAAAATAATACAAGATTATATGAAAGTTGGTGCTTAAAATTGGTTGAGAAAGAAGAAAAAACTGAAGAGTCTCTTCTTCTTCCTCGTGAAGAATTGCTAGCTGCAGGTCTTCATATAGGTACAAGAGTTAAAACTGAAGATATGGAAAAATATATTTATAGAGTTAGACCAGATGGTTTATATATTCTTAATATTGGAGAAACAGATAAAAAAATAAGAATAGCTGCTAAATTCATTTCTAGATTTGAACCTTCTAGAGTTTTAGTTACTTCATCAAGGCTTTATGGAAAAACTCCTGTAGAGAAATTTTGCGAGATAACTAGAACGGTTCCAGTTGTTGGTAGATTTTTACCAGGATTTATTTCTAACCCCCTTCATCCAAAACATCTTGATCCTCAACTTGTTATAGTAACTGATCCAAGAGCAGATTCACAAGCTGTTCAAGAAGCTTCTTCAGCTGGGATTCCAATAGTAGCTTTATGCGATACCGATAACTCCTTTAAAAATGTAGATTTAGTTATACCAACAAACAATAAGGGAAGAAGAGCTTTAGCTATGATTTATTGGCTTTTAGCTAGGCAAGTTTTAAGGGAGCGAGGAGAACTACCTCCAGATGGCAACCTTCCTTATACAGTGGATGATTTTGAAACAAAACTTATTTCATCAATTCAAAAAACTGGTGAAAATGAGTGAAAGTTAGAAAACCATGTCAAGCTGGATCTTTTTACGCTGGAAAAAAAGAAGCTTTAATTAAAGAGATAGAATCCTGTTTTTTGCATAGTTTAGGTCCAGGAAAACTTCCTAAAGTTAATCAAACCGGTGAAAGAACTTTAATAGCTTTAGTTTGCCCTCATGCCGGATATATGTATTCTGGACCAATAGCTGCTCACTCTTATTATACAATGGCTTTAGACGGCATTCCTGAAACAGTTATTATTATTGGTCCAAACCATACTGGGTTAGGAAGTGGAGTATCAATGATGAGCGAGGGATATTGGGAAACACCATTAGGAACCCTTCAAATAAATTCTGAATTAGCTAAAAAGATTTATAAATCATCAACTTTAATAGATCTAGATGAATCCGCACATCTTTATGAGCATTCAATAGAAGTTCAATTACCCTTTCTTCAATACTTATATAACGATAAGATAAGTATTGTTCCAATATGCATGATGATGCAAGATTTAGAAACAAGTGTTGAAGTTGGTAAGGCTATCGCTGAAGCCAGTCAAGAAAAAAACGTTATTATAGTGGCTTCTTCAGATATGACGCATTATGAAAATGCTGAAGCAGCTAAAAGGAAGGATAAACTTGCAATAGATGCTATATTAAATTTGGATGAATTTAAATTGGAATCTACAGTTTATTCTCATAACATTTCTATGTGTGGTTATGGACCGGTGGCGGCAGCTTTAAAAGCTTCTAAAATGTTAAATGCTGAAAAAGCTAGGCTTTTAGCTTATGGAACAAGCGGTGACATAACTGGAGATTACAGTAGTGTTGTAGGCTATGCTGCAATAGCTATAAGCAAAGAGAAAAAATGAAAAGCTTTGCTTCAGCACCAGGTAAAACTATACTTTTTGGTGAACATTTTATACTTTATGGTTATCCAGCTTTATCTATGGCTATAAATCTTTATTCTAAAGTTTTTGCTGAAAAAAGGCAAAATTCAATTATTCAAATTTACTCTAAAAACTTAAATATTATTGAAAAGTTTAATAAAAATTCAAGTAATAATGAAGTTTTGAAGTCAATAAAGATAGCTGCTGATGAAGTTTTAAAATTAGCCAATCAAAATTTAGGATTAAATTTAACAATTGAATCTGAAATTCCTCCAGCTGCTGGATTAGGTTCATCAGCTGCAACAGCAGTATCAACAATAGCTTCAGTAGCTGAATTGCTTAATTTAAATATTACAAAAGATAAAATTATAGAGTTGGCTTTTTCACCTGAAAAATTTATTCATGGGAAACCTTCAGGAATTGATCATACAACATCTACGCTTGGCGGAATAATTTATTATGAACCAAATTTAGGATTTAAAAAATTTGATGTTATGATTGATATTCAAGCCTTAATAGCTTACAGCGGTATTCCAAAAGCAACTAAAGAGCAAATAATTAAAGTTAGAGATTACTTAGAGAAAAATAAAGGAAGAAAAAATAGAATTCTAAATGAATTTAATGAAATAGTTTCTTCAGCTGTTGAAGCATTAAAAAATAAAGATTTAGAAATGCTTGGAAACTTAATGAATCAAAATCAAAAATTGCTTAAAGAAATTAAGGTTTCAAATCCGATTTTAGATAAAATTGTTGAAACAGCTGTTAAAAATGGTGCTTTAGGTGCTAAAATTACTGGAGCTGGAGGTGGGGGCTCTATAATTGCTTTAGTAACAAATGAAAACAAGGAAAAAGTTTTTAAAAAGCTTAAAGAAGTTTCTAAAGAGGTCTACTTTATAAAAATTGATTTTCATGGTGTTAAAAGCGGAAAACTTTCTTAAGGTTTTAAAAATGAGTGAAAAAATTAAAGCGAGAAAACTAGATCATTTAACAATTAGCCTTACGAAAAAGGTAGAATCTAATAAACCACCAGGATTTAATGATGTAACCTTAATTCATAATGCTTTACCTGAAATAAATAAGAATGAAATAGATTTATCAATAAATTTATTTGGTTGCAAATTGAATGCTCCATTAATAATTGAACCGATGACAGGTGGAACATTTAAAGCTATTAAAATAAACGCTTCATTAGCTGAAGCAGCGGAAAAACTTAAAATAGGAATTGGTGTTGGAAGCCAAAGAGCTGCATTAGAAGATCCATCCTTAAAGAAAACCTATACTATTGTTAGAGAAAAAGCTCCAACAACTCTTGTTTTAGCAAATATTGGATGCTCACAAATTCTAGGGGAGAAAGGACTCGAAAAAGCAAAAGAAGCAGTTGAAATGATTAATGCAAACGCTTTAACAATTCATTTAAATTCACTTCAAGAATCAATTCAACCTGAAGGTGAAACAAAGTTTAAAGGTGTTTTAAATGCGATTTCTCAAGTAATCAAAAAATTGAACGTTCCAGTGATTATTAAGGAAACTGGCGCAGGAATATCTATGGAGGTTGCTAGAAAACTTGAAAACATAGGAGTAGAATTTATTGATATAGCTGGTTTAGGGGGAACAAGCTGGGCTAGCGTTGAATATTATAGAGCTAAAGCAAATTCTAATAAAATTCTTAAAGCTTTAGGAAAAACCTTTTGGGATTGGGGTATCCCAACAGTTGCAAGCTTAATTGAAGTTAAATCAAGCACGAAAATTAAAGTAATAGCTTCTGGAGGAATTAGAACAGGGCTTGATGCTGCTAAATCAATAGCTTTAGGTGCTGAAGCTGTTGGTTTAGCGCTACCACTATTAAAGCAAGCTATTAAAGGAGTAAAACAAACAATGCAGTTTTTAAAAATAATAATTGAAGAATTAAAAACAGCGATGTTTTTAACAGGTTCAAAAAACTTAATTGAATTGAAAAATGTTCCAGTGGTTATTTCCGGGGAAACCGCTATATGGCTTTTTGAAAGAGGCATAACTCCTAATAATTTTTATAAAGCATAAATTACAAAATTATAAGCGTTATAAAAAGTGAAAGAGGGAAAAACATGGAAAAAACATCCAGAATTCCAGGTTTTTATAATCTTTCTCCAATCGAAAGGTTAAAAATAGTGAAAGAATTTGCTGAATTAACTGACGAGGAAGTTAATCTTCTTAAATCTACTTGTGCATTAAGTTTAGAGCAAGCAAACAGAATGATAGAAAACGTTATTGGAGTTATGCCCATTCCGCTTGGAATAGCAACAAACTTCTTAATAAACAATAAGGATTATTTAATTCCTATGGCTACGGAAGAGCCTTCAGTTGTTGCAGCTGCAAGTAATGCCGCTAAAATCGTAAGGGAAAGTGGAGGCTTCTTTACAAGCAGTAGCGGTCCATTAATGATTGGACAAATTCAATTAATTAATGTTCCAGCTCCGCATGCAGCCAGATTAACAATATTGGCTTGTAAAGAGGAAATAATTAAAAAAGCTAATGAGCAAGATCCTGTGCTTATAGCTCATGGTGGAGGAGTTGTTGATGTCCAAGCAAAAGTTATAGAAACCTCTATTGGAAAAATGTTGATAACTGAAATTATTGTTGATTGTAGAGATGCTATGGGAGCTAACGTTGTAAATACAATGTGTGAAACTGCAGCTCCTTTTATTGAGGATATTACAGGGGGAAAAGCTCTTTTAAGAATAGTTTCTAATTTAGCCACCAAAAGATTAATGCGCGCTAAAGCAGTTATAGCTAAAGATATTTTAGGGGGAGAAGAAGTTGTTGATGGTATAATAGCTGCATATGAATTTGCAGCATCTGACCCATATAGATGTGCAACTCATAATAAAGGTATAATGAATGGTGTAACAGCTGTTGTTTTAGCAACTGGAAACGATACTAGAGCTGTTGAAGCTGGAGCTCATGCTTATGCAGCTTTAAATGGTAAATATAAACCTTTATCGCATTGGGAAAAAGATGAAAAAGGAAACTTGATAGGTTCTATAGAGCTTCCTGTTGCTGTAGGGTTAATAGGAGGCGCAACAGCCACTCATCCAATAGCAAAAATAGCTAGAAAAATATTAAAAGTTAAAACTGCAACAGAATTAGGAGAAGTTATTGCTGCTGTTGGTTTAGCTCAAAATTTAGCAGCTTTAAAAGCTTTAGCTACAGAAGGTATTCAAAAAGGTCATATGAAGCTTCATGCTAGAAATATAGCTGTTATGGCTGGAGCTACTGGAGAACTAATTGATAAAATAGCTAGAAGAATGATTGAGGAAAAAAAGATTAGGGTTGATAGGGCTGCCGAGCTTCTTAAAGAATACTTAGAGAAAAAACAGATTTAACCTTTAAAACTATAATTTTTTACTTAATACTTCAACTTTATTTTGGGTTAACTTAAGCAAAGCATTTAATCCAAAATCCGTTACCGTTAAACTGCTTATTAAGCATCCATATCTGCATGCTTCAATAAGATCTTTACATGTTAAATATTTAGCTAGAAATGCTCCTGCAAAGGAATCCCCTGCTCCTATCGGATCAACTTCTTTCTCTACCTGAAAAGCTGGAACATGAATAAATTCATTATTATGAATAAGAGTAACTCCTCTTGCTCCCATTGTAACAGCTATAATTTTATTAATTGAATAAAACCTTAAAATGTTTATTGCCTCAAGAAACGATTTACATCCAGTTATTATTTTAGCTTCTAACTCATTTAAAAAGAAAAAACAAACATATTTTATTAGATCTAAAACAGTTTTAGGTTGCTTCATTTTTCTTAAATCAAACTCATGAATTCCTAAAGCTATGCTGCTTTTTGTCAATTTAAGTTTAGCTTCTTCCAAAAGCTTTTTTTGAATTTTAAAATTATTAGGTGCAATATAAAGAAGCGTTGGTTTATCCATTTTTAAGACGCTTCGCAATAAAAAGGGTAAATTTTCTACATGAACTTTAATGTTTTTCCCAATTAACTCGTTATTTAAGCTTTTAAAAAAAATAGAAGGTTTATTCTTAACTTTCTTTATTTTTAATTTAATTCCAGTATTAATTAAAAGCTTAAGCCAATCTTGTGGAAAATCTTTACCAATTGAAGAAATTAACATTACTTCGCCATTAGCAATTTTTATTGCTAAAGCTGTATAAGCTGCTGAACCTGATAAAAAAACTTTTGGTTTATTATTTACTATAAACTCTTGTTTAGCTAGATTTCCAACGCAAAAAATTGATTGAACCATAAGTTTTTAATCTTCTTAAAGAAGAAAAAGTTTTATCACGAAAATAAGTAAAAAAATACGTACTTATTAAGCCTTAAATTTTAAGCGCTTTAATCAATTTTTCTATTCCCTCACCTGTTTTAGCGCTTGTAACTACTATTTCGCATTTAGAATTAATGCTTTTAGCATCTTTAACTAATTCTTCAATATTAACATTCATGGCTTCAGCTAAATCTGCTTTATTTATAGCTATTACATTAGCATCCATAAATATATATGGATGTTTTCGAACAGTATATGGGCCTTCAGTTACGCTTACTACAACAAGTCTTTCATGAGCTCCTAAAGGGAAGTCAGCTGGACAAATAAGGTTGCCTACATTTTCTATAAAAATTAAATTTAAATTTTTTAAATCAAGCTTTGATAATGCTTTTTTAATCATTAAAGCATCTAAATGGCATTCTTTACCAGTGTTTATTTGCAAAGTTTGCACTCCATGCCTTGCAACTCTATCAGCATCTATTCGCGTTGTAACGTCTCCAGCAATCATAGCTATTTTATATTTATCCTTAATTTTTTTAACTATTTCTTCAATTAAGGATGTTTTTCCAGAACCAATGGAACCCATAACATCTATAACTTTTACTCCATGCTTATCAAAAATTTTTTTATTTGCTTCAGCTAAACGCTTGTTTGCTTCAAGCAAATCTTCTTGAACTTCGACTTCAAGCATCTCTCCTTCTTCAACCCTTAAAATATCTTCATTCAATATTTTTAACCCCTTCTTTGTTATAGCTTTACTTTAATAAGAATTTTTTCTAAAAGCTCTTTATATCTATTTCTTATAGTTACTTCAGTAACATTAGCTACTTCAGCCACTTCTCTTTGAGTTTTTCTTTCATTAAGAAGCACTGTAGCTATATAAGTTGATGCTGCAGCTATTCCAGTAGGGCCTCTTCCACTTGTTAACTTCATAGCTTTAGCTATTTCCAATATTTTTATAGCTATTGCTTCAGCTTTTCCTGATAAAGAAAGCTTATTTGAAAATCTAGCAGCATAATTTGATATCGTTAAAGGTGGAACAAAATCTAATAACTCTTTAATCATAAATCTATAGCTTCTTCCAATATCTTTTTTTCTTAAATTTGTTACATCAGCTATTTCATCTATTGTTCTTAAAACACCGCATTTTCTGCAGCTTAAATAAATTGCTGCTGCAGCTATGCTTTGAATGGATCTTCCTCTAACAATCCTTTTTTTAATTGCTTTCCTATATATTATAGATGCGGTTTCCAAAACATTTTTAGGTAAATTTAGGGCTGAAGCTATTTTGCTTAACTCTGATAAAGCTACAGCTAAATTTCTTTCAACAGCATCTGTAACTCTCATTCTTCTTTGCCATCTACTTAATTTATAAGCTTCTTCAAATTCTTGAGGTGAATCACCTTTTACATTTTTTCCTTGTAAATTTATAGTTGTTGAAAGCCCTTTATCATGAATAGCATATGTTAAAGGTGCGCCAACTCTTGTTCTTCTTTCTTTTTGTTCGTTATCAAAAGCTCTCCATTCAGGTCTTGAATCTGCAAGTTTATCGAGAACAACGCAACCGCATGAAAGGCATACAATTTCAGCAGCTTCATAATCCCGCATTAATTTTTCGCTTCCACATTCTGGGCATTTACGAATTTTTTCTTTTTCACTCATTTAATTTTAAACCTCTTTTTTTAATCTTTTAGAACATAAACAGTTTTCCCAATATAGTTTTCAAGTTTAACAGTTGATGGTTTTATGGAAACATATGGTGAAGAAACAGGTCCAAAAACATCAGTTACAATTCCTATTTCTTTAAGTTTTTCATCAAAAACTTTAGAACCGAGTTTTGGAGGATTAGGTTTTTCCAGTTTTACTATGAGGCTACGGCTTTTTGAAGCATGAAGAATTTTGCCGAGCCTCTTCAATCTAATTTCACTCCAAAATTAAACAAGGATATTTACAAGAGTTGCAATTGAATGAGCCATATATAAACCTTTAGTTATTTTACAAACATCTTTTAAATTAAATATTTTAAAAAATTTAACTAGTAAATGTTGATTTAAACATATAGGTTGAAATTATTTTTTGAAATATTTACTGAAAAACGCTTTTAAAAATTAATTTTTGGAGGTTCCTTAATAAACCCCATCTTCATTAAACATCTTAATTTTTCTTGAGAAGATTTAATTATTAAAGAAGCTTTTTCATAAACTTCCTCACGAGTCAACTTTATTCTAGCTACATTTTCTTCAATAGCTTTTGCAGCTACAGCAGAAGCCTCTCTAGGATAAACTTCAAGCTCCGCCATCGATGGAATTATATAGTCTTCACTTAACCCTTTTTCTTCAGCTACTTTAGCAATTTCATAAGCTGCTGCTATACACATTTCATCAGTAATTGTTTTAGCTCTTACATCTAAAGCCCCCCTAAATATTCCTGGAAAACCTAAGGAATTGTTTATTTGATTTGGAAAATCGGATCTTCCAGTAGCTACAATTTTAGCTCCAGCTTTTTTTGCCTCCCAAGGCCATATTTCTGGAATTGGATTAGCGCAAGCAAAAACTATTGGGTTATCAGACATTTTTTTAATCATTTCTTCAGTTATAACTTTAGGTCCAGGCCTTGAAACAGCTATGCAAACATCAGCATCTTTCATAGCTTCATATAAACTGCCAATTCTTCTTTCTTTATTAGTTTTTAAAGCCCATTCCTTTTTTTCTTCTTGAAGATCAACTCTATCTGGATGAAGAATACCTTTACTATCTACAATAATTAAATTACCTGATTTTACTCCTGCTTTAGTAATTATGTTAGCTATTGCTATTCCTGCAGCTCCAGCCCCTACTAAAGCTATTTGAACTTCATTAATTTTTTTATTTACAACTTTTAAAGCATTTATTAATCCTGCTAAAACAACTGTTCCTGTACCTTGCTGATCATCATGCCAAACGGGAATTTTAAGTGTTTCCCTTAATTCATGCAAAATTTTAAAGCATTTAGGTTGAGCTATATCTTCTAAGTTTATTCCACCAAAGCTTGGTTGAATCCAATTAACAACTTTAACAATTTCATTTGGGTTAGTTGTAGATAAACATATTGGAAAAGCATCAACTCCTCCTAAAAGCTTAAATAATAATGCTTTTCCCTCCATTACTGGAAGGCTTGCTTCAGCTCCAATATCGCCTAATCCAAGAACTCTAGTTCCATCGGTTACTATAGCCACATTATTCCATTTATTAGTATATTCATAAGCTTTATCCACATTCTCCCTAATAATTTTGCATGGTTCAGCCACTCCAGGTGTGTACCAAACTGCAAAATCATCAAAACTTTTTAAAGGACATTTAGGGATAACCTCTATTTTTCCATGATAAAATTCATGATATTTTAAAGCTATTTTTCCTGGAAGACTTGCTTTTTCAATTAATTTCTTTTCATTATTCATGGTTTTTCCTTATTCTCTAGTCGATTCTATAACTAAGTTTTAAAGTTTTCTAAAGAAGAGTTTAAATTTAAGAATTAAAAAATAGGTTTAGAAGAAAAAGGGGTTTAAAGATGGTTAATGCATATGATTATATGGCTTTAGCTTGGAAAAATAAAGATGAAAGCTATGTTAAAAACTTACTGCGTGAACTTGTAATTAAATGGCGAAGGGAACCCTCAGTTGTTAGAATTGAAAAACCAACTAGACTTGATAGAGCAAGAAGGTTAGGATATAAAGCTAAGCAAGGTTTTGTAATTGTTCGTGTTAAAGTTAGACGGGGTGGAGCTAGAAAACCTAGACCTAGATCTGGAAGAAGACAAAAAGCTATGGGTGTAAAAAAATATACAAGAGCTAAAAGTTTGAAAAAAATTGCTATAGAAAGAGCTGCAAGAAAATTTCCAAATTTAACTCCATTAAATGCCTATTGGGTTTGGGAAGATGGTCAACAAATTTGGTTTGAAGTAATAATGGTGGATAAAAATCATCCAGTAATAAAAAACGATAGAAAAATTCAGGTTAAATCTAAAAACTAAAAGATTTCTATTTGATCCTCAGAAAACTGAATTAAACCATAATAATAATCATATGAAAATATACCAAATTCTCCAGCTATAGGATCAATAACCAAAGCAATTATATATGGGGAAAACTGCTGCAATTTTAATTGGGTTTGAATATCAATATTAGACATGAAAACACCGCATCCAACATGAGAATGATACCATCCTACTATATTTCCATCAATTTTACCTTTAACTATATCATCCATAACTTTAGCTAATGTTTCAGGTGGAAAAACTGTACATGAATCTGTTGAAAAACCTTCTCCATGCACAACATCATTTACAATTAACCCTTCATTGCTTAATTTACCTATTAATAATCCAATTTGTTCATAAGGTTTTCTAGTATAATTTATTATTTTTTGTAAAACAGTAGATTTTAATTTAACCTTAAACAATCTCATCCACTTTAGAAATGTTTTAACATTTTAAATTAATTTAAATTTTATTTTTTGTTTTTTGCGGTTTTCTTGCAAAACTTTACGGTTAGCTTATAAAATAAATCTAATAAAATGTTAAACATTAGGTTAAACTAAGATTTTAAAAATGAAATTTTAAACTTAATAATTATAATCTTTCAATTAATGCTGCATAAATTATAGGTAAATAAACTGTAGCATCTCCCTCTACAGTTATATGCTTAGCATCCTCCTTTATTTTTCCCCAGGAAATTGCTTCATAAGTTCTAGCGCCTGATAAGCTTCCATCATATTCAACTGCTGTAGTTATATATACGGCATAGCTTAACCCTCCAGCAAATTGCCCCCACCAAATTACATGATGCTTAGAGATTCCTCCACCAATTATTAATGCTCCAGCTTTTTTTGCTTCCCATATTAAATCGCTTAAAAGCTGCTCATCCTTTAATACATTAATTTTAAAATCATGGGTTTGTGAAAATTGCCAAATTTGATAGCCTACAGCACCATCTGTAATTCCTGGAACAATCATATATACATTATTTTTCCAGCACCAATATAAAATTGAATCCTCATTTTTAACTCTTTTTCCCAACTCCCAGCATAATTCATAAGTTGATAACTCTTTTATTCCATTGAAATAAATTTCATTTAAAAATTGATTCATTTTTTCTTCTATAATTAAACCATAAGATTCATTAGGTGCTAAAATGTTTCCTATTCTATTAACATGTGCTTTATGCAATTTTTTATCATCTAACTCAAAACTTCCGTGATAATAGTTTTTCCAGCATCTAGCTAAATCATGATCTAAAGTTCCGCATGTAGTTATTAAAACTTTAAACCAACCTTTTTCAATCATATCTTTAATTATTCCTCTAGCTCCTGTAGCTATTATGCAAGCTGGAAAAGAAAGAAAATTTAATGAATCAAGATCTTTAATCATTTCCTCAATTATTTCTATGCTTACAGCTAATTTTTTAGCTGTGAATCCTCCGCTATCTTTCATTTGCTTAATTAATTCATTTACAGTGATTTTCTTGTTTATTTTAAAATCTTTAACGATCTCCCTCATTTTAATCGATCTCCATTTAAACTAGATAAAATAAACATTTTTATATATGCATTTTCATAAATGTTTAAAGAGGAAATAGAAATTTGAAAAGGAAAATTATGAAAAAACATTTTTTAACCAAAATCAATACCCATAAAGTTATTAAATTAAATCTTATGCTTATACTTTTAACTTTATTGCTGCTCCCTCATTTTATTCAAAAAGTTAATGCTGAAGAAATAGGTTATTATCAATATGATTCTCGTCTTGGTGCATGGGTTTGGATTTCTAAACCTTGGAGGCCAACTGCCACCACGACTCTAATCACAGTTTCAATTAAGGGTCTCCCATCTGAATATTCAATTGAACTTATTATAGATGGGAAAACTGTTGGTATTATTCAAGGTGGTGAAAGTAAACGTTTTGAGGTTGATAAAAAATCATATCATACAGTTCAAGTTAATAAAGAAGTAAGAGGCGCATTAGTAAATTATGGGAACGTAACTATTGGGACAAGATATGTATGCCCTGGAAATATATGGAACATTGAACTTGTTGTTAGAGAGGTAACAGAGCTTGTACCCGTGTGGTATAGAATTTTAGTTAAAAATGATTCATCTTACTATTGGGATTACTATGTAACTTACGAGTATAGAACTAGATTAATAAGCGATTTAGCTGAAAAAGGTCATGTATTTGAATATTTCACGGAACATGAACTTTATGTTATGGATCCTTATGGATTAAAATCTATAGGATGGGTTAAAGATGGTGAAAATACAATCTTATCTGCAAAAAGCATAATCATAATTAGAGATGAACCAGACATTAAAGAAAGAGCTGTTTTTAAAAACTGGGTTATAAATGATATACCTTTAGAAAACAATATTGTACCATTAAAAATAGATAAACCTACAGTGGCTATAGCAGAGTACACATTTGAAACTAAATATAAAATAAAAGTTGAATCAAAATTTGGGCATATAACCTTAAATAAACCTGATGGATGGTATTTTAAAGGTGAAGAAGCAATAGTTTTAATTGAACCTGAAATTCCAATGGATGGATGGATAGGAATGCTTGGGGGAAAAATGGTTTTTAATGGATGGTATAGTGAAAAAGGTTTAGAATCAAAAGATGCCACATTTAAGTTTATTGTTGAAGAACCCAAAAATCTTAAAGCTGAATGGAAAGTTGATGAATCAAAACCGATAATAATTGTTTTAACATTAATTGCCTCAATAATTATTGCTTTATTTTTTGTATTTTATAAAAAACCCATTTTGATAAAAAGATTGAAAAGCGTTAAACCTGAAAATGAAGAATTAGCTAAATTAAAAGCGGAAGTTGAAAAATTAAAAAAGATTATTGAAACGCAATTGGGTAAAACTATTGAGTAATTTTTAATCTTTTATTACATAGTCTAAAGCATCAATGTGATAAATATGCTTTATAACCCTTTAAAGCTTGCAGAAGAAATTGAAAAAATAGTTGTTAATGGTAGCTTTAGAAAATATTATCGAGTTGCTAGAGCTGGAAAATGGTATGGTGGAATTGCAACAGCAGATTGCTGCGGTTGCTGTTTAAAATGCGTTTTTTGCTGGAGCAATGCCCCTAGAGATGATCCTGATAAAATTGGTGAATTTTATTCACCAGAGCAAATTTTTGTTAAGCTTAAAGAATGCGCTGATAAACATGGTTATAATTTATTAAGAATTAGCGGAAACGAACCTACAATAGGTAAAACGCATCTTTTTAAATTACTTGAGTTAATTGAGCAAACACGATATAAATTTATATTAGAATCAAATGGAATTTTAATAGATTCTAACTATGCTAAGCAACTCTCTAAATTTAAATGTGTTCATGCAAGAATTTCTCTTAAAGGAACAAATCCTGAAGAATTTTCTCTTCTTACAGGGGCCTTGCCTGAATTCTTTAATTTACAATTAAATGCTTTAAAAAATCTTTTAGATACAGGTATTTCATGTCATCCTGCAGTTATGCTCTCTTTTAGTTCAAAAGAAAATTTTGAAAACTTAAAAAATGTTTTAAGGGAAATAGATGAAAAATTAGTTTTAGAGGTTGAAGAGGAATATGTATTTCTTTATCCCCATGTTGTTAAAAGATTAAAAAAAGCTGGAATTAAACCATTAATTGCATATAACTTAGATAACATTCCTAAAGAATTAATTTAAAGTTTTAAATCCATGAATCTTTAATAAATTTTTCTAAATCAATTTTACTTGCTCTTTCAAGATCAGCTTCAAACTTTATTGAAATAAGTTTTTCATAAGGAATAATATATGCACCTAATATTCCTTCTTTAATCCATTTATGAATTAATTCATCTTCAGGATTTGATGGAACCTTCTTAATATATTTAAAATCATTAAGCCTTTCTTGAAGACAATAACAAGCAGTATTTGTCGGTTCAAACCTCTCAGGTTTTTCAATAAATTCTAAAACTTGACCTGTGGTTGGATGAATTTTTCCTATTCCATATTGAACTTTATAGCCTGAAGCATAAACTTGTGTTACTTCAAATCCATATCTAACTCTTTGCAAAATATGATGTTTTGCTAAATCCAAAAAATTTATAGCCAATATATCTGAAGCATTAAGAATTACAGCTGGTTTTGAAGAATCTATTTTTCCCTCTTCTAAACCAAGCTTTATGGAACCTGCCCTTCCAAGAGGTTTAGGCTCCTCAACATAATCTACTTTAATTGCTCTATTAAATTCTTTACTTAACTTTTCGCCTTTACCAAATTCTTCTTCAATAGCTTCTTTTCCATAACGAACAGTAATAACAAAATTTGAGACTCCACTAAGCAAAAGCGGAAGCATAGCCCAATACATTAATGGTTTAGGATTTAAACCAACTTTAATCAAAGGTTTAGGTTGAGTTAATGTATAAGGTCTTAATCTAACTCCTTCACCACCAGCATTAATTATCGCTGTAGTTGATTTAATAAATTTTTCAGCCTCGCTGTTTATCGAATCTCTTAATTTATTAAAAATTGAGCTTACAAAAACCATTTTAAACACCTTTAAAATATAAAAAGCTAAGTTTGTTTAAAATTGTTGTTTTTAAACCTAAATGTTTAAATTTTAAAGGTAAACAATAATTAAAAAGTTAAACTTTTCAAGTGAAAAATAAATTATTTTAGAGGTGTTTTTAATGAGTGAAGAGGAAGAGTTACCTCCCCAAATTCAAGAGCAATTATTAAGGCTCCAGCAAATGGAGCAAACATTGCAAGCTATTGTTACTCAAAAGCAGCAACTTGAGCTTGAATTAGCTGAAGCTGAAAAAGCTATTTCAGAACTTGAAAAAATAGATGATAAAGTTGCTGTTTATAAATCTGTAGGAAGCATTCTTCTTCAAGCAGATAGACAAACATTATTAAATGAATTAAAAGAGCGTAAAGAATTATTAAATACTCGAGTAACTGTATTAAGCAAGCAAGAAGAACGAACCAGAGCTAAAATTAAGGAGCTTCAATTAAAGCTTCAAGAGAGGCTTAAAAGTCAACCTTAACTTTTCTCTATAGGAAATTAAAAGGGGAATAAACCTGGTTAAACAGGGAAATTTATTAACCAAATTTAAACGTTATATTTTTAATTTAAAAAGCGCAGCCATAGTATGTCATCAAAATGCTGATCCAGATGCTATTTGCTCAGCTTTTGCTTTATTAAAGCTTTTAAAAAGATTAAATAAAAGATTGAGAATTTCGCTTGTTGCACCTGAAGGAATAAGCCGAATTTCAAAACAAGTTTTAAAGGTCATCCCAGCATTTTTTATTGAAGATTTAGATTTAAAATTTATTGAATCGATTTTTCTTGTTGATACGAGCACTATTAAACAACTTGGAGAATTTGGAGAAAGAATCTTAAAGTTAAGAAAACCCACTATTATAATTGATCATCATGCTAAGCATCCGGAAACAAAAAAAATTGCAAAGCTATTTTTAATAAATGAAAAAGCCACTTCTACATGCGAAATCATATATAATCTTTATCAAAAATTTAAAATTAAACCTTTAAGAATTGTAGCTCAAGCATTAATGATTGGATTAACCTTTGATACTAGACATTTTACTCTATCTAATCTTCAAACTTTTCAAGCAGCTGCAGGCTTATGCAAACTTGGAGCTAAACCTGAAAAAGCTGTTGAATTATTAAAGATTCCATTAGGTAAATCTGAAAGAATAGCAAGATTGAAAGCTGCTCAAAGAATGGAGATTAAGGAGATTGGAAATTGGATGCTTGCCACTTCAATTGTAAGCGCTTTTCAAGCTTCAGCTGCTAGAGCTATAATAGCTTTAGGAGCTGATGTAGCTATTGTTGGTGGAGAAAAAAAGGGTAAAATTAAGGTTAGTTTAAGAGCTACAACTGAATTCCATAAAGTTACTGGAATTCATTTAGGTAGAGATTTAGCTATTCCATTAGGAAAACTTTTAAATGGTGTAGGTAGCGGTCATGCTATAGCAGCTGGAATTCATGGATATGGAAATTTAAATGAAGCAATCACTCACTCAACAAGTTTATTAATGAATCTTTTAAAGGCGACTTAATATTGAATGAACCAATAATTCATATTAAAAATTTAACTTTTACATATGCTGGTTTAGAAAAACCCTCAATTAAAAATATTAATTTTAATGCATATAAAGGTGAATTCATTGTTTTAACAGGCCCAAGCGGCTGCGGAAAAACAACTTTATGCCGTTGTTTAAATGGTTTAATTCCAAATTTTTACTCTGGAGAAATGAAAGGTGAAGTTTATGTTTGCGGATTAAATACAAAGGAGCATTCCACTTCAGAATTAGCTAAACATGTAGGTTTTGTTTTTCAAAATCCTGAAAACCAACTATTTTCTTTAACTATTGAAAGAGATGTAGCTTTTGGTTTAGAAAATTTAGGTCTTCCAAAGAAAGAAATTAAAGAAAGGGTTGAATGGGCTTTAAAAGTTGTTGGAATAACTCATTTAAGAGAGAAAGCGCCTTATGAGCTTTCTGGTGGTCAGCAACAAAAAGCAGCTATAGCATCAATTTTATCTATGAAACCTGAAATAATTGTTTTAGATGAACCAACATCTTTTCTAGATCCTAAATCAGCTTTAGAAATATTAAAGGTGATTCAAAATTTAAATAAGCAATTTGGAATCACTGTAATTTTAGTTGAGCATAGACTAGATTTTGTAGCTCAATTTGCTAATAGAATAGTGATAATGAATGATGGAGAAATAGCTTTAGATGGTGAACCATCAAAAGTTTTAACTGAAGAAGCATATCTTCTAGGGGTTGGAATACCTAAAGTAACACTTTTATTTCATCAATTAAAACAGGAAAACTTTAAGTTTAATAAAACACCTGTAACAATTGAAGAAGCTGCAATAGAGTTAAGGAGATTGCTTAAATGATAAAAGTTGAAAATTTAAGGTTTTCCTATTTTGATAAAGAGGAGGTTTTAAAAGGTATAAACTTGGAAATTTATGAAGGGGAATTTATAGCTATCATGGGGGAAAACGGTGCTGGAAAAACAACTTTAATTAAACATTTTAATGGTTTGCTTAAACCTTCCTCTGGTAGAGTTTTAGTTGATGGAATAGATACACGAAAAACCAGTGTAGCTAGTTTAGCTAAACTTGTTGGATTAGTATTTCAAAATCCAGATCATCAACTTTTTTGTGAAACAGTTTGGGATGAGGTTGCCTTCTCCTTAAAAAACTTTAATTATAGTGAAGATGTTATTAAGGCTAGAGTAAAAAAAATTCTTGAAATTTTAGATTTAACAAAATATAGTAATTCATCCCCATTTACTTTAAGCGGTGGAGAAAGAAAAAGAGTTGCTTTAGCTTCAGTTTTAGTTTGGGATCCAAAATATATTGTTTTAGATGAACCAACAATAGGGCAAGATTACCGTCAAAAAGAAAGGTTAAGAAATTTTATTTTACAATTGGTTACTCAAGGAAAATCCGTAATTATGGTTACGCATGATGTAGAATTTGTTGCTGAATGTCACCCTAGAGTTATTCTTCTTTCTAAGGGAAGAATTGTTGCTGATGGTCCAGCTGAAGAAATACTTTCTAACGAAGAATTTGTAAATGAATGCTCTTTAGAGCTTCCTCAAATATCAAAACTTATGAAAGCATTAAAAGATTTAGGAGTAAATCAAAAAATTATAGATGTTTATTCAGCTAAATCCTATTTAGTTAAAATGCTTAAAAGGTGAAAAAATGTCGCTTAGAGTTTTTGATGGATTTAAATTTAAAAAATTAAATACACCAATTCATAAAATTGATCCTAGAGCAAAATTTATGTTTATAATCGTTATTTTTGCTTTATCATTACTTTTTACAAATTTAATAGGTTTAACTATTCTTTTCTTAATTCAATTACCATTAATTCTTCTTGCTAAATGTGGTAAAAAATGGTTAAAAACAATGAAGGGAACAGCTTTTTTTGCAATTTTAATTTTTATAATGAATTTTATTACGGGGTCATCCTTTGCCTTTTCTTTAGCTATGACTATTAGATTTTTAACTTTAGTTTCATCTTTTTCCTTGTTTTTTATGACTACTTCACCGGATGATTTAGGATTAGCCTTGGAGCAAATGAAAATTCCATATCCGCTTGTTTTTACCTTTACTACAGCGGTAAGATTGGTTCCAACAATAGCTATAGATGCTCAAACAGTTATTGATGCTCAAAAATCTAGAGGATTAGAATTGGAAAAAGGTAATTTAATAAAAAGAGTTAAAAATTTTATTCCAATTTTAATTCCATTAATTGTTAGCGCTATTAGAAGAAGCATGGAGCTTGCTGAAGCTTTAGAATCTCGAGGTTTTAATGCATCTAAAAAAAGAGAATCGTATATAACCCTAAAATTTAGTAGCCTGGATTATATTACTTTAATTTTAACAATTCTCCTTCTTGTTTTTGGAATTTATATAAAGCTTTATATATCTTTACCTCAAATTGATCTTCCAATTAAATTTCCTACAATTAGTTTTTACAAAACTTTTTTAAAGAGTTAAATAAAGATTTTTTGTTATTATAAATTGAATTGAAAAAGAGGAGGAAAAAATTTGACAAGCGATTTTAATGAAGTTGCTGCTGCCCTTTTAGAAGGCGTTAAAGAATCTGTTTCAAAAATAAACCCTGAAGAAGTAGAAAAAATGATTGAATGGATAATAAAATCTAAAAATAATAGAATACTTGTTATAGGGGCTGGAAGAAGCGGTTTTGCAGGAAAATCTTTTGCTATGCGTTTAATGCATTTAGGATTCAATGTTTATGTATTAGGTGAAACAATAACTCCAGCTATAGGAAAAGACGATTTAATTATAGCTATTTCAGGCTCTGGAACAACAAAACTTGTTGTTACAGCATGCGAAATAGGAAAAGAAGTTGGAGCTAAAATAATTGCTGTAACTTCCTATCCAGATTCACCTTTAGGAAAACTTGCAGATCATATTGTTCAGATAAAGGGGCGAGCTAAAAGAGTTAATGAAACAGATTATTTTTTAAGGCAGATAACTGGAGCTCATGAACCTTTAGCACCGCTTGGAACAATATTTGAAATTTCAACAATGGTTTTTCTAGATAGTTTAATAGTTGAATTAATGAGGAAGCTTGGTAAAACAGAGGATGAGCTTAGAGCTAGACATGCAACTATAGAGTGAAGTAAAATTGTCTATTCTTCTTAAAAACTGTAGATGGATTGTAACTCAAAATTTAAATAGAGATATTCTTGAAAATCAATCAATCTATATTGAAGATGGAAAAATAATTGATATAGGGAAAATCTCTATTAAAGCTGATGAAGAATTAGATTGCAGCAAAATGATTGTTATGCCTGGATTAATCAATACTCATACACATTTATCTATGACCTTATTTAGAGGATATGGTGATGATTCTCCATTAAAAGAATGGTTAGAAAATAAAATTTGGCCTTTAGAAAAAAAATTAACTGGAGAAATATGCTATTGGGGTGCTCTTCTTGGATGCTTAGAAATGATAAAAACTGGAACCACATGTTTTTTAGATATGTATTTTTTTGTTAAGGATGTTGCTAAAGCAGTTCATGAAGCTGGTTTAAGAGCTTTTCTTTCACATGCAATTATAGATGTTCAAGGTGAAAGCGGTTTTAATGAAAGCTTTTTTAATGAAACAGAAAATTTCATTAAAAGTTTAAATAATCAAAAAATAAGATTGGTTATTTCACCACATTCCCCATATACTTGCACAGAAGAAACATTAATAAAATGCAAAGAGAAAGCTGAAGAAAAAAACGTTATTTTACATACGCATTTAGCTGAAACTAGATGGGAACAAACTCTTTTTCAAAAAAAATTTGGGTTAAGCGAGGTTGAATATCTAAATAAAATTGGTTTTTTATGTTCAAATTTAGTTGCTGCTCATAGTGTGTGGTTAACTAAAAAAGAAATTAAAATTCTTAAAGAGAAAAATGTTAAGGTATCGCATTGCCCAGTTTCAAATTTAAAACTTGCTTCAGGTGGTGTAGCTCCTATACCAGAAATGCTTGAAGAAAAAGTTTCAGTTTCTCTTGGTACAGATGGAGCAGCTAGCAACAATTGCTTAGATATGTTTGATACAATGAAGATTTGCGCTTTAATTCATAAATTTTATAGATGGGATCCTGCAGTTATGCCTGCTCAAAAAGTTTTAGATTTAGCTACATTAGGTGGAGCTGAAGCCTTAAATTTAAGCAATGAAATTGGAAGCGTTGAAAAAGGAAAAAAAGCTGATTTGATTTTAATAGATTTAAAAAACCCAAATTTAATTCCAATTCATAATTCAAATAGTTTAATTTCAGATTTAGTTTACTCTATTAAAGGAGAAAATGTTGATTCAACAATTGTAAATGGAGAATTTTTAATGAAAAATAAAAAATTCACAAGGCTTAATCCAGAAAAAATTTATGAAAAAGCTGAGGAAGCTGCTGAAAAACTGCTTTCATAAAATTAATTTATTAGTTATTTATTTACTAACTTCGCTTTTTTAATTCTTAATAATCCTGAATCCCCCATCCACTCAATTTCAGACTCTAAAATTGAAATTCTTTTTTTAAACATTGGACCATCTAAAATAAATGTTTCAGCTTCTCCCCCTTCAAAAATTAAATTAAAACCGTGCTTTTCTGATAAAATTATTAGTTTTTGAAGGTTTTCTTCATCAATTTTTTTTCCAAGCCATTTCCTATTTAATCCTTTAGCCATGCAAGCCGTAATGATAATTTCAAAACCTGAGTCGATCTCTTCTTTCAATAAGCTTTTTTGATTTTTCATCCATAATGGAGTATAGGAAGCTAACCCTAATTCTTCACAAATAAACTCTAACTTAGTTTTTTGATATTCGCTAGCTACAACTCCAAAACCCAAACCTTTAAAATAAAGTTTTTCTTTTAAACTCCTTAATTGAAAAAGCAAATCTTTTAATTCCTCATTTTTTCCTTCTCTAACATT
>CAZSNM010000002.1:84681-92483 GCA_964608455.1 uncultured Candidatus Bathyarchaeia archaeon | reverse complement strand
CTCAATCAATTTTACATGCATCACCGTCAAATATTCTTCAGCAACAAAACTCTCCAGTTTCATTAACCCCTTTACCAACAAGGCAAGTTCTCCACGGCTTATTTCGCTTTTGCCTAGATGCTTCTTAGCATCAGCCATTCCCTTAGATGTTCTAACACAATTTTTAGCCTTTTATCAAGGTCGCAATTCTGTATATGGACCGTTTCAATACGATTAACATTCAAGAAATGTTTCAAAATCTCATCTATTTCCATTTGATATGTTTTTGATTCAGACCTAAAACCATCACCAACAAGCGGGAGCGGTTCTAGGTAGAAAATTTTACCATATCGCGGGTTGAAGTTTTCAACAAGCTTAATAGTTCTCTAAGCTCCTGAAAACTCAATTTATTGTGCAAAAACAACCATATGACGTAGGACAAATGATCATAAATGGTCCTACCAAAAATAATGAACTCGAAGTCCTCCTACATAGCCAAACCGTATTCGCGCAGTCCCTCCTCTATGATCCATTTCTGGGCTAAATATTCCCCGTTTTCATTAATTTGATAAGAGAAAAGCAAGGAGATGCTGATAAAACAAATGAAAATTTTCTTCACGAGTTTAAACCTCTCTTTCTGGAAAATAGTCGGTGATATCCTTGCCTCTGCCCGTAAGAAGATCCAATATTCCTAAGACGTACTTATATTTGCAATTTTCAACCTTTTCCTTTATATACTCAACCGCTTTTATCCAAGGGCTACCAGCTCTAGTCTTCCTCGAGGCAAAGAGTAATGAGTAGCGAAAGCTCCCTTTGCCCTTGATCGATATTGGAATAACTAATTCTCGATATTTCTTAAGTTTATCGCTGTAACATCCCACTATCTCCTCATCGCTTTTACAATATCTCCATTCATCCCCCCAAAGAATCTTATAAGCCTCTCCTCATTCTTTCTGTTTTTCTCCGCTTTCCCTTTAACTCTAAAAAACGCTCCAGTTTGAAGCGTAAATAGGATGTCGCCCTGCCTTTGTAACAGCTTTTCCATCACATCCCAACTTACATCTAATCCTTCACAATCGATAAATGCCAAATAATGACCTGTACCAGGAATTTTTTCTAGCAACTCGATCATTCGCTCATTGCATTCTCCTGCTATAACCTCAACATTCCTGGCCGAAAGCTCCATACGTTTTTTCAAAACTTCAGCCCTCTTTCTGTCCCTTTCAATAAGGAGGTAGCCATTAAATTCTTGGTAGGAGAAGATTGACGCAATTACGGGAGAACCAATTATTATGTCCCCAGTTTCTTTAACTTTACATAAGCCAGGGCCGGCGAGAGGTTCGATATAATACATGGAAGGGAAATACTTTGGAATTATTTTAGTGTAAACAGGGAGGTAATTCATGAGGACCAGCAACTTTATCGCGGCCCAGGCTCCAACTGAGTAAAATTCCCCAGGATAAGTACGCTCAAGCTCCCTAGCTCTACTTAGTAAAACATCGAGCTTCCCCTTTATCCATTCATGCCACTCTACCATATACAATTACACCTGATTTTCTTTTTATCCATTCCAAGCGCATTCCACATGGCTTCAGTCTCTTTGCAAAGGGCCACTCTCGACCTATCGAAGCCGAGCAAATCAAGCTTATCCAAGAAAAATATATAAATTTCCCTCCTAAGAGGCGTCGCCAATTTCCTCCCCCAACCCGAAGACTCCGCAAACCACTTGGTCCAAGACCTATCCTTCGAGTAGTTGATCGTCTTTTGTAAGCCTCTTGGCGTGCCTAAAGTAATTCTTTCAGGCGCCCTTGGAAGCTCTGAAAGGAGCATGTAGATGAAACCCTCGTAATGTTCGCGCCAATCGTCTATTGGAAAAACGGGGTCTATCCTTATCCTAACCTCATAACCAGCCTCCATAACGGCTTTGGCAGCCTTCATCCTAGCCTCCGGTGGAGGGGTTCCATACTCCCAGCGCCTCCAGACCGCATCAGCGTTGAGGCTGAAGCTCACGATGGTACGTCTTCTAGGGTTCTCAACGAGAAAACCGACTTTATCCGACTTCGTTAGAAGCAGCAGTCTATGCCTATCCTGCTCTTCGAATTTGTCGACGATCTTCTCCATAAGCGGTGGATTCATCAACGAGTCGGCCAATTCGCCGCTGTTGAATACGGTCGGGTTCTCAATGAAATAGGGGTGTCTGAAGGCCTTGTCTAACGCATTTAGAACTTTCTCGATTGGTCTATATCGAGGACGCTTGTTTCCTCTGCCAGTTCCTCGAAGGTAACAGTAAGCGCATTCGTATGGGCAACCGAATGCCCATCTGAGCTCATAGAAGTGAGGGCATACTATGCCCTCAGGCGTTTTCTCAAATGGAACTATTATGCCGTTTATGCTTGGTCTAGGCGTTTGGATCTTACCCCCTTCTTGCGATAATTGAATAGAGGGGGAAACCTTTGTTACTCTAGCCAATACCTCCTATGCCTCCTATCACATTTGACCGCGAAGTGTTTGCTGCGTTTGCAGTAGGATCCATAAGCGTGTAGAAAACGTTCTCCTTCACCGCCATCTCCCTTCCCGTTAACGCAGAGTTTTCCTCTCGATAGAGGCTTTAAAGCCATCCAGAATGTTTCTCCATTCCTTCTATAACCCAAGGATGAGATTTTATTTTCTCTATTTGTTCTATGATTTTCCTATCATTCCCAATTTTTCCAATGATTTCTTTCGATGATTCTTAGTTTCTGTTCATCTGATTCAACCTTAAGCCTTATAACGACTGTTCTAGGCATGAAAAATCCTCCATAAATAATTAGTATGTAAAGGTATTTAAATTGAATGCTTTAATTTTAATTTTATGTTATAATTCTAAATTAAGAATTCTGAAGTAGGGGTTGTTTGGTGGAGAGAGTGAAGGTTTGTCCTAAATGTGGTGGTGAGATGGAGGTGGGCTTCATGCCTGGGGCTCCGTATTGGAAGCCTGGTAAAGGGCTATTGGGATTAACCGCATATAGAATATTGGGTATAGATGCAAAAAATGCGGTTACGTAGAGTTTTACGCGAAGGGGGGAATCATATAATGCTCATCCATTGGAAAGGAGAAGGCCATCCAATAATCATGGATTGGAATACCGGCGGTATGGTTTGGTTCTTCGAGTTCATGCCCAAATTAATGTTAAAGATACAAAATGCTTTTTAGTGAATCTAAAAAGGAATTTGGTGGGCCATTCCCATCCTCATAAAAATCACCCCTCTTTCAACGCCTTAGAGGCGACTTGAGGGCTCCTAAGCCGCAAATCAGATTTTTCTACAAGCCCACAAAAAAGTTTAAGTGATTTCCAGAGAAATTCCATTTGTAGAGGCAGAGGTAAAAATAGATGGTTGATCCCAATTCCGCCATATGGGGCTACGGTTTTGGAAGAGAAATGGCTAAAAGAGAGGCTGAGGCCAAAAGGAGGGTGAGATCTAAGGCCAAGGGCTTCGTAATAAACTTGGCTGAACTTAAAGATGGTCTCATACTTGTGGAGGCCGTTAACGCCCATAACAAGCCAGCTAGGGTAGCGCAAGTCCTTATGAGGGAGATTTACCCAGAGCCTAAGGTGAGCAAGTTTCTGGGCGGCATCATATCCGCGGTGAAAGATGGGGAGAGGCTTCCATGCGAATGGAAGGTTTCCGGCTTCAACATGGTGAATCCAGGCGAACTTGTAGAGGTGATGGTTAAGCCTAAGAGGCCGCTTAAGGAAGGCTATGGATATGAGATCACTGTCGCGATGGAGCAGGACTCCAAGGAGATGCCTGGCTTTGTTGATTACGTTGGAACCCCAACCGTCTATATCTATTCGAATGGAAAGCTGGAGGGGCCATCAGGCGCAGGAAGGGACGTTGTCGAGGGGAAGTTCTGCATTAATTGCGGAGCTAAAATCCCTTCATCAGCCCAGTACTGCCCAATGTGTGGGGAGAGACAGGAACCTTAGCCCCCAAATTTTCTTTCCACCAAGCTTTAAAGAACCTACGTTAACATGAGAGGATAACGAGAAATTCTCACATCTAATGAAGAAAATTATTATCAAATATGGCTTCATATGGTTGACCTTTTTGGATTCAACAAGCATATTGTGCAGACCGGCTGAAAGGGACAAAGGGAGCTGGCATGGATGCACATCCAGTAGCAAATATAATTAATAAGAATAAGAATAGGGTCTAATAAAGGTAATCAACCCCAATTAATACTTGGAAACATGCTACCTTAATAGGATCGCCTCCCAAATTTATTGTGAGAGGTGTGATGAGCCAATATTGCTAATTAAAAGCTGACAAAAGCCATAATGGCACTGTCTTTAAATATTATTTTTCATGGTTTCGCTAAAAAGAAAAAAGATGTGGATTCTGCGGAAGAAATTGCCAGAATTCTCTATTGACACCTTCCACGGCTAAAACCGAGGGATTCTTGCTTCAAAGGTGTTCATTGATTAGTTGCTCATAACCTTATCGATTATTTCAACTTTGTAGATTCGCTTGCTTGTTACCAGAGATGTTAAGGGAGCAAAAAGACGTGTTTCTCATGGAAACCATACATTTTAAGGGTATTTATTATGTGATATAAACATTAATAAACCTTTATAAACAAATCGAATATTCTTTGGAGAGATGCGTTTTAAAATTTCTTAGCTAGTTTCTGATATTTCGATTTTCTGTCCATCCTTAAATCTATAAATGCGAACATCCTTATCGATTATTTCAACAAAAGTACTTTCGCCTTTAACCCATGAGCCTGTATTCCAACAACCTTTTCCTGCTCTATTTTCAGCTTTATGTGTATGACCATAAATAACTTTAGTTATAGCAGTATTCCCGCTTATTTCTCTAGCTAATTCTACAAGATCCTTGTTGATTAATAATGTCCTTGCAGATGCGCTTGTATCTATAGTCTTCAATTTTGTCTTAGTCTCTTTTTTCATACGCTTTCTAAGTAGCGCAGGTATTTCCCGCTTCAATTCAGGCCTAAAATAAGCGGGCACGAACAACTTTATAGCAACATCAGGATTATTATGAAGGTATTTTAAACCTTCTTGTAAAGTATTGATTTCTTGTTTGCTCTCTATATTTATTAAAACTTGAATGTAATTGGTATATGGATGCTTTTTAGCGAGTTCGGGCTTTCTTTTGTAGAGCTCTATCCACTTCTCTAATAGCTTTAAGGGATTGTAAAAATATTCTTCAAGAATTCTTACAACAGGCTCATAAGCATAATAAATCGCTTCGTAGACAGCATAAATGGCTTTCTCCATGAACCTAAACATATGTATATCAAAGTAGTCACCATGCGTAAGGAAGATGCCGTTATTCAAAATATAATATGGATAATGAATTTTCATTCCCAGAAAGTGTTCAGTCTCCTTTAAAATGAGACAGGATACATAATTATGGTAATCATGATTGCCGATGACATAATGTATTTCACCAAGCTTCTTAAGCCTCTCCATATAAGGGAATGCGTAAGAGATTGAATTAATTGGGTCAGCTCTCCATAAATCAAATATGTCTCCTAGTAGAATTATATGACTTATATCATCCTCTTTTTCTAGATAATTTAAGAATCGTTCAAATTGTTGTTTGTTAAATTTTTCGTAACCTAGATGAACATCAGAAATAACAACTGTTTTTGACAACTTCAGAAAAACCTCGCATTATTTTGCTCTTTCAGCAAATAAAACTCCAACAACACCACCTGTAGTAAATTCTGTTAAATGCAGAAAGGCTGAAGAACCTTCAGGCCAATTAACAATATGTGCTATCAAAGCCAGCACACCAAAACCAAGGATTATTATAAGAGCGAATAAAATTCTGCCTATTTCTAGTTTTGCTTCACCAGTAGGAAGCGTCTTATAAAAACACCATTTTAATCAATTATTAGTTTTGCTTTATACTTAAAAGGTTTACGCTGTTCGTTTAAAAAATGCAATTCTGCACAAGGTTAAGGGACTGTGATCTTTTAATGATTAGGGGGTATATTATGTGGATCAACCACTGCTTATGTTTTCCTAATCCTCGTGTTAGAAAAACCATCTTCATCCCTGCTCACTTCAATTATGTTCGAGGCCTCTTCCTCGCATATATCGTGGTGGGGCTGGCCGGATTTGAACCGGCGATCACGTGGGTTCTTGGCATTTTGCTCCCAAGCCACGTAGCCTAGACCAGATTTGCCTCGCAGCCTTTTTTAAGGCTGAGATCTAGCCGACAGCCCCATTCATCTATTTTTTATAAAATTAAAGATTGGCTTTTTAAATTTTTCTTTTTTATTCTTGATTTAATTTTCATAAAACTTTAGGTGTAAAAAGCAAATTTAAATGCTTTTGAAATAATTCCTACATCATAGTAAAGGTTTTTCCAAAATCATTAGTTTTATATTTATAATCGGTTTCTTCCAGTTTTTATAGTAGACTTTTATATACAGGCTAGTAAAAATAAAATAAGGGAAACTTTATGAAAATTGTAATCGTTGGTAATGGGCCTTCAGGAGTAAAAGCTGCTGAAACAATTAGAAAATTTGATGATAAATCTGAAATAATATTAATATCTGAAGAAAACTATCCATTTTATTTTAGAAGGAATTTACCTTGGTTTATTGCTGGTAGATTTTCCGAGGAAAAACTTATAGCTAAAAAACCTGATTTTTATTTAAAAAATGACATAAACCAGATTTTAGGCAAAACTGTAAAGAAAATTTTTGTAAAAGAAAAGGAAGTTTTGCTAAATTCAGGAGAAAAAATAAAATATGATAAATTGTTAATTGCTTCAGGAGCCACCCCAATAACAGGTGAATGGAAAAATCTAAATTTTAAAGGTGTATTTACGTTAAGAACTTTGGATGATGCTAAAGCTATTAAAGAGTATATGGAAAAAATTGAGGAGGTTGTGATTGTTGGTGGAGGATTGCTTGGATTAAATATGGCTGAGGTATTTTCTGAAAAAGGTTTAAAAGTTCATATTCTTCAAAGGGGATCTAAGCTTTCTCCCCAAATGTTTGATTTTGAAGTTTCAAACTTTATAAAATCTAAGCTTGAAGAAAAAGGTGTTGAAGTTAACTTTAATGAAGAATTAATTGAAATTAAGGGTGAAAATGGAACGCTTTCTGAAGTTGAAACATCTAAAGGACGTAAAATACAATGTCAAATGCTAATTATAGCGATAGGTGTAACGCCTGCGATAAAGTTTCTTAAAGAAACAGAAGTTAAAACTGATAGAGGTGTTTTAACAAATGAATATATGGAAACAAATGTGAAGGATGTTTATGCAGCTGGAGATGTTGCTCAAGTTTATAATCCCTTAAAAGCTCAATACTTAATTTCCACATCTTGGGTTTCAGCTTTAGAGCAAGGAGAAACAGCTGGCTTTAACATTATTAACAAAAATAAGAAAAGTTATTTAGGAGTTTCATTAAATCTAGAATTTATTTTTGGTATTCCTATAGCTTCAATAGGTTTATCAAATCCAAGTAATGAGAGCAAATATAAATTTTTAATTAAAAACGAATTAAATAAAGGTTTATATTTAAAACTTGTTTTAGAAAACGGAAAAATTATTGGAGGGTTACTTGTAGGAAAAGCTGAAAAAGCAGATTTAATCAAAGAATTAATTAAGCAACAAGTTGATGTAAATAAATATGAAGAAAAGCTTCTTAAGGAAGAATTTGAAGAAATATATTAAAGGAAGTAAAATAAAATGAATAATGATAAAATAGCGGAAGTTTTAATTTCAGAAAATGAAAGCGAATTAACTAAAATGGCAACAAACATTCTTAGGGTTTTAACAATTTATTATGGTGTATG
>CAZSNM010000002.1:0-84581 GCA_964608455.1 uncultured Candidatus Bathyarchaeia archaeon | reverse complement strand
ATTGAACCTTTAAATTTAGATTTAATAGATGAAGCGATTAATTATCTTGAAACTAAAGGTGTGATTGTTACAGAATATAGAAAAAGAGGAGAACTATTAAGTAAAAGCATTTATATTGATAAACTTATTAAATTAAGGGATTTTGATGCTGCTGTTAAAATTCTTCAAAAAGATGAAGTCTTTATTAAGTATCGTCTTAAAAGAGCTGAAGCCATTAGAAAAGCTTTGAGCAAGAAATGAATTAAACTTTTATTTTAATATCTTTTATAATGCAACTTTTTCCTTCAACCGCTTCAACTTCTTTGCTTCCGCATTTTAAACATTTAAATTGAAAAACAAACTCTGGCCACTCATAATTTAATTCTTCAGCTTTTACAATGTTTTCATATCCACATTTTAAGCATTTTAACTTTACTGGAGTATAATTAATTTTGAACTTGGCGCCTTCAACAATAGTTTTTTCAGATAAAACTTTAAGAGAAAAAGTTAATTGTTCTATATTTAAAAGCGTTAAAGCTCCTATTTCTAAATTTACTTCAGTAACGCATTTAGCATTATGTTTTTCAGCAACTTTAATAATTGTTTCTATTATTGTTTGAGCTGTAGAAAATTCATGCAATATTTCTCCCTTTTTTAATTATATTTTAAAAACATTAAGTTTTTTTACTTAAATTTTAAGTTTAAGCACTTCAAAATAAATCTTTAATAAAAACTATTTATTTATCATTCAAATCTATGCTTAAATAATTTAAAAATATTTTAATTTTTAAAAATTAAATGTGAGGTTGAAGTTTTGAGTAAATTTATTTTTGTTACTGGAGGCGTTATGTCTGGAATAGGTAAGGGGATAGCCACAGCATCAATTGCTAAAATTCTTCAAGTAAGAAACTTTAAAGTTACAACTGTTAAAATCGATCCATACTTGAATGTTGACGCTGGAACTATGAATCCAATTATTCATGGAGAAGTTTTCGTTACTGAAGATGGTGGAGAAATAGATATGGATTTAGGAACTTATGAACGTTTTTTAGATGTTAATTTATCAAAAGAACATAATTTAACTACTGGAAAAATTTATTTATCTGTTATAGATAAAGAAAGGCGAGGAGAATATTTAGGTAAATGTGTTCAAATAATTCCCCATATTACTGATGAAATTAAAAACAGAATTAGATTCATAGCTCAAAAAAATTGTGTAGACATAGTTGTTACAGAAATTGGTGGAACAGTTGGAGATATTGAGGGACAACCCTTCCTTGAAGCTGCTCGTCAAATGAGAATTGAAGAGGGTTTAAACAATGTTTTATACGTTCACGTTACTTTAGTTCCAGTTTTAGATGTTGTTGGAGAACAAAAAACTAAGCCAACCCAGCATAGCGTTCAAGAATTAAGAAGAATCGGTATTCAACCAGATATAATTATTGCTAGAAGCAAAAAACCTTTGCTTAATGAACCTAAAAGAAAAATAGCTTTATTTTGCAATGTTGAAGAAAGAGCTGTGTTTGCAGCACCTGATGTTAAATGCATATATGAATGTCCCATTATTTTTGATAAGCAGGGAATGGGAGATTTTATTTGTGAGAAACTTAATTTACCGAAGCGAAAACCTGATTGGTCTTCATGGGAAAAAACCGTTAACCGATTTTTAAATCCAAAATATGAAGTTAAAATAGCTTTGTGCGGGAAATATGCTGAATTAGCTGATTCATATGTAAGTGTTAATGAAGCTTTAAAACATGCTGGAGCAGCATGTGATGCAAAAGTTACAATAGATTGGATAGAAAGTGAAATTTTTGAGGAAAATCCATCAAATCTTAAAATGCTTTCTCAATATGATGGAATATTGGTGCCTGGAGGATTTGGCTCTAGAGGAACTGAAGGAAAAATTAAAGCTATAGAGTTTGCTAGAGTAAACAATATTCCCTTTTTAGGTATATGTTTTGGCTTTCAACTTGCAATAGTAGAGTTTGCTAGATGGATAACCCTTAAAGATGCTAACACTACAGAAATAAACCCTAATACACCCCATCCTGTAGTAGACTTAATGCCTGAACAAAAAAACATAAGTTATAAAGGTGCTACAATGCGTTTAGGAGCTCATGAAATAATTATAAAACCTGGAACTTTAGCTTATTCCCTTTATAAATCAACATTAATTATGGAAAGGCATAGACATAGATATGAAGTAAATCCAAAATATGTTCCAATTCTTGAAAAGCATGGATTAGTTTTTTCTGGAGTAAGCAAAGATGGAAATCGAATGGAAATTCTTGAATTACCCTCAAATCTATTTCATTTTGCAACTCAATTTCATGCTGAATTTAAATCTAGACCAGAAAAGCCATCTCCTCCATATTACGGTTTTATTCTTTATGCTCTTAAAAGAAAGTTAAGCTTAAAAGCTTCTGTAAAACAAGTTTAACTTTTTTCTTGTGGAGAAATTGAAATATAAAGAATGTTGCTTCCTCTAAGCACTAAGCTTCCTAAGCTTGCAGCAAGCTCTCCATTTCTATATTCTTTAGCATCTTCTAAAACAATATTCATGTATCCATCGCAATTAACCATTTTCCCCTCATATTCAACACCATTCTTCAATTTAATGCATACTCTATCATTAAGTTTTTTTAAGAGAAGGTTTAAAGGTTTTTTTGAAGGTTCCAAGTTTTTCTCCTTCCAAAACTTTGGTTTCTCATTTTCACTATAAAAATCTTTCTAATTTTTAATATTTAGCTTTAAAAACTTTAAAAATATTTTGCAGTATTTAATATATTAATCTAATTTTCTCTATTTTAAACAATTCAAGAACTTTTATAAAGGCGTTTACTTAGTTTTTAAATTTTAAAATTTTTATTAATACTTTATGGAGGAACCTTTAATTCTTAAAAAACCAAATTTTAAATTAGCTGAGGAAATCATTAATAAAGCAGTAGCTTTGAAAAAACAGCAATTATAATTGGGAAATGTAAAGTTAACTATGGTGGAAGAGCAAAATCTACGCTTGGAGTTGGAGAACGAATAGTTTTAATAAAAAAAGATGGTGCCTTATTAATTCATAGAGCTATAGGATATCTTCCTATAAACTGGCAACCTCCAAACTGCATTTTTCAAATTTCATCAAATGATGAAGAGTTAAAAATTAAAAGTGTTAGAAAAGATGTTAAAGAGGAGGTTTTTATAGTTTTCTCTGAAATTTTATTGTTAACAGTATTAAACTTAGAGGATGAGGGAAAATTCAATTTATATGCAAGCGAGGAAGATATGAAAAAAGCTATATTTTTAAAACCCGAATTAACTGAGGAAGGCTTTAAAATAATTGAATTCGAAAAGAAAGTTGAACCTGGATTTATAGATGTTTATGGAATAGATAAAAATGGAAATTTAGTAATTATTGAGGTTAAACGAAGAATTGCTGGTAAAGCTATAATGTAATTAATGAAATATATTAATGTTGTATCAAGGTTAACTTCAAGAAGTTTACGCGGTATTATTGTAGCTCCAAAAATAGCTAAAAAAAGCTAGTAAACTTCTTGAAACTTTTAATATAGAATTTAAAAGTTTAAACCCTAAAGTTTGTACTTCAATAATTAAATAATGAAAAAATAAAAAATATAGTTTAAAAGAATGGCTTTAAATTTCACCTTTATATTTATATTATTAATTTTCCTAAGTTTCTTATGGTAAATGGTTTATGAATGAAGAGAAAAAAAAGTATGAATCTATAGAGGATATTCCAGGAATAGGCCCTGCTACAGCAGAAAAACTTAAAGAAGTTGGTTTTCATACAGTGGAGTCTCTAGCTACAGCAACCATTAAAGAGCTTGTTTCTGTTGGAATAGGTGAAAAACAAGCTGCAAAGATAATTGCTGAAGCCAGAAGCAGCATAGCCCTAAATTTTGTAAGAGCTGATGAATTAATGAAAATGAGAAAAAATGTTTTAAAGCTTTCTACTGGAAGTAAAGCTTTAGATGAATTGTTAGGTGGAGGGATTGAAACCCAAACTATCACAGAATTTTATGGTGAATATGGAGTTGGAAAAAGTATTCTTTGTCATCAACTTGCAGTTAATGTTCAGCTTCCAATTGAAAAAGGGGGATTAAATGGAAGCGCACTTTATATAGATACAGAGCAAACCTTTAGACCTGAATGGATTGTTAGAATGGCTAATCATTTAGGGCTAGATCCAGATCAAGTTGCTCAAAAAATCATTTATTCTGAAGCCTATAACAGTGATCATCAAATTCTTATTCTTGAGAAATCTGATAAAATTATTAAAGAAAATAATGTAAAGCTTATAATAATTGATTCATTAACAGCTCATTTTAGAAGTGAATATTTAGGTAGAGAAATGCTGGCTGAAAGACAACAAAAACTAAATAATCATATGCATAAATTAATTAGGTTAGCTAGAGCCTTTAATGCAGCTGCTGTTGTAACCAATCAAGTTATGGCTAAACCTGATCAATTTTTCACTGTAGGCGTTGAACCTGTAGGAGGGCATGTGGTTGCACATACATCGCATACAAGAGTTTTTTTAAGAAAAACAACTGGTCAAATTAGAATAGCTCGTTTAGTTTCAAGCCCATATTTACCTGAAGGTGAAAGAGTATTTAAAATAACTGAAGATGGTATAACTGATGTTTCTGAAGAAGATCAATTAAAAAAGAGGAGATAAACTTTGATTAAACAAGAGCTTCAAAAATTTTTTCAGCTTATTTCAAATAAAAACTTTAAGGAAGCTGAAGAAACACTTGGAAAAATAAGGGAAAAACTTGAAAAATCAATTGAAAACTTTGGTTATTTAAAAGCTTTAGAAGGGTTAATTTTAACTTTTAAATCTGATGATGAAAAGCTTTATTTAAAAAGATTAATTGAAGCTAAAGATGAAAAAGAAATAAATCAATTTAAAAGCGAATTTTTATTTCATGTTAAAAATGGGCTTCATGGAGATTATGATAGAGGATATTTTAAAGCTCTTTTAGATTATTTAAATTTTATTAAAAAAAGCTAAATTTTTAATAAGGCTTTAAGGTATAAAGTAAAATCCAGGTTAAAGCCCAAATGAAAATATATGTTCCTAATCCTAATATTGCTCTTCTATATTTACCTTTAAGCTCTTCCTCGCTAAAACGAAAAACCCCTTTAACTATACCATAAGAAATCACATAAACAATTGCCATTAAAATTAACCCAATAGAACCTTTAAGTTGAAGAATATAACATAGAAATCCAGTGAATATTGCTAAACCAAATCTAAACCAATAAACAATGGTGGTTGGCTTTAACTGCCTAATTTTATCAGGGTTTTTTTTAGCCCCCAAACCTTTAAACCTTCCTTAATTTTTGTAGTTATAAATTTCAATATTAAAATTAAAGCTTTATGGTTATATTTGGTGAAGCAAAATTGTTTGCAATAGAAAAAAAGAGGGCTATGACAAGTTATGATATTTCAGCAATAGTTAAAGAATTAAAAGAGAAAATTATAAAGAAAAAAATAGAAAATATTTATCAATTAAATGAAAAAACCTTTTTGTTTAAGTTAAAGCCGAATCAAGCTAATTTGCTTATTGAAATAGAACGCAGAATTAACCTTACAAATTTTGAATTAAACATACCGAAGGAACCTACTACTTTCTGTAAAATTTTAAGAAGCCATATTCGAGGAAGCATTATTGAAGATATAACACAACATGAATTTGAAAGAATCATAATTTTAAAGTTAAAGGCTGGAAATGAAAGAAAACTTTTGATTGCAGAACTTTTTAAAAGAGGCAACTTAATTTTATTAAATGAAGAAAATAAAAAAATTATCTTAGCTCTTTATTATGCTAAAATGAAAGATAGAGTTATTGCAGTTGGAAATGAATTTAAGCCCCCTCCATCTACAGGGATTCCCCCATTCAATCTAAATTTAAATATTTTAAAAACTTTTAAAAATGAATCTTTGAAAGATGCATTGCTAAAAATTTTAGCTATTGGAACATTATATGTAAATGAAATTTTAGCTAGAGCTGAATTAAATGGAAATATTAAGATAAATGAGCTTTCAGATAAAGAACTGGAAAAAATAGTGTATGAAGCTAAAAATTTAAATTCTAAAATTGAACCTTGCGTTGTGAAAAACAGCAATAATGAATATATTGATGTTACACCATTTCCACTAAAAATTTACTCAAATTTTGAAAAGGAATTTAAAAAAAGCTTTAATGAAGCTGTAGATGAGTATTTTTCTAAATTAACCATTGAAGAAATTAAGCTTAAACAAAAAATTGAATTAGAGAAAAAGCTTCAAAAACTTAAAAGTTTACTTGAGAAACATGAGAAAAGATTAATAAAATTAAATGAGCAAATGAAAAAAACTAAAGAAAAAGCTGAATTAATCTACTTATGTGCAAATGAATTAAAACAAATTAAAGAGTTGATTTTAAAAGAAAAAAACTTGAAAACCAGTGATGAACTTTTAAACATAATAAAAAACAATTTTTTATTAATTAAAAGTTATATTGAAAATTTAGATTTAAAAAATTTGATTATAACTTTAAGGGTTAATCAGGAAGTTTTTCCTGTAGATTTAAAAGTTAACCCATTTGAGGAATCTTCAAAATATTTTAATAAAGTTAAGGAATATGAAGAGAAAATAATGCAGGTTAAAAGCTTAATTGAAAAAACAAGGTTTGAAATTGATTCTACAAGCAAAACTTCACTATCATTAATAAAACCTATAGAGTTAAAAAAGAAAAAAGAGAAAAAATGGTTTGAAAAATTTAGATGGTTTAAATCTTCAGAAAACTTTTTAGTTTTAATTGGTAAAGATTCAAGTACAAATGAGCTTTTAATTAAACGTTATACAAATCCTGAAGATTTAGTTATTCATCCAGATTTTCATGGAGCACCATTTGCCGTTATAAAATGTGAAGGTAAAACTCCTGGAGAAACCACAATTAAAGAAGCTGCTGTTGCTGCTGCATCCTATAGTAAAGCTTGGGCTTTAGGTTTAGGTGCAATTGATGTATACTGGGTAAAACCAGAACAAATAACTAAAAAACCCCCTTCAGGTCAATATATTGAAAAAGGCATGTTTATGATTTATGGACCTAGAAACTATATTAGAGGAGTTGAGCTTAAACTTTCTATAGGAGTTATTGAAGAGAATGGAGAATTAAAAATTGTATCTGCTCCTACATCTGCAATTAAGAAAAATGCTTTAACATTTGTTGAAATAGCTCCAGGAGAATTTAAATCTAAAGAGTTAGCAAAACAGTTGTTGCAAAAACTTATTGAAAAAGCTCCAGAAAAAATTAAAGAAAAAATTAAATCTTTAAATTTAATTGATATTCAAAATTTAATACCTACTGGTAAAGGAAAAATTATAAGTTAAGTGTAAATTAAAGAATTAAAATATTAAGCGTGATTTAAAAAATGATTGAAAAAAAGGAGGTTAAAGTTAAAGTTAAAGAAGTTATGTCGACACCTGTTGTTACAATAAATTTAAATGCCTCCATAGATGAAGTAGCTTCCCTAATGATTAAAGAAAATGTTGGAAGTGTAGTTGTTATTGATGAGCTTGGAAATCCAATAGGAATAATAACTGAAAGCGATTTAGTTAAAAAAGTTGTTGCAAAAAATCTTCTTCCAAAACAAGTTAAAGCTTTAGAAGTAATGAGTAAACCTTTATTTACCGTAGATAAGGAAGAAGATTTAACTGAAGTAGCTGAAAAAATGAAAAGATTAAATATTAAGCGTCTTCCAGTTATGTTTAAAGGAAAACTTGTAGGAGTTATTTCAAGCAAAGATATTCTTGAAATAACTCCTACTCTCATAGATGTAATCATGGAGAAAAGCGAGATTTTCCCTATTAAAACAGAGAAACCTTTAATTGGAAACTGCGATTTATGCGGTAATTGGTCTGAAAACTTAAAGTTTTATGAAGGAAAATTTTTATGCGAGGATTGCTTAGCTGATTTAAGCAAGCAGGAGTAAAATTGAGTAAAACCATAAATATTTTAAATGCTAAAATTTTATTAAATCATGGACTTTATGAAGGTGGAATAAATATAAGTTTTGGTAAAATAAAAAAGATTGGGAAAAAAACTAATTTACCTAAAGCTGAAGAAACTATTGATTGTAAAGGTTTAATTGCTTTACCTGGACTCATTGACTCTCATGTACATTTAAGAGATTTAAATTTATCCTATAAAGAAGATTTCTATACAGGTACATGTGCTGCTTCCGCAGGTGGATTTACAACAGTATTAGATATGCCTAATACTGTTCCTCCAACAGATTCTATTGAAAGATTAAAAGAAAAAATTGAATTAGCAAAAAATAAAATAGTTGTAAACGTTGGTTTTCATGTTTTACCACCTAAAAATCCTAATGAAATAGATAAAATGGTGAAGTTAGGTGCAAAATCCTTTAAGCTTTATTTTAATTTTCTCAAAAATGAAGATTTAAAAAGCAATATATTAAAGGAAACATTAAAAAAATGTGTTTCTTTAAATATTCCATTAACTATTCATGGAGAAGATGGAGAAAAAATAAATAAAATAAAAAATCTTTTTTTAAATAAGGGAAAAAAAGATTTGCAAAGTTTTCTTAAAGCTCACTCTAAGGAAATAGAATTTTTTGGAGTAAAAAAAGCTTTAAATTTAATTAAAAAGGAATTTAAAAGCAATAAAGCTTATTTTTGTCATATTTCCACATTAAAGAGCTTTAATGAAATAAAAAGAAATTGTTTTTTAATTGAGGTTACACCTCACCATCTTTTTTTAACTGAGGAAAAACTTTTAAAGTTAGGTGGGACTGCTTTAACTTTACCTCCTTTAAGAAGCAAATTTGAAGCTTCAGCTTTATGGAGGAAAACTGTTAAGGGTTTTGTTGATGTAATAGCTAGTGATCATGCACCACATGCTTTTGAAGAAAAAATTAAGGAAAATTATTGGGAAATTCCTCCAGGAATTCCAGGTTTAGAAACAACTTTGCCTCTTCTTTTAACTAAAGTTGCTCAAGGAGATTTTTCTCTTCAAAAACTTGCAAAGCTTTTAGCTTATAATCCATCAAAAATATTTAATTTAAAATTTAAAGGTGAATTAAAAGAGGGCTTTGATGCAGATATAACATTAATAGATTTAAAAAAGCGATTTAAAATTGAAAGCGAGAAATTTTTCTCTAAAGCTAAATATTCTCCTTTTAATGGTTTTAAATGCGTTGGCAAACCTATTAAAGTTATTGTTTCAGGAAAATTAGTTATGGATGAAGGAGAAATAGTTGCTGAAAAGGGAAGCGGCTCCATATTAACTAATTAAAAAAGGGAAAGTTTAATGAAATTTCTAGTTGATGGAATGCTTGGGAAACTTGCTAAATGGTTAAGGTTAATGGGTTACGATGCTAAATACTCAATTTTCCCAGATAAAACCTTAATTGTTGAAGCTGCAAAAGAAAATCGCATATTGTTAACTTCTGATATAGCTTTATATAGGGAAGCTGTAAGTCGAGGGGTTGAAGCTTATCTTATTAAAGGAAGAAATGAAATTGAAAGAATAGCTGAGCTTGCTAAAAAGCTTAATTTAAAAATAGAGGTTAATGTTAACTCTTCAAGATGTCCCTTATGCGGTTCAATATTAAAGAAGGTTGATAAAATGTTTGTTAAAGGAAAAGTTCCAAATCAAACTTTTAATTTTTATAATGATTTTTGGATTTGCATGAATCAAAGTTGTGGAAAAATCTATTGGCAGGGAAGCCATTGGAAAAAAATAAATGAAGTTTTAATTCAAGCTAAAAAATTAACCGTAAACTCTAAAAAAGAAAAACAACAAAATAATGATGGGAGTTGATTTTATGATTGAATTCTCTTTAGAAGATGGAGAATTTCTTGTTAAAGTTGCAAGAGAAGCTATTAAAACTTGGCTTAAATATAAAAGAAAAATATCTTTTATGAAGGATGCACCTGAAAAAACAAAACAAAATTATGGAGTTTTTGTTACATTAACAAAAGCTTACACTCATGAGCTCAGAGGTTGCATAGGTTATCCATTTCCAGTTAAACCATTAGTGGAAGCAACAATTGAATCAGCTATTGAAGCTGCTACTGAGGATCCAAGATTTAAACCTGTAACTTTAGAGGAGTTAGAATCAAACATAATAGTTGAAGTCAGCATTTTAACTCCTCCAAAACTTATTGAAGTTGAAAATCCTATGGATTATCCTAAAAAAATAGTTATTGGAGAAGATGGATTAATTGTTGAAAAAGGATTTTTTAAAGGATTGCTTCTTCCTCAAGTAGCTGTAGAATGGAATATGGATGCTGAAGAATTTTTAAGCAATTGCTGTTTAAAAGCTGGTTTACCACCGGATGCATGGTTAAATAAAGAGGTTAAAATAAGCAAGTTTCAAGCAATTATTTTTGCTGAGGAAACTCCAAATGGTAAGATTATTAAAAAAGACTTGAAAAAACTTTTATAAACCTTTATAGCTTCTTTCATACATTCTTCTTAAAGTCCATCGAATAGCATTTGTTAATTCAGTTAACCTTTTTTCATCACCAAAATTTTTTATTAAAATACGCTTAACAAAACCATCTTCATCTTCTATACTATATGAAAATACATCTTTTTCATTTATTTTTCCAGATTTAACTGCTTCTTCATCTTTTTTACTCATTGGTTCAAGAACTTTAGCTATTAAAAAAGCTTTTAAAGGAGGGGAATTAACATCAAATTTTATATATGGATCTAAATTTAACATTAAATTTTTTTCTTCAACTATTAAGTCTCCTAAATGCACTCCATCTATAGTTTTTATTGAAGTAATTTTTTGAGAAGTTTGAGGGGGCGACGTTACTTCTATTTTTGGCACCTCAATTTTTTTAAAACTCTTTTCAAGTAAATATTCATCAACTATTTCTAAAAGCGCTTTTAAGCTTGAAGTTTCCTCATTTAATTCATTAATTTTCTTTTCTAAAAAGGATTTTAATTTAGCTAGTTTTTTTGCAGGTTCCTGCTCTTCCATTTTTTCACGCAGCTTACAAATTAAATGATAATTTGAGCATTTAGCTTATTAAAGTATTTGTCAGCAGAAATATTTATTTTTATTTAATGTTTAACGTAAAATCGAAAAGAAAAACCCTAAATAAATTTAAGATTAAATGTAGATGTTTTAAATTTCAAATTTTAGAGGGAAAAACTTATGCTTAATGAAGAGTTTGTAGAGACATCAAAAATTTTTGAAGGTAGCCTTACTGGGAAAAAAGTTCAAATTAGAGGTTGGCTTCATAATAAACGATCAAGTGGCGGAATTCAATTTTTATTGATTAGAGATGGAGGTGGTTTAATTCAATGCACGTTAAGGAAAGATTCAATAAGTGAAGAAGCCTTTAAAAAAATTGAGAAGCTTCCTATAGAATCTACAGTAATTATAGATGGGGTAGTTAAAGCTGATCCAAGAGCTCCTAGAGGTTTTGAAATAGCTGTGGAAAACATTAAAGTTGTTCATGAAGCTGAAGAAAATTATCCAATAGCCAAAAAATATCATGGTCCAGATTTTCTTCTTGATAATCGCCATTTATGGATTAGAAATGAAAAAATGCAGGCAATTCTTAAAGTTAGAGATTCCTTATTGAATGCTGCTATTGATTGGTTTAGAAGCAATGGTTATACAAATGCTCACATGCCTATACTGATTACTGCTGCTTGCGAAGGAGGAGCAACGCTTTTTGAAGTTAAATATTTTGATCAAAAAGCTTATTTAACTCAAAGTTGGCAGCTTTACGCTGAAGCTGCAATCGCTAGCCTAGGTAAAATCTATACTATAGCTCCATCTTTTAGAGCTGAAAAATCTAGAACAAGAAGGCATTTAACTGAATATTGGCATTTAGAAGCAGAGTTACCTTGGTGCGATTTAAATAAATTGATGAATATTCAAGAGGAGTTAATTAGCTTTATTTGCAAAAGAATAGCTGAAGAAAGAAATTATGAATTAAAACTTTTAGGGCGAAATCCTGAGGATTTAATGCGTATTAAATCTCCTTTCCCCAAGATTACTTATGATGAAGCTGTGGAAATCCTTAGAAAAGATGGATTAGAGTTTAAATGGGGAGATGATTTTGGATATGAGCAAGAAAGCAAGTTAACCTCTAAATTTAATATGCCATTTTTTGTAACTCATTTTCCAAAAACTGCTAAAGCTTTCTATCATAAATTAGATCCGAAAAGACCTGAAGTAACTTTATCAGTTGATTTACTTGCTCCTGAAGGTTATGGTGAAATCACTGGTGGTGGTGTAAGAATAGAAGATTATAATGAGCTTCTTGAAAGAATAAAGGAAAATGGATTAAATCCAAAGGATTATCAATGGTATCTTGATTTACGAAAATATGGTTCTGTACCTCATGCTGGTTTTGGAATGGGTGTTGAAAGAGTTATAGCTTGGATATGCAAGTTAAACCATATTAGAGATGCTATTGCTTTCCCAAGATTAATAAATAGGGTTTATCCTTAAATTAACTTTCTTCATAAAGCTTGAATTCTTCATGAAGTGCATTAACGGCTTTAGGTCCATCAGCTTCTTTCACAATAAAGGATATATTAAGCTCTGAAGATCCTTGCGCTATCATTCTAACATTTATTCCTTTTTCTGCAACTGCCTTAAATACTCTAGCTGCCACACCTGGCGTCCCCTTCATTCCTGCTCCAACAACTGCTACTATGCAAACATCAGATTCTGATGAGATTTCTTTAACTGTTTCTCCACCAAGTAGATTTAATTCAAGCAAATTAACAGCTTTGCTTAAGCTATCTCTTGGAACAGCGAAAGAAATGTTGACTTCAGATGAACCTTGAGAAATCATAAGTATATTTATTCCATTATCCCCTAAAATTTTAAATACTCTAGCTGCCACACCTGGCGTCCCAACTATTTCACTTCCAGAAACATTTATCAAACCAACTTCTTTAATAAATGATATGGCCTTAACAATTTCCTTAGGTTTGATTTTTTGCTCCTTAATTATTAATGTTCCAGGATCATCTAGGTTAAAGGCGCTTCTTATTCTAACAGGAATCTCAGCTTTAATTACAGGTTTTAAAGCTCTAGGATGAATTATTTTAGCGCCGAAATATGCTATTTCGCTTGCTTCAGCATAAGAAATAACTCGTATGGTTCTGGCTTTAGACTCAATTTTAGGATCAGCAGTCATCAATCCATTTACTTCTTTCCAAAGCACAACTTCATCAGCTTTCAAAGCTGAAGCTATTATTGTAGCAGTATAATCTGAACCTCCTCTACCAAGAGTTGTTACTACACCTTCAGGTGTACATCCATTAAATCCAGTTACTATTGGAATAATGTTTTCATTAAGTAAAGGTGTTAATTTCCAATTCAATTTTTGAGAGCTTAAATCAAGTAATGGTTTAGCATTTCCAAATTCATCATTTGTTATTATTCCAGCTTCGCCCCCAGTCATCCATTTAGCTTTTAATCCTTCATTTTTAATTGCTGCACAAAGAATAGCACAGGAAAACTTTTCTCCAAAAGATAATATAAAATCTTTTGAACGTGGAGTTAACTCTTTTAATCTTGCTACACTAAATAATGTTTCTTTTAATTCTTCAATTAAACTTTTTAATTCTAAAGTTAAATCTTCTAGAATATTTTTATTTTGAATAATATCTTTAGCTAAATTAAAATGCAGTTTCTCCAATTCATTTATGATTTTTTTCAAGTCTTCCCAATTTGAAGAGGAAGCTTCTCTAGAAGCTTTAATTAATTCATCAGTTACTTTTGAAACAGCAGATGCAACTACAATAACTTTATCTCCTTTATTTACATAATTTTTAATTATTTCAACTGATCTTTTTATTTTTTCAGGTTTAGAAAGTAAAGCTCCACCGAACTTCATTACAATTAACATTTATTTTTAATCCCCCTTCATTTTTAATAAATTCAATTTTATATCTATTAAATCTCTAATTAATGCACTTGCGGTTTCTTTTCCTCCGGCTCCTTTTCCAATTATGGTTATTTCTCCAGAGTTTTCAGTATTAAATGTTACAGCGTTTAAAATTCCATTTACACATAATGGATTTAAAGTTGAAATTTCCATTGGTTTAACCAAAGCCTCTTCATTTATTTCTCCAATCAGCTTAATGGTTTTTCCTCTTTTTTTAGCTTCATTTATATCTTTTAAAGTTATTTTCTTAATTCCTTCTATTTTAACATCTTTAATTGAAATTCTTTTATTCATTATCCAATTCGCTATTATAACAAGTTTGCAAGCTGTATCAATTCCCTCAATATCGTAGGATGGATCTGCTTCTGCATAGCCAAGTTTTTGAGCTTCAAGTAAAGCTTTTTCTAAAGGTATTTCCTCATTATGCATTTTTGTAAGAATATAGTTTGTTGTTCCATTTAATATTCCTTTAATTGAAAGAATTTTTTCTCCAACTATGCATTTTTTAGCTAAATCAAGTATTGGCGTTCCACCACCTACAGCCCCACTAAACCTTAAAAACACTTTATTATAGTTTGCTAAATCCATTAAAGCTGGTAAAGCTAAAGCTAAAGGCCCTTTATTAGCTGTTACAACATGAAGTCCCTTTTTAAGTGCAGTTTCTATATGAGTTAAACCAGGTTGTCCATCTTTAATGTTTGTTGGAGTTAATTCAACTACAATATCGCTTTCCACCTCATTAATTACATCGATTGCTTTCATACCTTTATATCCATATTTTTTATTTGAAGCAACTGTCCCACCTTCTTTATCAGCTTTAAATGCTAAAGTTAAATCTAACCCTTCAGGATTTATTAATGCTCCTTTACTATCAACTATAGCTACTACGTCTGGTCGAAAACCATACTTTTTTATTAATTCCTCTCTTTTTTTCATTATGATTTCTCCAAAAGCTTTTCCTACAGTTCCAAATCCTATAACAATAATTTTCAATTTAAGTCTCCTCCTAAAACCTTTTTTAACTCTTCTATTGTTGGAGAAACCTTAATTAATGGTTCAATACAAGTTTTAAGAACCACATCTGGATCTTTTAATCCATGTCCTGTTGTTATACAAATAATATTTTCATATTTATCTAATTGACCATTTTCCAAAAGTTTTTTTAAACCGGCTATTGAAGCTGCACTTGCTGGCTCAACAAATATTCCCTCTTTTCTAGCTAAAAGTTTTTGAGCCTCTATAATTTCATCATCGCTAACAACTTCCAATAATCCATTAGAGTTTCTAACAGCTTTTAAAGCTTTTTTCCAACTTGCAGGTGCGCCTATCTTTATTGCTGTAGCAATTGTTTCAGGATTATTCACTATTGAAATTTCATTTTTTCCTTCCTTAAAGGCTTTAGCTAATGGCGCAGCTTTTTCAGCTTGAATTCCAATCATTCTTGGAACATTTTTAATTAGACCTAATTCTTTAAATTCATTAAAACCTTTCCAAACTGCGCTTATGTTACCTGCATTTCCAACTGGAAGAATAACAACATCAGGCACATTATAATTTAGTTGATTGCAAATCTCCATGGCTAAGGTTTTTTGGCCTTCTATTCTAAACGGATTGATAGAATTTAAAAGACAGATTTGCGGATAATATTCAACTAATTTTTTAACGCTATTTAAAGCATCATCAAAATTTCCATTTATTTGAATTATTTTAGCGCCATGAATAATAGCTTGAACCATTTTTCCTAAAGCAACTTTTCCTTCAGGAATAAGAATAATGCTTTTAATGTTTGCTTTAGCTGCATAAGCAGCTAGCGAGGCTGAAGTATTTCCTGTAGATGCACATGCAACAATTTTAACTTTGTTTTCTAAAGCTTTAGAGATAGCAACAGTCATTCCTCTATCCTTAAACGATCCTGTAGGATTTTCTCCTTCATTTTTTACAAGCAAGCTTTTTATATTAAAAATTTCACGTAAATTTTTGCATTCATGAAGTGTTGTCCCCCCTTCTCCAAGAGAAACAACTTTAGAAAAATCTTTAATTGGTAAAAGCTCTTTATACCTCCAAACAGATAAAGGATATTTTTCAAATGTATCCTTAGAAACAAAATTTTTTAATTCCTCTATATCATAGGTAATTTCAAGAAGATCATTGCATTTAGGGCAGTAATATTCAATTTTTTCAGATTCAAACTTAAATCCGCAATTTATGCATTTAAAAAAATAATCCAAGGCGTTTTGGCACACTCCAAAATTTTTCGCTTTGATTAATGCTTAAAATGAATGATTTAAGATAAAGTTTATTTAAAAACATTAACTTTTTTAAGAGTTTACGCTTTTTATTTCCTGCATCTCCTTTATTTAAAAATTAACCTTTTAGAATATTTACTAAAGTTTTATGAAGAAACATATTTTTAGTAGCTATCAAATTAAATCCGCTTTTAACATTTTTTAAAGAAGCTTCAATGGGTTTACCATTTAAGCTTGAGATTGCGCCCCCCGCTTCCTCAAGAATAATTTTTCCAGCAGCAAAATCTACAATTCTTGCTTTTCCCCTTGCATCAATTACTCCATCTAATCTTCCTAAAGCCGTATAGCAAAGTTCTAATGCCAAACTTCCTAAAACTCTAATTTTAAACTTTTTAAGAAGGGTTGAAAGATTTTTTAATGGTAATTCATTACCATATGTATATAAGCTAATTAATGGTTTATCTTCTTCATAAAATGAATTTTCCTTTTTAATTTTCTCATTATTATAATATGAGCCTTCTCCTTTAACAGCATAAAATACGTCTCCTCTTAAAACATCTTTAACAACACCTATAAATAAATCATTTAATTGTGCATCTTCATTTTTAACTTTTCCAACCGCTATAGAGATTGAATAAAAAGGAATTGAATTAACAAAGTTTCTTGTTCCATCAAGAGGATCAATAATTATTATTAATTGCGGTTTTAAATTTCTGCCTATTTTTTTAATCGATGTTTCCTCGCTAATTAAATAAGCTTCTATACCTTCATTTTTTAAGCTTTCTTCAATTTTTTCCTCAGCTATTAAATCAACTTTTCTAGTTAAATCAGTATCTTTTTCTTTTATGATAGCTTTTGCTTCTTTAGTTTTTAAGCATTGTAAAACAGCTTCTTGAGCTTGATTAACTGCATAAAATAAGGAATCTAAATAATCCATTCTACCTTCAAAATTATAAACATACTTCTTTAAGTTAAAGTTTTCCTGAATTAGGTTTGGGATGAATTTTGGTTGGATGGGCTGTTTGGATAACAGGTTTACCAGGCTCAGGAAAATCTACAATAGCAAATGCGTTAGGTAAAAAACTTAAAAAAGCAAAGGTTCATTATCAGATTCTTTCAATAGAAATGGTTCGAAAAGCTTTAACGCCTCATCCATCCTATACTGAAGAGGAAAGAAAAATTGTTTATTCAGCTTTAGTTTTTGCAGCTGAACTTTTAACTAAAAATGGAATAAACGTTATAATTGATGCAACAGGAAATAGAAGAGTTTATAGAGATAACGCCAGAAAAAAAATTAAAAAGTTTATGGAAGTTTATGTTAAATGTCCATTAAAAATTTGTATTAAAAGAGAAATGAATAGGAAAAAAACTTATGGTGCTCCTAAAGGAATATATAAAAAAGCTTTAACTGGGAAAAGTTTAACTGTGCCAGGTATTGGGGTACCCTATGAAGCTCCTTTAAAACCAGAAGTTATAATTAATTCAGTTAAATTAAAGCCTGAAAAAGCTGCAGAAAAAATATTCAATAAAATTAAGGAGAGATGGAGGTTAAATTATTGTTAAATCATGAGAAACTAGAAAAATATCTTTCAAAAGTTTATGGTTGTAAAATTAAAATTGAAAAAATAAGCTTATTAGGTGAAGAAGAAAAGAAAAATAGTGAAGGAGTTAAAGCATTCGGTTATGGAAAACCTTGTTTAATTGAATTTAAAATTAATAAAGAAAAAAAGGCTCTTGTTTTAGAAACAATGAAAGGAGATAGTTTTGGGCATGAATTCTCCTATGATAGAGCTCAATCTCTTCTACTTGCCTATTCAACTTATAATAAACTTCCTAAACATGTGAAATCTATTGATATTGGTGTTTTCATGAAAGATGGTGAATTAGTTTCTCTTGGAAATTATGATGAATTTTTTATTTTAATGAATAAAGTTGAAGGTATTCCATATTATAAAGATTTGGAAAAAATTCTTCAAGATAAAGCTTTAACTCAACTTGATGAGCTTAAAGCTGAAGCTTTATCAAATTATTTAGTTGAAATTCATTCTTTAAAGCTTAATGCAGCAAATCTTTATAGGCGAAGGCTTAGAGAGCTTTTTGGGCATGGAGAATGCATAATGGGTCTTATTGATAATTATCCAGAAAACCTTATTGAAAAGAAAAAACTTTATTCAATAGCTGAAAAATGTTTTAAGCATATATGGAGGATTCGAGAAAAAACTTATAGATTATGTCAGGTTCATGGAGATTTTCATCCTTGGAACATTCTATTTAAAGAGGGAATAGATTTTACAGTTTTGGATAGAAGCAGAGGAGAATGGGGTGAAGCTGCTGATGATTTAGCTGCAATGAGCATAAATTATATTTTCTTTTCTCTTCAAGCATATGGAGAATTAAAAGGAGCCTTTGAAAAACTATATTTAAAATTTATGGAAAACTACCTAAATAAAACTAGTGATGAAGAAATTTTAGAAGTTATTCAACCCTTTTATGTTTGGAGAGCTTTAGTTTTAGCAAATCCAATTTGGTATCCAAACTTGAGCAAAAGCATTCGAGAAAAATTATTCAACTTTATCTTTAATATTCTTGAAATTGAAAAATTTGATGTAAAAAATGTAAACGCCTACTTAAGTTTAGTTTAATGCGCATACACAAACGTTTTAAATGTCTCACTTAACTCATCCATTATAAGCTTCAATAATTGATCTATGTTTTCTCCTGTCTTAGCGCTTATAAAAACAGTTTTAACTCCTAAAAACCTTCTTTTAACTATTTCATTAATTTTTTCAAGTTTTTCCTTATCAACTAAGTCGATTTTATTTATGCAAATAATCATTTTTGAACTAGCGCCTATACGCCTAAGTATTTGATCTGAAGTATTTATTTTTCTAGTTAATGTTTCAAAATCATCGCTTGCATCAATAAATAATAAAATTAAATCTGCATTTGCAATTTCTTTTAATGTGGCATCAAATGCATCGAGAATTATTGGATGCATATCTTCAATAAACCCTATTGAATCTATAAGAATAAAATTAAATTTATTAATTTTTCTAGCGAAGGTAGATAAGGTTGTAAAGGGACCAAGCCCAACACTTTTTGTTTCGGATGTTAACCTGTTGAAAAAAGTTGTTTTTCCACTTTGAGTATAACCTGCTAAAGCTACTATTGGATAACCTAATTCATGTCTTCTTTTGCATAAAGCATCTTTCTTAACTCTAATTTTTTCAAGCTTCTTTTTAATTCTGCTTATTCTTCGTTTAGCTGCTTTTTCATAATCAATAAATGGATAATGTCCTGGGCCGCTCCATCCAACCTGCTCATTTATAATTCCTTTAAGTTTAAGGTATTCTCTACCCCAAGAATACGTATATTTAAGTTTAGCAAGTTTTATCTGAAGTTTAGCTTCGCTGCTTAGGGCTCTATTTTTGAAAAGCTCCAGAATTAATAGATTTCTATCAATTACTTCTACATCATCTCCTAATTCCCTCTTAATTTTAAATGCTTGAGCGCTTGAAAGTGTATTGCAAAAAACTACAAGGTTCCCCTTCTTTTCCTTAATAATATTTTTTAATTCATGAAGTTTTCCTTCTCCAATGCAATAAGCACGATGAATACTTCCTCTTTTTTGAACTATTTTTGTGATGACTTCATATCCCAAAGTTTCAACCATTTCAGAAACTTCATCTATTCTTGAAGGTAGATTAGGCAGCTTGCATTCTACTATAACTGCTTTCATGCTCATGTCCTTTTCACAAAGCTTATGCAATAACTTAATTTATAAGTTATTCAGTTTACATTTTTTACTATAACTTTTATATAAGCCTTACTTAAATCATAGACTTTTGATTAACATATTTATGTTATATTATGTTATAAATAGAGAGAATATAGCACTTTACTAAATTAATCTTTAAGCTGAAAGCTTAGTTAAAGTTAAAATTTAAATACAACCAATAAAAACTATTCTACTATATAGCTAAAAATACCTTATAAAATTATTATTCCAGGGAAGAACAAAAATGATAGATCCATTTACAATGCTTATCCTAATAATAATTGCAGGATTGGCTTTTGATTTAGCCAATGGATGGCATGATGGAGCAAACTCAATTTCAGTAATTGTTTATACTGGCGGATTGAAACCACATCCTGCCGTTATTATGTCCGCCATATTTAACTTTATAGGACCATTTGTTGTTGGAACTGCTGTTGCAAAAACAATAGGAACAGAAGTAATCCCCGAAGGAAAAATCACATCTTTATTAATTTTTGCAGCCCTTATAAGCGCTATAGCTTGGGATATTTTAACTTGGGTTTGGGGATTACCTGTAAGCTCCAGCCATGCTTTAATAGGTGGATTAGTTGGAGCTGGAATAGCATCCTATGGCGTTTATGGAGTAAAGTGGTATGGATTAATTGAAAAGGTTATCATTCCCTTAGCTACAAGCCCATTAATTGGTTTATTTGCAGGTTTTCTTGCTATGAAAACTTTATCTAAAATTTCAACAAAATTCAGCAACCCTAATAATATTAATAAATATTTTAATCATTCACAAATTCCTTTAGCTGCTTTTTTAAGTCTTAGCCATGGAGCTAATGACGCGCAAAAAACAATGGGTATAATCGCCATGATGCTTGCAATTTACTATGCTGCGCCATTTCACGTTCCCGATTGGGTTATGATTGCTTGTGCCGCAGCAATGGCCGTGGGAACTTATTTAGATATAAAAATTTGGAGGATTGTGAAAACTTTAGGAGAAAAAGTTACTCATTTAGAGCCTATTCATGGTTGCTCAGCAAATCTTTCAGCTTCATTAATTATTTTCCTAGCTTCTTTATTTGGTCTACCCGTGAGCACTACGCATATAGTTACCTCATCTATTGCTGGTGTAGGTGTGGCCTCTGGTGTTTCAAAAGTTAACTGGCGAGTGTTTAGGGATGTTATACTAGCTTGGGTTACTACACTACCCTTCTGTATGGGGTTTAGCGCCGTAACTTACTTTTTGCTTGCAAAAATATTCTAATCTCTCAGCAATAGTTAAATAGATAAAGGAAGGACGTTTTAACTAACTTTTTCTATTCTGAGCCAAAGAGCATTGCTGAAACTCTAGCCATTATAACTTGAATTAAATCGCTGCTATCTTCAATTATGTCTGATATGCGTTCAATTATATTAAGCAGGTCTTTAAGAAATATAAATAAAGGCATTTCAATTTGGTTTCCATACTTAAAATGAAGCTCTCTTCTTACTTTAAAGTATTCTTCATCTATTAAATGCTCTATTCGTTCTACTTCAAGTTTAAGTTTATATGCTTCATTAACATTTGTAGCAATTTTATTTATGCTTAAACTGTAGGCTTTTAATTCATTTATTATATTTTCAACTAAATTTACATAGCTTTTTAAAAGTTCTTTAGGAGTTTTTCCTTTAGCATCAAGCTCAATAATTTTAAGGATTAATGTAGCTTCTTTTGTTAAATCAATAATTTTCTCATGTTTCCATAATAAATGAAGTGTATCTTCCCTATCTATCGGTGGAAGTTTACCTTTTTGAAGTTCTCTTGATATATTTCTAGCTAGATGATCGCATCCCTCCTCTATTAAAAGGATTTTGCCTATATTTTCATTAGCTTCTTTATCCTTATCTTCGCTTATATTCTTTAAAAGTTCTTTAAACTCAACCATAGCATCATTAACTTTTGTTAAATGCTCTGAAAGAATTTTAAGAGCATTTATTCCTCCCTTTTTAGTTAACCAAATTAAAAGTTTTTCAGCCAATGTTTTTCCCTCGTAATAATATACATAATGATTCTAATTACCTTATATACCTTATATAATTTTTAAAGCTGTATTTAAACTTTTAAATAAGTTATCTTTTCTTACATAGTAAAGCTTTAAAATTTAAAAAGGAGAAGAGAATTGCTCTTCATTTTTAATAAGAAAAAGAAGGAAGAAAACATATTAATTCAATTAATTGAAAAGCTTTCTGAAAGTAAAATTGGGGAAATTGCATTAGTAAAGCTTGAACAAATGGCTGCTAAATCTGGGATTGATGAAAAACGTTTGTTAGCGCTTTATGTGAAAACGAAAAACTTAGCTTATAAAAAGGTTTTTTCTAAAATTCCTTTTTCAGAAAGAATTTTGCTTTTACCTCAATGTTTAAGACCTTGTAATTGTCCAGCCTCATTTAAAGAATTTAGTTATGAATGCAAAAATTGCAGTAATTGCAAACTTGGGGAAATAATTAACTTTGCTAAAAAATTAAGTTATAAAGGTGTTTACCTTATTTCTGGAGGAAGCATAGTTTCAAAAATTTTTGAAAGGATAAAACCTAAAGCTTGTATTGGAGTAGCTTGTTTAAAAGAATTAATTTTAGGAGGTTTTGTTGCTGAAAAATTTGGAATTATACCTCAATGCGTAGCTTTATCTAAGGATGGATGTGTAAATACTGAGGTTGAATGGAGTGCTGTAAAAAAAGTTATTGAATTAAAATAATTTTTAGTTGTAGTTTTGTTCTTCAGAGAAACATTTATATAGTAGTTTTGTACTACATAACTACATAGGTGAGGAAAGTGATGCAACCAAAATTTACAATAGAAATAAAGAATGTTGTGGCTTCAGGGGATTTAAAGCAACAACTAGATTTAGATACAATACTTAAATTTTCTCAAGGTGCTGCTTATAGACCTCAAGAGTTTCCAGGAATAATTTATCGACTAAAAAAACCTAAAACATCGGTTTTAATATTTAATTCAGGAAAAATAATTTGTACAGGAGCTAAATCAGAAAAGGAAGCTAAAAAAGCCATAATTAAAATTGTTGAAACGCTTAAGCAAAATGGTTTATTAATTGTTAATCAACCAAAAATAGATATTCAAAATGTTGTTGCTACAGGAGAGCTTTCTGGAAAAATCGATTTAGAAAAAACAGCATTTATATTGGAAAAAACAATTTATGAACCCGATCAATTTCCAGCATTAATATATAAAATGGAAAAACCTGAGGTTTCAGCGCTTTTATTTGCTAGTGGAAAAATTGTTTGTGCTGGAGCAAAAAACGAAGAGGAAGCTAAACATGCGATAACCTTTCTATTTGAGAATTTATCAAGAAAAGGAGCTATATCTCATGAAACTTTGAAAACAGAAGAATTAATTGAGCCTCAATTAATTCCTGTTTAAATTATTAAGATAAAAAATTGGAGGTGAAAGTTAAAAATGGGAAAGAAAGAAATTTTGTTAGGAGCAGCTGGAATCGCAGCTGCAACAGCAATAGCACTCATCTTAACTAGGAACAAGTTAAAAGTAAAATAAATAAAAATTAACATAATGATAAATAAATTGTAAAAACCTCTTCATTCTTTTTTAAATTTTAAATTACAATCGTTTTTAACTTTAGGAAGAATATATAGCTTTCCTCAATTTATCTAAACATTTTTCAACTTCAGTTCTTTCAAAATCCATTAAGCAAACTTTAATTTTCCTTTTATCCATCATATTAATTAACTCTTCAATTAAAATTCCTTTTTCTTCACCTAAAACGTTACAGGTTGGGCTTCCTCTTTTACCTAAAAAACCAATAACTTTAAATCCATTTTTAATATATTCCTCAATTAAATTTACTGTTGATTCAGCTATTTTTTTACAGTATTCTCTAAATTCTGGTGTATCGATCTGAATTTTTGAGGCTTCATTTCGTACTAAACCAAAAACTAATTGTTCTGGACAAGGTAATTGAATAATCCCGATTTTATTCTTCATTAGTAATTCAACAATTTCATTCACCATAGCTGGCCATATACTAGGAGTTTTTGGGCCAATACAAATAGAATTTGAATTAATTATACAATGAACCAAAAATATTACTTTACCGCTTCTTCCATCATCAATCATTTTTAAACTTCTCCCAACTTAATTTTGATAACGTTAAATATAAGCAAGCTTATTTGTTTTTCTTTTTATTATTAAATGAAGAAAATTATATTTAGAAAACTTGCAAAGACAAATGAAAAATCTTTTATTGCATAGAATTTTTATTATTTAACATTTTATTTAAGCTTCCTTGAATATAACCGCTTAATTCTAAAGCTACAAATTTAAATCCTAACTTCTGTATCTTTTGAGACACTTCATCCATAATTTTTTCATTAAAAAATAGTCTTCTTTCATTTGGGTCAACTTCTATTCTAGCTATAGGTTCATGATCTCTAACTCTCACCTGTTTCACTTTAACTATTTCTTTAATAATTTTTTCAGCTTCAGCTATTCTTTTAATTTTTTCCAATGTTATTTTTTGGCCGTAAGGGATTCTGGAAGCTAAACAAGCTGAAGAGGGCTTATCAGCTATAGATAAACCAAGAATTCTTGCTATTTCTCTTACATCTTTTTTTGTTAATCCCGCCTCGACTAAAGGGCTTTCTATTCCTGCTTCGCTTAAGGCTACTCGTCCAGGTCTATAATCCTTAAGATCATCAATATTAGTTCCATCAACTATATTTTTAAGCCCTTTTTCTTCAGCTAAATTCTTTAATTTAATAGCCAAATTCTTTTTGCAAAAATAGCATCTGTTTATTGGGTTACAGATGAAATTAGGATCTTCAAGCTCATTTCCATCTAAAACTATATGATCAATCTCTATTTCTCTAGCTACCTTAATGGCTTCTTCAATTTCCTCTTGTAAAATAAGCGGAGAATTTATTGTTACAGCTAATGCTTTATTTTTTAAAGCTATTTTAGCTGTAGCTGCAACAACAGCACTATCAACTCCTCCAGAAAAAGCTATAAGAACACTTTCTTTATTTTTTAAAATATTTATTAAACGAGCAAGTTTTTCTTCAATGTTTTCATTCATTTCTTTAAATCTCCTTTATTACTAAAAAACTATTTAAAGATAAAAAATAAATAAATGTAGCTTTTATTAAAAAGCCTTGAGGGAATTAAAAATATGCTTTTTACTCTAGAGAATTTCCATCCATCCCTTAAAGAAATTTATCTAGTTCAGGGAATTGGGTTATGTTCAAATATTTATATTATCAATAGGGGGAAACCAACTTTAATTGATTGTGGAAATGGTTTAACTGAAAACAGTATTAAACCTTATTTAGATAAGCTTTTAATACGAAATATTGAGCAAGTAGTTTTAACACATAATCATCTTGATCATACTGGAGGATTAAGAGAAATTCTTCGATATTTTAAACCAAAAATCTTTATTCATAAACTTGATTTTAAACTCCCCTTTTTAACGAATAAATCATTGACTTCATTTGTTGAAGATAATAATGTGATCTCAATTGGTGAAGGAGAATTAACGGTTCTTCATACACCAGGACATACAGCAGGAAGCATTTGTATATATGAGGAAAAAAATAAGATTCTTTTTTCAGGAGATACAGTTTTCCCCGGAGGTTTTTTTGGTAGAACAGATCTGCCTACTGGAAACTTTAAAGCCTTAATTAATTCATTAAAAAGGTTAACAAATCTAGATGCAGAGTTTCTTTTAGCTGGTCATGAAGAACCAGTTTTTAAAAATGCTAAAAAACATATTGAAGCTTCTTATAAAGCTGCGTTAAATTTCTTCTAATAAATTATTCTTATTATAATTAGTTTCCAAAAATGTTTTTGTTAATCAAGCTTCATTATATATGGTTTTAAAAATGATATTTTATGTGTAACAAGATATTTTGAATTAAAATAAAGATTTTAAATTTGACCCTTTCATTAAACCCTTTAATATTCATAATTAACCTTTATATTCAATCCAATAAGACTTTCCATCTTCCAAAGTTTCTTTTTTCCATATTAATGCTTCTTTCTTTACTTTTTCAACAATATCTTCTAAAGCTGGAAAAACATTTTTTCTGGATTTTCCTGAAACTGCCACTATCATTATTCTTTCTCCAACCCTGACTTTACCTGTAACATGATGAATTAAAATATTATTTACTCCATAGAGCTTTTTAGCTTCTTCAGCTATTTTTTTAAATGCTTCCTCAGCCTTCTCTCTATAGGCATCAAACTCTAAATGCTTTACTTTTTCTTTTTGATGGGTTTTTCCTCTTACTATTCCGAGAAAAATGCCAATTGCTCCATCTTCACCAGTTTCCCCACATTTTTTAATGAATGTTATTAAAGTTTTAAGCGTAACACCTTTTTTTGAAACTAAAAAACTATCCAAAACTCTCGCCTTTATTTTTATTTCTTCCTAACGTAATGTTAATGATTAATAGAAGATAAAAAATATAAATTTAAGCTTCATAGTTTAATGCTAAAAAGGGGATTAGAAATGCGTATTGGAATAATTTCAGATACTCATGATAGATTACCGTTAATAAATAAAGCTATAGAAAAGTTAAATATTGAAAAAGTTGAGTTAGTTTTACATTGTGGAGATTATTGCGCACCTTTTGTAGCTTCTTCATTTAAAAATTTAAATGCTAAAATGATTGGTGTTTATGGAAATAATGATGCCGAAAAAGAATTATTAAGAAAAGCTTTTTTAGAAGTTGGTAAAGAAATTAGAGGAGAATTCGTTAAGCTAAATATTAATGGATTCAAAATAGCTTTAATTCATGGAGAAAACAAAGATCTTTTAGATACAATTATTGAATGCGGTATTTTTAATCTGGTAGCTTATGGTCACACTCATAAAATAGATATTTCTGAAATTGGAAAAACCCTAGTTATAAATCCTGGTGAAGTATGCGGGTATTTAAGTGGTGAATCTTCTTTAGCTATAGTTGAAGTTGAAACTAAAAAAGTAAACATAGTTAAATTAACTTAAAAATGTCATTAACAATTGATGAACTTTCAAAAAGATGGAAGTTTTCTAAGGATGTTATTAATGCTCTTAAAAAAGTTTATCAAAATGAATTAGAGCTCGTTCTTAAAGCTCTTAAAACACCTGGAAAAAAATATTACTTTAGAGTTAACACTTTAAAAGCGAATCCAAATGATGTTTTAAAATCCTTAAGAAATAAAGGTTTTCAAGTTGAAATTGATAAAAACATTCCTGAAGCTCTTTATATTCCTGTTGAGGGACCTTTTGAAATTCCTATTTTTGATAAACATGTGATTGTTGATAAATTTACTGCAGAATCCGTTTTGCAAGGAGCTCATGTATATGCTCCTGGAATTATAAATTGTAAAGGAATAAAAATAGGAGATAAAGTTACAATTGTTGATGAATTAAATCAAGAAGTTGGTAGTGGAATAGCTAGAATGAATGAAACTCAAATTCTTCAGTTTAGAAAGGGACTAGCTGTTGAAGTGCTTTATTCAAAATATAAAATTCCAAGTTTTAGAGAAACTGAAGAATATAAAAAGGGTTTTATATATCCTCAATCTTTTCCAGCAATTTTAACCAGCAGAATTCTTGATCCTAAACCTGAAGAAAAAATTTTAGATGTTTGCTGTGCACCAGGAGGAAAACTTTCTCATATAATTCAATTAATGGAAAATAAAGGTTTAGTTATAGGTGTTGATAGAAATAAGAAAAAAATAGAAACTACAAGAAAAAATTTAGCTCGTTTAAACTGTAAAATCGCAACTTTAATTATTCATGATTCAAGATATATCGATAAGGATTTTCCATCTTTAAGGGTTGATAAATGCTTGGTTGATCCTCCCTGCAGCGCTTTAGGCGTTACACCTAAACTTTTTGATTTTACCTCTATGAAAGATATTTTAAACTTATCTGAGTATCAAAAACAATTTATTAAAGCAGCCTCTAAAGTTCTTAAACCAAACGGTGTTTTAGTATATAGTGTATGCACTGTAACAATTGAGGAATGTGAAGAAATAGCTAAATTTGTTGAAGATGAATGTTCATTAAAAATTGAAACACAAAATTTTTTTCTAGGTTCACCTGGACTTCAACTTTTTTTAAATGCTGAAAAACTTCAACGTTTTCATCCACATATCCATGGGTTAGGTTTCTTTATAGCTAAATTTAGAAAAAATTAATTTCTTTTTGCTTTTCGCTTTAGTTTTGCTCCGCATATATCACAAATTGTTTTTCCCCCTTCATTATATTTTTTAAAACACGCTGGACAATAAATAATCCATTTTAAAGGTTTTGAAATTCCAAATGTAGTTATTGAAGAAAAATCAAGTTGAAGAAAATAAGCAACATTTTGAATAGCGTAATCATCTGTTAATATAACTGGTTTGAAACCTTTATTTTTCAATTCAAAAGCTAAAGCTAACAATTGTAAATCGGCTTCGGAAAGCACAATTTTATCTCCAACTTTAACCGCCATTTCACAAACTTTTCTTTTAGATTCCTCATTTGGCTTTTTAATGCTTAATTTTCCAGCTTCTTGTAAAGCTTTAACTCTTAAAGCTATAGAACCTTCTTTAGGTAATTCTTCAATTATTAAAGGTGTAGAATAAGCTTGAAAATTTATTAAAGATAAATCAAAACCTGCAAAAAATGCTGATGAATCTAAAATCAAAATTTTTTTAAGCATTTTTCTCTTTTTCAACTTCCTATTTATAAGTCAAATTAAAAATAAATTTCACATTCTTGAAACTAATCTTGATAATCTTCTACATAAAAATTTTGTTTCAAACCTTATAAACAAGGCTTTATGAATAGATTTTTTCACTAAAACCCTAGAGTTAATTGGAAGCTCCTTTATATAACATCCATCCACAACTAATACTGCTCCAAGCTTTTCATTTAAAACTTTAATAGTTACATCAAATCTATCCGGGATAATTATTGATCTTATAGGTTTAAGAGGGCATATAAAAACCAAATCAAAAGCTTCAAGATTTGTTTCTAAAATTGGTCCTCCAGCTGAAAAGGCATGAGCTGTAGAACCTGTAGGAGTAGCCACAATTAATCCATCCGCTCTAATCTCTATAAGCCTATAGCTTCCTGCTGAAACATCAAAATAAAGAGGTTTTAAAGGTGTTTTTGAAGTTATTAAAGCTTCATTTAATCCATCCACCAGAAACTTTTCTTCATAAAAAACTGAAAGCTTTGAATGTTCCTCTATTTTATATTTCCCAGCTAAACATTCTTCAATTGCATCAAATGTATGTTCTGGAGGCACTTCAGTTAAATAACCTCTTCTACCCATATCCACAGATAATATTGGTGTTTCAGGATTTGGAATATTCATGCATGTTTTTAAGATTGTTCCATCTCCACCAATAGTTAAAATTAAATCTGCACTCAATTTATTAAGGGGCACTCCAGAATTTAACCCTAAAATTTTAGCCAATTCCTCTTCTAAAATAACTTCTAAACCTTTTTTTGAAAGAAATTTTAAAACTTCATTTGAAAGCTTAATTGCTTCTTTAATATCTAACCTGGAAACTACCCCAATCTTTTTAAACATTTTTATCTTCCAACTTAAAACAGTTTTTTAAAATTGGTGAATGCTTAAAAATAATTATTTATTTAACCTTAAAAAAGATTTTAGCTTCTTCATCAATTAAGATTTAGAGGAAACAAATAAAATAGGTGAATAATGTTAAAGCCTAAATTTCTTTCTACAAAATCTTCTTGCCTTGATAAATTGTTAAATGGTGGTTTAGCCTTAGAAGAGTTAACTTTAATTTATGGAGAAGCTTCTACAGGAAAAACCACCTTAATTCTTCAAACAGCTGTTGAAGCTGCTAAAAACTCATTAAAAACACTTTATATAGATGTTGACTGCTCTTTTACTCCTCAACGATTTATTCAAATAGCAGGTTTAAATGCAAATGAAATTTCATCTATTATTTTTGTTTTTTCTCCAAAAACTTTTTTTGAGCAAACTCAAATAATAGAAAATTTAGAAAGTTATATATCTAAATCAGTTGTATTAATTGTTGTTGATTCTATTACAACACTTTATAGATTAGAATCCTCAACTTTAGAGGAGCGTTTTGCTTTAAATAGAGCTTTAAATAGACAATTAGCTTATTTAGCTGAATTAGCTAAAAAGCATAATTTAGCAGTGCTTTTAACAAGTCAAGTTCATAGCTTATTAAATTATGCTGATATAGAACCTATAGCTAAACGAACTCTTTTTCATTGGTGCGGAACAATAATTAAATTAAGAAATCTTAAGGGAAACTTTAAGGAAGCCATTGTTGAACGATTAAACTTTAAGGAAGCCTTCAATCTTAAATGTAAATTAAAACTTGCAAAAGAGGGATTAATAAATGCTGTTTAAAATAAATGAAGCTTTCTTTTCAGCTTTAATATTTATTTTACCAGCTTATATAGCAAATGCTAGCGCAGTAATTTTTCATGGAAAAAGACCCATAGATTTTAACAAGAATTTTTTTGATGGAAAAAGAGTTTTTGGAGCTAATAAAACCATTGAAGGTTTTATTGGAGGTTTTTTATGTGGTTCATCAATAGCGATGATTGAAAGCTTAATTTTAAATAAAAATTTTAATCTTTTTTTGATAGGTGTTTTAGGTAGTTTAGGCGCTTTATTAGGGGATCTTTTTGGGGCTTTTATTAAAAGAAGGTTGGTTTTAGCTCCTGGCTTTCCCCTTCCATTTATGGATCAACTAGATTTTGTTTATGGAGCATTAATAATTTCTTATCCATTTTCAAAGTTAAATTTAAATGTATTATTTTTTATTTTTTTGTTCACCCCACTTCTTCATTTATTTACTAATAGTATAGCTTATTTATTAAAATTAAAGAAATTTTGGTGGTAAAAAAGTTCATCCAGAAATTTTTTGCTGCAATAAAACAATTAGATAATAAACAGAAATTATTGTTATTGTAAACCCTATGATAAGCATAATGTAAGCTTCTCTAGGTCTATAAGCTGTTTTTATGCTTCTATAAAGCAAATATAAACCTAAAACTCCTATTAAATATAGAAAGGCTGAAACCAAGCTTTCGCTTAAAGTTTGAACATTAATATTACCTCTATAAATAAATGTCCAACCTGTTGAAGAAGGTAACAAAGCTAACGGTTTTTCTAAGGCTGCAAAAACTCCACCGGAAAAAATAAATATTGAAAAGATAAGAACTGCAATAAATAATGTTGCTATTGAAGCTTTAGGCTTCTCCATTTTTTTAATTGCATAAATTAAATCTTTGGTTTTAAGCCTTATTTTCCATAAAATTTTTTGTCTCAATTAATTACACCACCCTTCTTTATTTATTCTTTTTAATTTGAAGATTAAAAGACTCTTTTAGTAATAAATATAAGGGCTAAAGGAACATATTTAAACTTATAAAAGTTTATTACCTATCTTATTCTTTTTATAATTTCTAGTAATTTAAAGGGGAGGAGAACTTTTTGCCTCAAAAAATTTTTTGCGGTAAATGCGGAGCTATTCTTTATGAAGGTGAAGAACTTGAACCTCCTATAGAGGTAATTCAGCGTTATAATGGGATTTGTCCTAAATGTGGGAAAACTTTAAATCTTGATTATAGTAATATTGAGATCCATCCTATTGAAAATGAATGAGGCGTTTAAAATGGTTAATAAAACCCAAATCTATGATTTTCATAAAGAGAATGGAAAATTAATTGAGTTTGCTGGTTTCGAAATGCCTGTTTGGTATAAGGGAATAATTGAAGAATGTTTAGCTGTTAGAAACGCTGCAGGAATCTTTGATGTATCTCATATGGGAAGAGCTTTTATTTATGGCGAAGAAGATGAAGCTTTTTTAAATTATTTAACTCCAAATGATGTTTCAATGCTTAAACCTGGAATGGGTCATTATTCAGTTATGTGTAATGAGCAAGGTGGCATAATTGATGATTTAATTTTGCTTAGATTAAAAGATAAGTTTTTAATGGTTTTTAATGCTAGCAATAGAAGCAAAGATTTAGCATGGATGTATAAACAAGCAGAAAAGTTTAAAGTTAAAATTGATCATGTTTCTGATGAAATAGCGATGTTTGCTATTCAAGGACCTAAGGCTAGAGAAATTGTTCAAAAAATAGCTAAGGAAAATGTTTATGATATTCCTAGATTTGGTATTGGGGAATTAACCTTAAATGGTGTTAAATGCTTAGCTTCAGGAACAGGTTATACAGGTGAAGATGGTTTTGAAATTTTTGTATTAAATGCCTCAATTGAAAAACCTCAAAATGCTTTTAAAGTTTGGAACTCTCTTTTGGATGCTGGTAAAAAACTTGGTTTGGAACCTTGTGGTTTGGGTGCTAGAGATGTTTTAAGACTTGAAGCTGGCATGTGTCTTTATGGAAACGATATTGATGAATTAACAACACCTTTTGAAGCTAAAATTTCTTGGGTGGTAAAATTAAATAAAAAAAGCGATTTTATAGGGAGAAAAGCTTTAGAAAAACAGAAAGCTGAAGGCATAAAAAAATGCAGAATAGGGTTAAAACTTAAGGATAAAGGCATTCCAAGGCATGGATATGAAATTTTAAAAAATCATCAAGTTATAGGAAAAGTTACCAGCGGAACCTTATCGCCAATATTGAATATTGGAATAGCAATGGGTTACGTGCCTATTGAATACTCTAATATAGGAGAAATTTTGCAAATAAAAATTAGAGATAGGCTTGTTGATGCTGAAGTGGTTAATATACCATTTTATGATACAACTAAATATGGATGGAAAAGAGAAAAGTAAATAAGGTAAAACTAACTAATGAAATTGAAAAATTTAAGGAGATGAATTAAAAATGAAAGTTGGAGAATATGAAGTTGTTGAAGGTTTGTATTATACTAAAGAGCATGAATGGCTTAAAATTGAAGGCGATTTATGCAGAATTGGAATTTGTGATTATGCCCAAAAATCTCTTCATGAAATTGTTTTCGTAGATTTACCTAAAGTAGGCTCTAAAGCAGCTCAAATGCAAAGTATAGGAAGTGTTGAATCAGTTAAGGCAGTGGCTGAAATTTTTTCGCCAATCTCTGGAGAAATTATTGAAGTGAACACCAAACTTGAAAATAACCCTGAGCTTCTTAATGAAAGTCCCTATGGTGATGGTTGGATAGCTGTAATTAAACCTTCAAATCTTCAAGAAGAACTTAAAAACTTAATGGATGCTAAAAGCTATGTTGAATTTTTAAAATCTATTGTTGAAAAAGAATAGACCCACTCTTCCCTTATTTTTTATTCAACCTTAACTATTGTTTCTTCTTTATAATCCGTTACCACCTTGATGTAACCTTTTAATTCTTCATCTAATTCTGGATCTCCAGTATCAACAAGAAGTCTTTTAGGATTTAAAGTTTGAAGTTTATTTTTAGTAGCTATAACAATTATGTTTTCTTTTCCAACTTTTCTTATTACATTTGGGCTAATTTGTTGGTTTCCTCTACCAAATATATAACCTTGTCCTCCGATTGGTGTAACAATTATTTTAGCCTTAGTTTTTTCATCTTCATTCAATATTTTTAATATTTCTTTTTCATTCGCATCTTTAACGATAATTTTTTTTCTAAATAAAATATCTACACCTAAAAGAGTTTTTTCAAGATTAAGTAAGTCAAATATTGTTTTTGTTGTTGAACCTGGACCAACTATATAAATGCAATCCTCCTCCATTTCTTCAATTAAATATTTTGCTATTGCTTCTCTATTTTCTTTTTCGTTTTCAATCAATGGAACAGAAGATTTAACTTGTTGAATAAGAAGTTTTTCTGAAGGAACCTTTAAATATCCATAAAGTTTAGCTGAAACTCTTCCTTGCCTAAAAGCTTCTTCATCAATATCCATAACTTCGCATTCAATTAATGATAATTGATTATTAAAAAAATCTTTAACTATTTTAGCTCCAGCTTTAGGGTTTGTAGCAAAAACACCTGAATGCATTTTTACTCCTGAAGGGACTCCTAAAACTGGAATTTTTAAATCTACAGCATTCATAATATCTCTTGCTGTTCCATCTCCACCGCAGAAAACTAAAAGATCAACATTTTTATTCATCATTTCTAATGCTATTTCTTTGGTGTCTTCAGCTGTTGTTTCATTTTTTTCTTTGCCTAAAATAAGATTTGGTGTTAAACCGCATTCTTTAGCTTCTTTTTCTCCCATTAATCCTGCTCCTACATAAAGCTCAAATTCACAATTAAGTTTTTTTAATTCTTGCAAAAATATTTTTGCTTTTTCTGGTGAAACCAGTTTAGCTCCAAGAGAAAATGCTTTATTAACAATTTCTTTTCCATCAGAACCTTTTAATCCTACAGCACCACCTATCCCAGCTATAGGATTTACTATAAAACCTAACCGCTTCATTAAAAATTCTCCATTTTTATTGCTATTTCAAATTTTTTCTCATCAATAACCCATTGCTTTTTAAGATCAAATTTTTCTTCTTTAGAAATTTCAAAAAATACTTCTTTTGCTCTAACTTCATCTTTAATATATTCTTTTTGGGCTTTAATCCATTCCTCTTCTTTATTACTTGGGCATTTAATATAAACTGAGATAAAAGCGTCTACTGGAAGATCTATTTCTCCCCTCATTTCTTGAATTCTTCTAACTATGTCTCTAGCGAAACCTTCTAGAATTAATTCTTCAGTTAATTTTCCATCAACATAGACTCTTCCCTCATCAAATTCGCCAAAGCCAAATCCTTCAAGCATTTCTTCTTTAAAGAAAACCATTTCAGGAGTAATTTTTATTTTTTCTTCATTTAATAAAAGCTCAAAAAAGTTTTTTTCTTTAAAGCTTTTTAAAATTTTCCATCCATCTTCACTTTTTATTTTTTCAGCTACTTGAGCAGTTTTAGATTTAAATATTGGTCCTAAAACATCTAGTTTTGGAATTGCAAAAATCTTTTTTAATTTTTCTTCTTCATCTAAAGATATAAACTCTATTGTTTTAGCATTTATTTGATCCATAATAATATCCTTAAAATTTGATAAACTGTTTTTTACATCTAAATTTCCAGTAACAATCATTACTTTTTTTACAGGTTGCCTTAACTTTATTTTTAATGATTGCCTAGCGCTTAAAGCTGCTTCTATAACTTTTTTAACTAACTCCATTTGTTTCTCATAATCTTTATTGATTAACTTTTCTTCGACTTTAGGCCATTTATACATATGTATGCTAAGTTTTTTTTCTTCTGTCGGAAACATCATATCCCTATACAATTTTTCTGAAGTAAAGGGTAAAAAGGGTGCAGATAAAATTAACCAAGTTTTTAAGGCATAATATAAAGTTGAGTATGTTGCTAACTTATCTAAACTTTCTTTTTCCTGCCAAAATCTTCTTCTAACAAGTTTAATGTACCATCGACTTAAATCTTCTATGGCATAACTTATAAGTTCTCTAATAGCTGAATGAACTTCAAATTTTTCAAGAAACTCTGTTACTTTAGCTTTTAAACTTTCAGTTCTAGATATTAACCATTTATCTTCATTTCTCATATGTTTATAAAGCTTTTTTATAGGCCATTTATTAGGTTGAAACTTATCAAGATTCATGTAAATACTTGCAAAAGCATATACATTCCATATTATATGGAGGTTTCTCCAGCATTCCTCCACTTCATTCCAAGAAAATCTAAAATCTTCCCAAGTTGTATTTTGTAACTCATATAATCTTAAAGCATCTCGACCATATTTGGCTATTACATCTTCTGGTGAAATAAAGTTTCCAAGCGATTTACTCATTTTTTGTCCAGAAGCATCTAAAGCATGACCATGCATTAAAACTGTTTTATATGGACTTTTATTAAAAGCTAGAATTCCAGCGCAAAGTTGTGTATAAAACCAACCTCTTGTTTGATCATGAGCTTCAATAACAACGTCAGCAGGCCACCATTTTTTAAATTCATCCTCTTTTTTTGGATAATTTAAACTAGCCCAAGACGCCGCTCCAGAATCCATCCAAACATCCAATATATCAGAAATCCTCTTCATTTTACCATTGCAGCTACATTGTAAATATATTTCATCCACGCAATCTCTATGCAAATCAATTTTTCTTGGAAAGTTTAAAGCCTTAGATTTAAGCTCAGCTATTGAACCTATAACCTCCTCTCTACCGCATTTTTCACAAACCCAAATTGGGATTGGTATACCCCAAAATCGTTGTCTGGAAATCACCCAATCTCTAGCTCCAAGAAGCCAATCTTTAAATCTTTTTTTTCCAGCCCACTCTGGAACCCAAGTAACACTTTCATTTTCTTCAACAAGTTTATTCTTATATTCAGAAACCTTAATAAACCATTGCTCTGTAGCTCTAAGAATTAAAGGTGTTTTGCAACGCCAACAATGAGGATAAGAATGCTCTATTGTAGTGGCATAAAAAAGCAAATTTTTATTTTTTAAATCGTCAATAATTAATTGATCTGCTTCCTTAACATATTTTCCAGCATATTTCCCAGCTTCTTGAGTAAATCTTCCAGAAGTGTCAACTGGAGACACTATAGGCAAATTATATCCTAAACCAACTTCAAAGTCCTCTTCTCCATGAGCTGGAGCACAATGAACGCATCCTGTTCCTTCATTCATGCTTACATATTTTTCTGAAAGAACAATTTTATGTGCATTTTTAATTTGAGTTTGAAGAGGCACCTCTTCAAGAAGCGGAGGCTTATATTTTAAACCAAGCAATTCCTCTCCCTTAATTTTCTTAATAATTTTGAAGTTTTTCCCCACTTCATTAAATACTGCTTCACATCTAGCTTCAGCCAAAATATATACTTCATTATCAGCTTCAGCTTCAACATAATATTCTTTAGGATGAACCATTACTGCAACATTTGCTGGAAGTGTCCAGGGAGTTGTTGTCCAAATAAGAATAAATTTGTTTTTTTCATTTTCTACTTGAAATTTAACATAAATTGAGTAATCTTTAACATTTCTATACTCATCAGTAACTTCATATCCTGATAAAGCTGTTTCGCATCTTGGACACCAATGAACCACCTTTAAACCTTTTGTAAGTAAATTTTTTTCATAAGCTTTTTTTACAGTCCACCATACAGACTCTATATAATCGTTTTTTAAAGTTAAGTAAGGTTTTTCCCAATCCATCCATACACCTAAATTTTTAAACACTTCTGTTTGAATTTTAGCGTTTTCCTCAGCATATTCCTTGCATCTTTTAATAAACGCTTGAACAGAAACCTTCTCTTCTATTTCTTTTTTGGTTTTTATTCCAAGTTCCTCCTCTACCTTAACCTCTATAGGTAATCCATGACAATCATATCCAGGTTGATCCCTAACTTTAAAACCTTGCATTCTCTTAAATCTGATTATAACATCTTTCAATATTTTATTCCAAGCTGTACCTACATGAGGAGGATTAGTTACGTATGGGGGACCATCTAAAAAATAAAATTTTTTCCTTCCACCCGCTCTTTTAACCTTTATATAGATTTTTTCTTTATTCCACCAATCAAGAATTTTTTCTTCATATTCTTTAGGAGAAAAAACTTTATCGATTTTTCCCACAATTTTCTGGTTCAATCTTCATCTACCTTGCATCTTTAATGCATAATTTAATTAATTTAAGGATTAAACAAATAGGTTTTAGATTTTATTTTTAAACTTTAATTTAGCTGCAAATTGTAAACCTTTTTAACCTCTTTATTAAATTTTTCTTTATAAGCTAAGCGAAGATTTATTAATTAGATAAAATTTTTATCTTTAGCTTAAGGCTAAAAGAAGAATTAAGGGATGCTTAATGAAAACAAATTCAAATTCTTTCCTACCTAAAATTAAAGATTTTTTAGCTTCTTTAAAGATTTCTGGAAGCAGCTGCTTGCATTTTGCAACTCTCCTCTTAATTTTAGCCTTAGCTGCAATTATTAGGCTTTTACCGTTAAGATGGGGTTTTTTCATTTCTGAATTTGATCCATATCAACAATATAGAATGGCTGAATATATAGTAAATAATGGTTTTAAAGCCTGGTTTAGTTGGCATGATAACATGAGTTGGTATCCTTGGGGTAGAGATATTTCAACTACAAATTACCCTGGTGTATCATTTACAGCTGCGCTTCTCTATATGCTTCTTCAAGATTTAGGAGTTTCAATAACACTTTATCAACTTTGTGTAATATTTCCAATAATTATGGGTGTTGCAACATGTTTAGCTGCATACCTTTTGGGAAGAGAATGGGGTAAAAGCATAGGTTTACTTTCAGCTTTATTTTTAGCTTTTAACACTTCTCATATTACTCGAACTTCATTAGGATTTTTTGATGATGAAACTATTGGAATATTTACTATGCTTTTATTCTTTATGTTCTATTTAAAAGCATTATCAAACTCTAGATCTCTTAGAGCAAGCATTATTTATGCATTATTAGCTGGTTTATCTTTAGGTTACATTGGAATGGGTTGGGGCGCCTTTAGGTATCCAGCTTCATTAATTGCTTTATTCACTTTAGTGCTAGTTTTACTTAAGCGTTATTCAACTAGATTGTTAATTGTTTATTCGATAACATATAGCATATTCTTTTTGATTTCTCTTCAAATTCCAAAGTTAGGTTATAGTTTTATTTCTGAATGGTCAACTTTAGCTTTATTTTTGATTTTTATTATTTTAATTGGTTGCGAAGTTTTTGAAAGGGCTTCTTCCTTTAGAGGTAAAATTTTAGCAGCTTTAGCTTTTGCAATTATTTTGGTCGGAGGAACAGTAATTTTATGGAGTAAAGGTTTAATTGGTCCTTTAGCAGGAAAATTTGCAGCTATAGTTAATCCTTTAGTTAGGCTTGAAATGCCATTGGTTGAATCTGTAGCTGAGCATAGACCAGGTACATGGTCATCCTTCTTTTATGAATTTGGAGCATTAATTATTTTAGGTCTTTTTGGATTTCTCTTTTCCCTTCAAAAAAGAAGAAATAACGATTTATTTCTTATTCTTTTTGGTTTATCATCAATTTATTTTGCAGGTTCATTTGTTAGATTAACTATTATACTGGCCCCAGCTTTATCTCTTTTAAGCGCCATAGGTGTAATTGAATTAGCTAAACCATCTTTAGATATTTTAAAAGAAAAAATTATTTTTCCAAAAAAGAAAATTAAGTTTGAATCTAGAGTAGCAAGAGAATTTGGAGCGGCCATATTACTTATTCTTTTAATTATTATTACACCAACCTTATATTATGCTTCAAATTCAGCTTATGCTCCAACTACTATAGCTACTTCAAGCATTCCAACAGCTCCTTCTGGAGAGGAAGCATCTAAATATCAGGATTGGCTTCAAGCTTTAATTTGGATGAAAGAAAATTTACCAAAGAATGCTGTTGTATTTTCATGGTGGGATTATGGTTATTGGATAACGGCTATAGCTGATAAACGTTCAATGGCTGATAATGGAACATTAAACTTCACTCAAATAGCTTTAATAGCTAGAACTTTTCTTTCAAATGAAACTGAAGCCATTCCAACCTTAAAATCTTATAATGTTACTCATATAGCCATATTTGTAACATGGACCAGGGGACAAAGCGGTATACAATATTATGGTTTTGGTGAAGATAATAAATGGTATTGGATGGCTAGGATAGGTAACGGTTCTTCTTATGATGGGAAAATAGTTCATTTTTATGAAAAAAGAAGCGCACAAGAAGTTAAATATTATAGAGTAATTACTTTAAATAATCAAATTATAGCTAATGAAACTATTGCTGATAGAAATGGTATAAACGAAAATACTATGCTTGGAAAATTAATAGTTATGGGAATAAATCCGTCTCAAGCATCCTCAGATTACTTTAAGCTTGTTTATGCTTCTCAACCAAATAGGTTTGTGTTTATTTACGAGGTAAGTTATCCTGCCCTAAGCGAATTAACACTTTCATTAAGTAAATCTGAAATATTATATGGGGAGGCGGTTAACCTTTATGGAAGGTTAACTTCTAAGGGTGAAGGATTAAACAATAAACTTGTAACTCTTGAATATTCAAAAGATGGTGGTTTAACATGGGAAAATATTGGAACAAGCATAACAGCAATTAATGGCTCCTATGTTTACAGTTGGCTTCCTGGAAGCGGTGTTTATCTTATTAGAAGCAGATGGGATGGTGAAGCTGGAAAATATACAAAAGCTTTTAGTCAAACTTTATCTTTAACTGTTAGCAATGCTTCTTTACTATTAAATCTTTCATTAACACCCTCCTCATTAAATTTAGGTGAAAATGTTGAAATTGAAGTTTCTTCATTAACTCAAGGAAACGTTACAATTCAATATAGCTTAGATAAAGTTAACTGGTTTAATTTAACTAAAGGTACGCTTACACAAAACATTTTTAAAACTATCTGGAAACCTGAAAAACCTGGAACATACTATGTTAAAGCTTTGCTTGTTACCAAAGAAGGCTCATCTATTTCCAGTGAAATAAAAACCTTAATTGTTAAAACTGGTTAAAGTTAAGATATATATGAGAATTTTTCAGTTATTTTCTTTTCTTCAAATGTTTCCTCAAAACTTTGGGTTGTTTTAAGAATTTTTTCTTCAAGCTTTCCCATTTCTTTAATTTCTTTTTCCAACTCTTTTAAATCGATTTTCAAGTTTAAAAATTGATTTAAAACCTTTAAAACACTTTTAGCAGCTTTAGGATCTGGAATATAGCCCAACGTTTCTCCAAGCAAACATACTGCATTTAAACCCTTAGCTTTAGCTAAAGGAAGTAATATTCCAGCTACACCAACTATTGGGACACCATCCTCATTAATAGCAACACCCATCTTAATTAATTGATTAATTAATTTAACATTTGTGGCTGCTCCATAAACTTTAGGCTCCTCTTTTCTACTTGAACTGTAGCCTCCAATACTTATAAGAAGCTTACTTGAATATTTTTTAGCATATTCAACTATTTTTTCTGCCACTTCATATTGCCCTATATTAGTTTGAGGTTGGCAATCACCAGTAATTATAATAAGCTCAAGCTTTCTTTTCTTGTTTTTATAGTAATAAAATGTGCTTTTAGGTAATCTTGCAACTCCCTGTCCATTTACTAAAGCGTAATGAGGAAAATGAGGTGAATAAAGCTCAGCTATTTTTTTAGCTTTTAATTGAGAAATAAGGTATGAAGCAACTATTTTTCCAACAGAACCTAATCCTGGTAACCCCTCTATAATTATGGGGTTAACAGGTTTAACTTTACACTCCTTAAGGATAGTTTTCATTTTTCTTCAGCTTTTAATCTTAATTTAAGATATTTATCATCTAAAGAGAATTTAGGAGGATGAGGGTTAAATGTTTTTTCTCCGCATAAAGGACAATTTTCTTTAAGAGTATATCTTCCGCATTTTTTACATTTTTTAATTTGCATTTTCAATCTATTTGACGTCCTTCTCCTCCAAAATTTCTTATTGTTGTTAAAACTTCATCTATAGCTTTTTTTAAAAGAGCTTCAGCCTCTCCATAATCATTAGCTAAAACTTCTATTTTATATCTAGGCGCTCCTATAGCATAAGCAATTATGCTTGCGCCTTTCCTTCTAATTTTTTCAGCATTGAGCAAGCTTTGCTTTATAGCTTCTATTCCATCTGGTTTTAAGCAAGTTAATTCTATTGTAGCTGAAACCTTAGCTTTCTCAATTTTTATTTTTGATTTAGCTGCTTCAGTTAAAGCTTTAGCCCATTCTGAAGAAATACCAAGTTTCTCAAATACTTCTTGTCCCTCTTCAACGGCTTCTTCAAAAGCATCATATAAACTTTCATATTTTTTTAAAATAACTTCTTTAATTGCATTAGCTTCTTCTTCAGTCTTCTTTAATTTTTCAATAGCAGTCTTCATTATTGAGTCTGCTTTTTTATCAATTTTCCATTGAAGAAGTTTTTCCATTTTTTCTTTTCCAGTGACTCTTCTTAAAGATAAATCTATATGGCCTTTTTCAGGATTAACTCTTAAAACCTTTAAAACTAATTTTTGTCCTTCTCTTACATGATCTCTTATATTTTTAACCCATGTTGATGCTATTTCAGATATATGAAGTAATCCTTCTTGATCATCATATTCATCAAGCGTCACATAAGCGCCATAATCTGTTATTCGCCTTACAGTAGCTATTACTAAATCTCCCTCCTCAGGATACTCTCTGTTTGTTGACATTTTTCTCCCCTTAATTAATCAAGCTCCTGCAGTTTTTCACATAAAAGTTTTACTTGTCCGCCTGTTGGCTCAGCTAAAATCTCATCGCACACATTACACTTAACTTTTATGCTAGCTTTACCAAAAATTATTTGTTCATTTCCACATTTAAGGCATTTAACTTTAATAAATTTGCTTGAAGGTTTAGGAATCAACTCTACCCTGGCCATTTTTTTCAAGCCTCAAATTGAAGTTTTCTTAACCTTATTCCAAGTCTATAAACTGTATAATTGCATTCTTTACATTTTAACTTTAGCAATTGTTTTTTTGTTGTTTTTGCTGTTTTTTTAAGCTCAGGCCATTTTTGTCCACCATATCCATGCTTTTCTCTTTCATGTCTTCTTGCTCCTATAGCTAACGCTCTTTCTTTTCCCTTTTTATAAAGGGAAACAGAATGAGGTGAATGCTTTTTGCATCTAGGACAATAAACATTCATTTCTTTTGGAACCTTCATTTTAAAATCTCCTTTTTAAGCTTTCCTAAACGTTATGCTTTATTGAAAAGTTATAAATCTTTCTTTTTCACCTTTTTAATTCATTAAGTATGCATAAGGATATTCTTAATCTTTATAATCTATTTTTTCAACCACGCCTCTTTTAATTAATGCTTCAGCATTTTCCTCAGGTAAAACTGCTATATCTTCACTTTCAAAAGGTCCATAAACTTTTAAATTTTCATCAACTATTTTTGGAAGTTCTTGAAGAAATCTTACAATAACAAGTTTTTTCTTTTTTAATTCTATTTCTCCTTTAAAAAGCTTTTCCTTAAATTTAATTATTAAATCAACAACTTTATTTAATGGAGAAAATACTTCTTTTTCTTCTTCCGCAAGAAGCTCTAAAGGCACCTTTTTTTCTTCAATAACCTTATTTAATATTTTTTTAATTCTTGCATCTACAAGCTTGCTTAAAATTTTAACAGCATAACTATATTCTTCTTTAGCTAATTCTAGCTTTATGGAATCTTGTTCTCTCTCTATTTTTTCCTTTAATCCATTAATATAGCGATTTATATTAAGATAAAAGTCTTGGCTTAAACTTTGAATTTCCTCATTTTCCTCCTCTTTTTTCCAAGCTTTAAATAATTCATTAAACATTTTTAATTCACTGGTTCAGCTTTTCCCTTACAAATTAAAAGTAAAGCTGCTGCTGTTGAAAGAGTTGCCTTCTCATTTTTATAAGGTCCAAACTCTTCTTTTCCTAAGAAAAATTTCGGTGCTTCTTTAATGTAAATTTTTTCTTCTCCCTTTTCTAAAGCAACTGCTTCAACAAAAGGGTTAAATTTCTCAAAATGATTTAAATCTATTTTAACTGCTCTTAAACCTGTTTTACCATTTAATGTTTCTGGAAGCCTTATTAATCTATGGATATCCATAGTGACTATAGCATCTACTTTAACTGCTTTATCTTTAATAATAGATTGAATTTCACGCAATCTCTTTTTAGTTACAGGTTTTTTTAATGAATTAAAGTTTATAGCAGAAGTTATTCTTTTAATCCAACCATAGGTTTGCTCTTTAGCAAGATTTAAAAAATTTAAAAGATTTAAGTCTATTCCAATACCCATTACATAATCAATTATTTCTTTTCTTTCCTCGCTGGTTAATTCTAATGCTTCTTTTGAATCTACATGAATATGGTAACCTCTATGGCCTGTAAAATACACTTTAATATTATCCTTTTTAAATCCAAAATCTTCTGTTAAAAAATCTATTAGTTTTAAAGCTTCTTCTTTAGCTTTATCCAAGCATTTTTGACAAATCCATGTTTCAGATTGAATTTTATTTTCTCCACATTTTAAACAACTTTCTGGAGAAGTCCCTTTACCTATATAACCACAGTTTTTACAAATCCATTTATCATGCTCTTTTTTACATAAAGTATCTATATGATCAGCATCTATATCAAATATTAAATCTGCACCAAGCCATCCTTTATTTTTCATTTCTTCTTCAGGCTTTAAATAATAAGCTGAAGAATAATAAACATCTGATGGAACAATTGTTTTAATAAATTCTCGAAGATTATTAATATTTAAAAAACCTTTATGACGAACCATAATTTTTTCTTTAAAAAGAAGAAAACCGAATTCTCTTTTAGTGATTTCTTTAGGTTCTTTAATTCTCCAAGAAAATAAACGATAATATTCTGAAAACTTTTTTTTAATGTAATCTTCTATCAACTTTTTTTCTCCAAAGTTTTAACGCTTTTTTATAATAGGTTAATGGATGCATTATTTTATTGCATAATTCATCTTGATTTATGCATAAGCCATAAGTTTTTAAAGTTGAACATTTTGGTGGAGCATATTTAATTCCTGAACCTCTTGCACCCGCTATATGCTCAATTTGATATCTTGTTTTTTCTTCATCGAAATCTGAAACTTCCTTAAAAATTTGAGTTATTTCTTCAGGTTTTAAACCTATATTTAAAAGAAAAGCTGTTAAAGTAAATCTTTCTATATGAGATGCATGCCCCCCAGACTTTATAGATTCATAAATTTTTTTTATACATGGTGGAAGTGCTGAAAACACAATTGTTTTAGGTAAATCCGTGGATGAAGCAAAACTTAATTTATTTGAATATCCAATTATCCTTTTTATTTGTTCCTCAAAATTTTTAATTTCAATTTTTGAATCCTCTATTTTAGCTAAAATTTTTCTTTGAATTTCTTCTTCAAGAAGCCTTACAGCTTCCTCCTTAGTTATGTAAACATAGCCTTCTCTTAAAATTCTATTGGTTAACTTCCATTTAGCATCCTTAATTTTTATAGCATTTCTTAAATAATTTAAAAAATGAATTTTAAAAATGAAAAATCTATTGTTAATTGTTATGTTGGCAAAATCTATTTTCCAATTAAAGGTTTCTTTAGCTATATAAAGAATTTTTTCATTTTCTTCATTTATTAAAAATTCATATGCTCTTTTAGCCTCTGATAAAGCATATCTTCGTTTAATTTTTTCATCTTTAATTTTATTTAACAAAAGAATTGCTGTTGGAAATGATAAAATTTCAATATCATTTCTTAACCAATCCTTTGAAATTTTAGTGTTTATTAAGGCTTCTTTTATTCTTTCTTCAGCTCTATTAACTATTTCAGTAAATTCAGCTGAAGTTAACTCATCTATTTTAAGCCCTAAACTTTTAATATATTCAGCAGCTTCTTTAACGAATGGATATTTAGCTAAATCAATAGTAGTTAACATGTTAAGTTGTTTCTATTCTAGGAGCTAAATAATAAACTAAGTTTGCTTGAATTAAATTAAACTCAAGCTTAATAGGCATATTTGTTGAAAACTCTAATGTTGCTATTTCTGATGTTGAAGCTCCAGCCTTAACCATTTCAGCTAAAAAGTTTAAATTAAAAGTTGCTTTTGAAGGTTCTTTAACTTCAAGCTCTAAAAGAGCTTCACTTCCTTTTTCAACTTCAAAAGTTGCATTACTTAATTCTGAAGTTGCATTAACAATAAATTTTTCTTGAGTTGCCTCTAATGTAACATTGTCAGCTATTGCCTCAGCATCATCAATCATTTCTTTTAAACTGCTTGAAAGAATTTTAACTTTAGCGTTAAAAGTTAATTTTGGAGAAGGCGCCTCTTCTTCACCAGCCTCTAAAGTTGGTACAACAAATTTTTTGGTAATTTTCCCCTTAAGAATCATAGTTAACTTTCTTGAAGTTTCATCATAATCTATTTCAACATTTTCATCGCTTTTAGCTTTTTTTAAAAGCTTCTCTATATTACTTAAATTAATTCTTATTTTAGTTAATTTATCGCATTCATATTTTTCAAATGATTGCTTAGGCCAGTTTAAACTTACCATAGCTACATGGCTTGGATCTAAAGCTTTAAGACTTATTCCTTCTTCATTCATGTTAAGATCTACTTCTTCTACAAGCGTTGAAACCGCCGCTAAAATGTTTCGTAAAAGTTTTGCATCTGAAACTATAGCTTTAAACATGCCTCTCCCCATTTTTTAATTTTTTGAATAATTAAAATAAAGTTTAATGGAATTAATAAAGAATAAAGCTTTTTTATATCAGTTTATGATAATTCACGCCAGGTATAACCGCATTTAGTGCATCTAAAGAATTGTGTTGAAGATTCATCAGCGCCTCTTGTTTGAACTATCCAATAAAAAGCTTCTCTATTTCCGCATTTAGGACATTCAGCTTTAACTTTAGGCATTGTTCTTATTTTTTCTTCTTCTTTACCAACAACAACTATTTTTTCTTTTTCTTGAAACACTTTAGTAACGGATTTTTCAGTTTTTTCAGTTTCATAACCGCATCTCATACATTTTAATACTATTTTATCATTTACTTTTGTTGGAGTAAGAGCGGTACCACATTTAGGGCAAAACTGCAATTAAAACCCCTCTACAATAAGGTTATTCTTGTTTGAGTTAGCTTACGTTTAATTTAAACTTTTTCATGAAGTACTATGTTTAAAACGTTTAAAGGCTTTTGCAATTAAAAAAGCTACTCTTAAAGGTTCAGGAAAACCTTTTTTTAATGAAAAATTTTTTAAAACTTCTTTAATTAAATCTTGGTTTAAACCAACGGTTTTAAAGTAAATTTTCCTTTTATTAATTTTTATTGTGGAAAAGCCTTTTTTTAAAATTTTCCCTCTATAAAACACTATAACTGGTAACTTTGTTTCTTCATAAATTTTTTGCAAATCAATTTTTTCTCCAATCAAAACATCTTTATTCAGCATTATTATTCTTAATTGTTTAAAATGAGGTGAAGATTTTAAAACTTTAATTATTTCTTCTGTAACATTTATGTTATATGCAGCTTCAATCTTGATTAAACCTTCAAGGCATATATTTCCTCTAAAAATAACTCCAATAATGCTTTTAGAATTGACGCCTCCATCATCAAATCCTATTGCTCGAACTTCTTTTTTTATAATTTTCACATTCTTCACTTGCTTAATTTTTCTAAAAGAATTTTAGCAAGCTTTTCAATTGCTTTAACTGGTTCATCAATCTCTTTTTCAATTGTCATTAATTCTTCAATTGAAACTTTATTTTTTAACCATGCATATCCAAGCAGTGCTTCAATAGAATTTGCTATTTCGCCTTTGCTTAATCTTGATGGTAAAAAACTTTTAATTCCAACATTTTTAGCTGCAATTGCTAGAATTTCATCGCTTACTTTTTCTCCTATTGGCTCCCCCCTTCTTTTTGTAAGTGCGAAAGAATATAGAAAATTTAAAAGGGAATCTCCAAATCTTGCAAGTTTTTTATCAAGCATTATTTCTTTAAGCAATTTTTTATTCAATTTCCTTTAAGATATTTCCTCAAACTTCCTCATAAATTCCTCTGTTTGAGATTTTATTTTTTTTAATGCTTTTTTTAAAGCTTCTCTTGCTGTTTCCTTACCTGAAACTCTAATGTAAAACACTGCTTTTTTAAATAAGGGATGGGGGACATCATAACCTGCTATTTCAACATCTTCATCTTCAAGTAATATTGCTTGAAGAAGATTACAAAAAGTATGGGTTTCATCTAATTCCAACTTAATTTCCTTCTCATTTTCTTTAACTATTGTAATATTCAATTTTTTCTCCCCCAATATTTTTGAAACCATAATCTTTAGCTATTTTTCTATATTCAATATTACCGCATACTTTACATTCTAATACGCCTTTGCTGCTTTTTAAATTTAATTCATTTCCGCAAAGAGAGCAATAAGCTAATATAACCCCTAAGTTTTCTCCAGCTGTTGTTAATTGAAGAGCACCATTATTTATACTAAAAACTTTAGCTTTAATTATATCGGTAGGTTTACATACATCACTCATTGTTTTTTCAAATTTATGGCTTGAAACTGAAATATGAAGAAAACCTGTAAATGGTTTTTGTAAAAAAACATTTTTAATAGAAAATAAGCTTATCATAGCCACTTTATCCTGCACTCCTGTAACTATACCTAAAACTTCATCTCCTTCATTTGGAACAATAGGTTGTTTAACGCATGGTTTAACATAGATTCTTTTATTTATAAAATCTTTAGTAGCCAAACCAGTAACTTTAGCATAAATTACTCCATTAACTTCATAGGTTCCCAAACCTGGAGAAAACTCTTCTACAACTCCTAATTTGTCTCCAGGAGTAACAAACTCAACTTTTCTTTTATTTATCATCATTTTTAACTACCCTATATAAATCAACTTTTATAATATGTTTTCTTTTATGATGAAAATTGAAAAGTCTTGGAATAGTTAAATTCATTTGGAAAATAGCTGAAATTACTCCCTTTTCACTTAGTACTTTATTTTTTATAAACTTTCTGTTTTCTTCGCTTGATTTATGAAGCGTATAAATTACTTTACCTATTTCAAGAGCTTTCTTTAAAAATAAAATATCAGCACCTCTTTTTTTCACTCCAAAAGGAGGGTTTTGAAGAACAACATCAAATTTACCAATTATAGAGGATATATCGCTTACAATCCATTGAATTTTGTCCTCTACTCTAGCTGTTTTAGCATTTATTTTAGCTATTTTAATAGCGTTTAAATCTAAATCAACTCCTACAACTTCTTTAGCACCTAAAATTGCTGCTCCAATAGCTAAAAAACCTGAGCCACAACCTAAATCTATAACTCTTCGATTTTTTATATCATTGTAAATTTGAGAAGCTATAAACAAAATTTCTGCAGCAACATCTGAAGGAATAGGATATTGCTCTAATTCACATTTAAGGTTTGAACTAACTTTAAGCTTGCTTAAAATAATTTCCAAATGTTTTTTTCTAATAGAGTTTTCCCATAGTTTTCCCAGGGAATAACCCCCAAACCTATTAAAGCCTCTTCAGGATTTAAAATTGGTTTTTCAAATTTTAATTGGTCTTCAATAGGGATTCTTGGGCAACCTGTATTAACAAAAGCTTCCACATCTATAAATGAATTTAAATTTTCAGGGGTTACCTCTCTAACGCAAATTAAAATGCTTTTCCTCTTTTTTTTCTCAAGTTCATTCTTCATTTTTTCAGCTAATTTTAAATTTAATTGTCCACTTTTTAAAATTAATAAAACCCCAATATTTTTGCACTCGGAAAATCTTGATATTTGAATCCATCTTTTTCTAATTGTTGCCTTCACTAATTCGTCTAAAACTCTAGCTTCATTAAGAAAAGGATCTGCTACAACAGTTTTTTTTCCGGTTGTTAATTGAACACCTAGTCCATGAAAATTTCCACCTGAAATAACAATAAAACCTTCAACTTTATCAGCTATATCTTTAGCAGCTGTTAAATCACAGCCTAAAATTTGTCCTTTATAAATCGTTTTTTCGCCAGGATTCCCAATATAAACTTTTTTTCCAATATTTTCTAAAATGGTTTTTGCTTTAGTTAAAAAATCTATATGTTGAATTGTAGTTAATAAACCTATTTTTTCTTCATTTTTAAAAATTTCTGCAGCTTTTAAAACTGCTTGTTCAACATTTATTTTGGAACGGGCTTCAATAAATATTATATTTTCAAATTTTAAATTTGGAATTTTTGCATGACCATAATGAATTAGTAAATCAGCATTAACATGTTTTAACTCTTCAATTGCTAAATCGCAAGCACCATAACATGGATCAGCTGAAATAATCGCTTCAACATTAGCTTCCTCCTCGATTTTTTTAGCTAATTTAAAGGCATATTTTCTTAATCCATTTGGAAATTGAAGAAGAACTCTTTTTACAGCCCTCTTTTTTATCGCGTTTATTAATTCTTCTTCTAAATTATACATTTTTTAAAATTAGTATATAGTTAAAGAAAAATGAAAAGGTTTTATGGATCCCATTTTAGCAATGGATCTTCAGCTAAACCTTTTCCTAAAGCCTTTTCTAAAATTATTCTTTGTTCAATGCTTGCTACCCATTTTTTAACTTGAATAACTGCATCAGGATTAACTGAAATAGAATCTATTCCAGCTTCAATTAAAAATCTTATAAAGTCTGGTCCATGCACACTTGGAGCTTGCCCGCAAATAGAAACTGTTTTTCCATCTTTATGGGCCACATCAATTAAGTGTTTTATAGCTCTTTTAACAGCTAAATCTCTTTCATCAAAAATTTTGCTTACAGTTGGGTTATCTCTATCGCAACCTAAAATCAACATTGTTAAATCATTTGATCCTATGCTGTATCCATCAACAAACTTGTTGAACTGATCAGCTAAGATAATGTTGCTTGGTATTTCAGCCATTAACCAAACCTTAAAGTCTGGTCCTCTTTTTAATCCCTCCTCCTCAAGAATTTTAATGCATTTTTCAGCTTCTTCAACGGTTCTTACAAATGGAAGCATTACCCATAAGTTTTTAAGGCCATATTCTTCTCTAACTTTTTTTACAGCTTTCACTTCAAGTTTGAAAGCCTCTTTATATTTTGGATCATAATATCTTGAAGCGCCTCTCCAACCAAGAAGAGCTGAAGGTTCTTCAGGTTCAAATTCTTCTCCTCCCTTTAAGTTTCTATATTCGCTTGTTTTAAAATCGCTAAATCTTAAAACTACTGGTCTAGGATACATTGCTTGACAAACCTTTCTGATTCCTTCAGCAAGCTTATCAATAACTTTTTCAGGTTTTCCTATTTTAATTAAGTAAAGTGGATGTTCTCCTATTTCAGAAGCCCATATGAATTCTTCTCGCATTAACCCTACTCCATCGCATGGAAGCTTAGCTACTTTTTCAGCTATTTCTGGTTCTCCTAAATTTACTAAAACTTTTGTTCCAGTAACGGGATAAACTTCTTGAACTGCTTGAGGTGCAGCAGCTCCAGCCTCCATCAATTGTGGGACTTCCTTTTTGATTAAATCTTCAACTACTCCCTCATATATTACACCATTTGTAGCATCAACAGTTATTTCTGAACCATTTTTTATAGCTTCTGTAGCAGGAGCACCTTTGCTTGCTGTTCCAACAATGCATGGAATTCCAAGCTCTCTACTGACTATAGCTGCATGACAAGTCATGCCTCCGCTGTTAGTAACTATGGCTTTAGCTTTTCTCATGGCTGGAACCCAATCTGGAGCTGTCATTTCAGTAACTAAGATTTCTCCTTCCTTAAAATCTTTTAGTTCATCAACATTCATTACAATATGAGCTTTTCCAAATACAACACCAGGTGAAGCGGGTAACCCTTTAGCTATAACTTTTCTTTCAACAACTGTTGTTAATTTGGTTTCTGCAGCAGGTTTCTTCAAACTCCAAACAGTTTCTGGTCTAGCTTGAAGAATCCAAAGTTTATTGTTTCTTTCATCCAAACCCCATTCAATATCCATATGACGGTTATAATGTTTTTCTATAGCTAAAGCGTATTTAGCTAATTCAATGATTTGTTCATCTGTTAAAACTTGCTTATCTTGAAATTCTTTGGGAACGGGGGCTTCTTCTGTTCCACCATTAGGCTTCCTAATTAATTGAATGGTTTTCTTTGGAATTACCTTTTGAACTATTTTAAGATCGCTTTTTCTAACATAGTATTCATCTGGAGTTACTTTTCCTTGAACTACATATTCACCTAAACCATAACTTGCTTCAATTAAAATTTGGCTTTCATCACCATTAGCTACATTAAGCGTAAACATTACCCCAGCAGCTTTAGAATAAACCATTAATTGAACAGCTGTTGAAAGAGCAACAGCCATATGATTAAAACCTTTTTGGATTCTATAAAATATGGCTCTATCTGTAAATAGACTAGCATAGCATTCTTTAACTTTTTCCACAACTTCTTCTGCTGTAGAAACGTTTAAAAAGGTTTCTTGTTGACCAGCGAAGCTTGCATCAGGAAGATCCTCAGCTGTAGCTGAAGATCTAATAGCTACAAATGGATTTTCTTCACCAACTTTTTTACTTAACTCCATATAAGCATTTTTAATTTCTTCAGCAAGTTCTTTAGGCATTTCAGCTTTAATAATTAATTCCCTAATTTTTTTTCCAACTTTCTGCAATGTTTTAGTATCATTTGGATCTTTAAGCTCCATCAAAATTTCCTTAATTTTTTCTTCTAACCCCGCCTTCTTTAAGAAATATCTATATGCGTAAGCTGTTGTAGCAAAACCATAAGGTACTGGAACACCTGTTTTTTGAATCATTTCTCCTAAACTTGAAGATTTGCCTCCAACTATTGGGGTATCCTCTTTAGTTATTTCATCAAACCATAAAATAAATACTTCATTCTTAGCCTTCATAATTAATTTACACCTCCAATTTGCTTTAAATATTTAAATTTTAGCTTCTTCAATTTTTTCAACTTCTATTTTGCAGGGTGTAGGAATTTTTGAAGAGGCTGCTTTCAAAGCTTTTTTAGCATATTGAATTGCTGATTCATTAACATAAACTTCTATTATGGGTTCTCCCGCCTTCACTCTAGCGGCTCTTCCAATAGGTTTACCGAATGCTCTTCTCATTCCTTCTTGAAGCCTATCTGCACCAGCAGTAGCAATCATTTTATTTTCTCTTAAAACAATATGAGGGTAAACCCTAACTTTAATCATATATCCAGAGTCTCCAAGATCATTAATTAAAGATTTATTTGCTGCTACTCTAGCGGCTTCTAAGGCATTATGACGAATTTGAACATCATTCTTAACTTTTAAAGATACACAATATTCAAAATCTCCTTTAGTATCTCCCATAATAAATTTAGATATTTTAGGTGGAGGGGCTCCATGAATATATTCTATTCTAGCATAGGGTTGACCTTTAGGTTGCCTATAATTTTTTCCTCTCATTAAATTTTCCCCTTTTCTCCTTGTTTAATTCGAGATAAATAATCTTAAATTATAAAGTTTTCTTTTTAAGTTTAAAAAGAAAAACTGATTTTTTTTATAAGGATATCAATTTACTTCGGATTTTTCTAAAAACTCCAAGCATTAAAGTAGCTTCTCTTGAAGTTGTAATGCCTTTCAAAAGCATTTTATGAAAAGCTGTTTGAGCAAGTTTTAATTTATGGTTAGGCATATTTAACTTTAAGGTTACTTCATTAAAAAGGTTTATAAGCCTTGCTAAATGATGTCCCTCAATTTTTTCCTTAGGTTTTTCCATAAATCTAAATCTGGTAGCTTTATAAAATTCATAAAAAATTATTGCTGCTGCATGAGAAACATTTAATGTAGGATATTCATCGCTAGCTGGTATAGTTAAAATTAAATCGCATAAACTTAATTCTTCATTAGATAACCCGCTGCTTTCTCTACCAAACAATAAAGCTGCTTTAACATTTAAACCTGCAATTTTTATAGCTGCTTCTTCAGGTTTAACAGTTTCTCTTAAAATGTTTTTTTTAGATTTAGCTGGTTTAGCAGTTGTGCCTATAACCACATCAACTTTTTCAATAGCTTCTTGAATAGAATTTACAATTTTTGCCTTCTTTAATATATCTTTGGCATGAACAGAAAAAATTAAAGCTTCATTAGTTAACTTTACTTTAGGTTTAACTAAATATAATTCATTTAAACCAAAATTTTTCATTGCTCTAGCTATATAACCAATATTAGCTTCATATTCTGGTTCAACTAAAACAACTCTAATTTCAACCATTTTTAAACCCGTTTCAAAACAGTTATATTAAGTTTAGAAGTTATTTGATTTGATAAAGCTTCTAATTCCTCTATTGAAAGTTCATAAACTCTTTTTTCAGGAATATGCAATGCATAAAATATCTTTTTTCCTTCCTCATCATAATTTGTTAAAAACTTTAATAAAACTTTACTGAGTTTTTTTCTTTTTTGAGTAAAAAGATTTTTCACAAACTCTTCAAAAAATTCTTCATTAACTTGAGTTTTAACATTTTTAGGTTTAAATCTAACTATTGAAGAATCAACTTTAGGTTTTGGAATAAACATGGTTTTAGGTAGTGTTTCTAAAATCTCTATATGCATTTTTCGATTTACTGCTATTGTAATTCTTCCATATTCTTTTGTTCCAGGTTGAGCAGTTAATCTTTCAGCAAACTCCTTTTGTAAAGTTAAAACCGCTAAATTAAATTTTAGCTTTGACATTAATAAAATAAATTTTGAAGATATATAATATGGGATATTTCCTATAATTTTATTAAAATATGGAAGGTTTAAACCGATTTTTAAAATATCCCCTTCAACAATTTCAACATTGCTATTTTTTTTAAATCTTTCTTTTAAAACTTTAGTGAAACGCAAATCTTTTTCAACAGCTATGACTTTTCCAGCTTTTTCAGCTATTAAGGCAGTTAAATTACCTAGGCCCGCGCCCACCTCTAAAACTATATCTTTAGAGTTAATCTCAGCATATTCAACAAGTTTTGAAAGTATTTCTTTGCTTAAAATAAAATGTTGACCAAGCTTTTTTTTAAGTTTCAATCCATAAAAACTTTTCATTCTTAAGAAGGCCTCATAAACAATATATATTTTGATTCTCCACTTAATTCCTCTAAAATTCTCTTTGCTATTATTTTTGCTAAATTTGAAATTCCAATTCTTTCTTGAATATCTTTAAAGCTTTCAAAAGGTTTTTTTTCTCGTTCATTTATTATTTGCCACATAGATTTCTTTCCAATTGATGGTAAAAGCTCTAACGAATGCATTTTTGGAGTTATTGCTTGGGCTTTATTGAAGAAAGCGACAAATCTTTGCTCTTGATTTTTCACAAGCTCCTCAAGTGTAGTCAACAACTCTGATTTGGCTGTAGCTGTTAATTCATCATAACCTATTCGTCCTATAACCCTATCGACTTTATCTCTTTCCTTTTCTTTACCAATATATAGCCTATCTCTAATTTTAACTTCAACGTTAGGTTTTAATTTTACCTCCAGTAAAGTAAAGTATTTTTCTCCTATAACCTGAGCTATAGGAAAAACAATAGGTTTAAATTTTTCTTTATATTGTCTACCGTAAGGTAAAAAATCTAAAACATAACCATACTCTTCATAAATTTTTTGAGAAGGCTTGAATGAATGAGAAATCTTTAATTCTTTATTATCTTTACTTTTAATCAAAACTTTTCAACTCAATTAGGAAATTTTATTAAATATTTGAGGCTGTCCCAACTAAACCAAAATAAAGTTTTTAGAAAAACTATTTTATTTAAACACTATTATTTGCGATAATTATTTAAAACATCTAAGATTCCTTTAAGCTTTTCGCTTTCAATAATTTTTCCTTTACCGGCCAGTATCGTTCTAATTTCCTCTATACTTTCAGGCATACAATTTACAATTTGAATTGCTTCAACATCTTCAATTTTAAATTGTTTAATTAATTCTTTTACAAGTTTTTTAGCTTGTTGAGTCTCCAGTTTAGCAAACTTCATTAAGTAATCTGCTGCTCTTTTTTGAAATTCCCCCATCTCCTCTTTATTTTTTATAGCTTTTTCAAGAATATGCTTGGCTTCAGCAATGGTAATGTTTTCTTCATTAATTATTTTTCGAGGCATTTAAAATCCCTTTTTAGCCTTATTGAATAGGCTTTAAATGCTCAGGTCTAACAATAGTTTCCTTCACTTTATCTCCAAATCTAACTTCAATTATATAGCTTTTTCCTCTTTGCCCCTTTACAATCCCTATTTTTCCATGAAATCTTCTATGAGGCATTCCTTTATGAACACTAGGGTTTATATCAATAAGCACTTTATCATTAATTTTATATTCTTGAAGAATTCTGCTTAACCCTATTTTTCCTTTTTCTCTAGGTTTTTTCCTTAATAAATAACGTGTTCTTGAACGGTAACCTTTGGAGCGTTTACCCATAATTTAACCCTCCTTTACTATAATTTTTTTATTTAGGATGGGAATGGAAGCTTCTTCATTAAAAGCGCTTTTCTTCTCTTTAAAGTTTTAATCATTCGCTTCATATTAAAATATTGGTTTATAAGTTCTTTCACTTCTTTTTCGGTTCTTCCGGAGCCTCTTGCTATTCTTTTAATTCGTGAGGAATCAATAATTTTTGGATCTTCGATTTCCTCTTTAGTCATTGATTGAATTATTACTCTCCAAGCTCCAAGTTTTTTTTCAATTATTTCAATTTGATCTTCAGGAATTTCTACACCACCTGGAAGCATTTTCCAAAGCTTTTTTAATGGACCCATACGTTTTAAAGCATTCATTTGACTATAAAGATCTTTTAAGGTAAATTTTCCCTCTAAAATTGCCTTAGCTTCTTTTTTTGTTAAGCCTTCTTCAACTTCTTTAACTTTTTCAATTAAAGCTTCTAAGTCGCCCATTCCTAAAAGTCTACCAACAAATTTTGATGGAACAAAAGGTTCTATATCCTCTATGTCTTCTCCCACACCTATAAACTTAATTTTTGCTCCAGTAGCAGCTATAGCTGATAATGCTCCCCCTCCCCTTGCTGATCCATCAAGTTTTGTAACATAGATTGAACCTATGTTAGTTGATTTATTAAATGCTTCTGCATGCGTATAAGCTTGTTGACCAATTGTACCATCTATAACTAACATAACTTCATCAGGTTTTACAAGCTCAGTTAATCTTCTCACTTCCTCCATAAGTTCATTTTCATTTTTATGTCGACCAGCTGTATCAATTATTACAAGGTCATACCCTTCTTTAATAAATTTTTCTTTTCCATGCAAAGCTATTTCTTCAGCTTTAGAATTTTCTTCCCAATAAACTGGAATTCCAATTTTACTTGCTAACTGTTGCAATTGCGAGTAAGCTCCAAGCCTATAAGTGTCAGCACAAATCAATGCTGTTTTTAAACCCCTTTTTTGATAAAACCTAGCTATTTTTACAGCACCAGTTGTTTTACCTGAACCTTGAATTCCAACAAGCATTATAACTTTTTTCTTTTCTTTAGCAAAATCTATTTCTGCAGGTTTTTCACCTAAAATCTTAGTAAGTTCATCATAAAGAACCTTAATTATATGTTCCTTTCTTGAAATTCCAGGTGGTAAAGCTTCTTTTAATGCTTTTTCTTCAACCCTTTTAGATAATTCAAAAACAAGTTTTACATTTACATCTGATTGAAGAAGAACTCTTTGTAAATCCCTAATTAATTCTTTAACAGCTGCTTCATCCACTATTGATTTTCCTAAAAGTTTTTTAACAGCTTCTCTTAAGGATTTACCTAAAGTTTCTAAAGCACTCAAACTAACTCACTAATTTTTAATTAAAGTTGAAAATTAAGCTTTCTTGTTTAACCTTGTATTTGTTTAAATCTTGCTTTTAAAAGTTATGTTTATTAAAGCTACTTTTACTTTTATATCTTAAAGTTTTAGGGATTTTACCTATGGTTGAAATGCGAAAAGAGCAATCTAAAATGGAAGATTTTTTAATTAATAAGGATAAAAACAAAAGGGTTGAAATTATAAAAATAATTGCGGATTCTCGAGAAGTAAACTCTAAAGTGATAAATGAATTATCTAAGCTTGGCGCAATTATAGAATTGAAGAGTCTTGAATGCGGAGACTTCATAGTAAGCGATAAAATAATTATTGAAAGAAAAACCTCTGAAGATTTTTGTTCTTCAATAATTGATGGAAGATTATTTGAGCAAGCTAAAAAAATGAAGGAATATTATGAAAAACCTATATTATTAATCGAAGGTAATCCTTTATCTACTGAAAGAAATTTAAACCCTAAAGCTATTATGGGCGCTATTTCAAGTTTAATAACAGATTTTAATTTATCCTTAGTTTATACTAGGGATTTTTTCGAATCAGCTTTATTTATTTTCAGCCTTGCTAAAAGAGAGCAAATAATTGAAAAAAGGGAACCTAAAATTAGAAGTGAAAAAAAACCTTTAAGTTTAACTGCACTTCAAGAGTATTTGGTTGCTGGTTTACCAAATGTTAATGTTAAAATTGCTAGAAGGCTTTTAGAAAAATTTAAAACTGTAGAAAAAGTTTTTACTGCTTCTGAAGAGGAATTAAAAAAAGTTGATGGAATAGGCGATAAAATCTCTAAAAAAATAAGAAAAGTTTTAACTGCTGAATACTTGCCTGAAAAAACTGATTAGTAAAAATGCTTATTCAGTTTTAATCCTTTTAATTTTTTCTAAAATTGTTAACCAATTTGAAATCATTTCTGTTAAATTAAAAAGTTTCTCAAAATCATTTTCTTTTTGAAGCGTAATATTGGCTTCCCATATTTTTTTAAGCAAATTTTGCTCTAACAAACTTAAGGTTTGATTAGCTTTAATTTTTTCTTCTTCTTTTAAACCTTTAACTATTGCTACAGGCTTATTACATTTGGCGCAAAAAACTTCACCTTTAAACTCAAATAATGGAGTATTGCATATAGGACATGATTCAGAAAGCATTTTTGCTCCAGACTTTAATAAATCTGCCATTCGTTTAATATCGCTCAATTCATTTTTCACCATAAATATTAAATTTAGGCTTTATAATAAGAAATAAATAAAAAGCAAGATTTAAAATAAACTAAAATAATTTAATCTTTTAATTTAATCAAATTTTTATTTTAAGGGACTTGTTGGGAGGCGTTATTATGACTCCTAGAAAATCAACTAAAAAATTGGCTGAATATGAGGAAAGAATTAAACAAGCTTTAAATGTTTTAACTGAAGTTTCTCAAGATACTACAACTCCAAGAAATATTAGAAGAGCTGCTAAAGAAACTATTAATGCTCTTCAAGATTCAAGATTTACTTTAGGTGTTAGAGCTTCAAATGCAATAGCTATACTAGAGGAAATCTCTCAAGATCCAAATATGCCTCCATATACTCGTGTTAAACTTTGGAATGTTGTAAGCTTTTTAGAAGCTATAAAAGATTAAATTTTATAACGATAAATTAGCAACATCCAAACAGTTAATATAATTAAAATTGAAATTAAAATGGATAAGCTTAATCCTGCTTTAGAAACAGCGAAAGTTGAAGCTACCAAAACAGGATTATAATTAAGCCAAGGAAGCTTTGATGGTACAACATCCCTAAAAAGTATATAATAAAATAAATCTTCCATACCTAAACGAATTAAAATAAAGCCCTCAAAAAATATGGTTGCTCCAATCCTCCAGTTTTTTAATCCCTTAGCAACAATATAGACTAAGCCTAAACATGCATAAATAACATTTGATAAAACATCAAAGAAAACCCAATGAAATAATCTAGTATAATGAAGCAAATTATATGGCTTAAACAATTCTTCTATAATCCATCTATCTGCATAAACTATAGCAAGAAAAATTGAAAAAATTGATATTTGAAGTAAAATAGCCTTTAATAAATTATCTTTAAGAGCTTTCCTATCAATTTTCATAAGTTTATATTTAAAGAATAAAAATAAAATAAATTTTTTAGTTTTTAATGTATTCTGGAATAATTATTTTTGTTGGCTCCCAATCAACTAGTTTTCCTTCAATAAGCTCTTCATAAAATGTTAAATCTAAAAGTCCATGACCACTATTATTAAATGCTATAACTTTTTTTTCACCTGTTTTTTTGCATTCTAAAGCTATATCAATAACGCATTTAATTGCATGAGCTGTTTCTGGAGCTGTCATCACCCCTTCGGTTTGAGCAAATATTTTTGCAGCTTCACCAACAGAAGTTTGATCGTAAGCTACAGACTTCATATAACCTTTATTTATAAGATAGCACATTGATGGAGCTTTTCCATGATATCTTAAGCCTGCACCATGAATTGGCGGTGGATAATAATTATGGCCTATTGTATACATTTTTAATAAGGGGGTTATCTCCGCTGAATCACCAAAATCATAAGTATATTTACCTTTTGTAGTTGAAGGAACAGCTTTCGGCTCGCAAGCTATAAATTCAGTTTCAGGTTTTTTCCCTTTTAATTTATCCATCATAAATGGATAACTGAAACCAGCATAGTTTGAGCCTCCACCAATGCAACCGCATATAACATCAGGATAAACATCTATCATTTCAAATTGTTTTTTAGCTTCTTGACCAATTATTGTTTGATGAAGCAAAACATGGTTTAAAACTGAGCCTAAACAATATCTAGAATTTTCATTTTTAAGAACATCTTCTATAGCTTCACTTATTGCAATTCCAAGAGATCCAGGATGATTAGGATCTTTAGAAAGAATTTTCCTTCCAAATTCTGTGTTTTCGCTTGGAGATCTATAAACTTTAGCTCCCCAAACCTCCATCATTATTCTTCTTCCAGGTTTTTTATCATAGCTTGAAGCTGTCATATAAACAGTGCATTTTAAATTAAATATTGCAGCAGCCATTGCTAACGCTGAACCCCATTGTCCAGCTCCTGTTTCAGTTACAACTTTTTCAACACCTTGAATCATATTATAGTAGGCTTGAGGAATAGCTGTATTTGATTTATGGCTTCCGGTAGGGCTTAATTGCTCGCATTTATAATAGATTTCAGCTGGAGTTTTAAGAAATTTTTCAAGTCTTTTAGCGCGTATAAGAGGAGTCGGTCTAGGAATTCTAAGGTACGCATCCCTAACCTCTTCAGGAATTTTAATATAGCGGGTTGTTGAGGCTTCTTGAAGAACAAGTTCTTTAGCAAAAATGCGAAAAAGTGATTCAGGATTTATTGGTTGAAGAGTTTTTGGATCTAATGGTGGAGGTAAAGGTTCTGGAAAATCCGCTAAAATATTATACCATGAATCTGGCATTTCATCAGGGCTTAAAAAAACCGCATGTTCCTTATCGATTTTTTCTTTTGGCATAAACTGGAAACCTCGCTTAACCTGCTTGTTAAATGCTATTTTTAATGATGAAAGAAGTATTTTAATCTTTCGGGAGTAAAAATATTCCTAATAGCCTATTTATCTTCATATTTATCGTAAAGTATTAATTTAACAAAGCCTAAAAATACATATTTAATGGTAATGAATCTTGTGGAATAGAATCGCTTCATTTTTTAAAAAGCATCCTGAAAGATTAAAAGTTGCTAAGGTGCTTGTTGAAAATGGTTTAAGAATAAACCATAATGGAAAAATTTATTGCAATGAAATTGAGGTTCCAGCAGCTAAAATTGCTAAGTTTGCTGGAGTAGATAGAAGAACCGTTTGCGAAACAATTAAAGCCATTCAAGAGAATAAAGAATTAAACATTATATTTACAAATATTAGATCAGCAGGTTTATCTTTAAAGGAGCTTGCAAAACATTTAGGTTTTGGGGTTGTTGAAATAACTCCTATAGATCCCAAAGCTGTTGGAGTTTTAGCTGGAGCAGCTTCAATATTGGCTGAAGAAGGAATAGGTATACGTCAAGCTTTAGCTGATGATCCTGAATTAACGCCTCAACCTAAATTAACATTGATAACAGAAAAGAAAATTCCTGGAAACCTTATCCCTAAACTTTTAAATGTTAAAGGTGTAGAAAAAATTTCCATTTATTAAGGCTAGAAATTAAATAAAATTTTAACTGCGTTAAATTTAAATACAATATTTTTAATGATAATTATCAAGGTATATATCAAACCAAAAATTTTAAATTTACAAAATAATAAAGAGTAGCGCATTATAATGAGTTAAGAAAAAGGAGGAAACACTTTTTGAAGGCTAAAGTTTGCAAAGAAAGTGATCTTTTAATCTTTTTTAATAGGCTTTTAGAGGAATATGATGTTGTAGCACCTAAGAGAAAAAAGTCTCTTTATGAGTTTAATGAAGTAAACTCTTTTGAGGAAATAGCATTAGATTATTCAACAACAATTTTACCTCCAAAAAAATATCTTATACCTCAAAGAGAAAATTTATTAAGGTTTACTAAAGGGGAAGTCACCTCTGAAGAACCGCAGTTTAAAAAGAAACAGGTGATTTTTGGGATTCATTCATGCGATTTAAATGCTTTTCTTTTACTTGATAAAGTTTTCATGGATAAGTTTCCATGCCTTAGATATGCTAAAAGAAGAGAAAACTTAATCATTATAGCTTTAACTTGTAATAATCCTAGCGAAACATGTTTTTGCGAATCCATGGGTACAGGTCCAACACCAACTAAAGGTTTCGACTTGTTATTAACAAAAATTAATGAAAATTATTTAGTTGAGTCTGGAAGCGAAATTGGAGAAAAATTAATTAAATTAATTAAAGGTAAAGAGGCTTCCAATAAAGAGCTAGAGGAAAAAAGAAGAGTTGTAGAATTAACTAAACAAAAATTTAAAAGAAAAATAGATGTGCGCAACCTTCCGGAATTGATTCAAAAGAATTTAAATCATGAGATATGGCGTTTGCTTGGGGAAGTGGATTTGGCATGTGGTCAATGCGTTTTATCATGCCCTACATGTTATTGCTTTGATGTTAGAGATGAACTAAATTTAAGTTTGGATGGTGGAATACGCTATAAAGAATGGGATGCTTGCTTTTTGTTGGAGTTTGCTGAGGTAGCTTTAGGAGGAAACTTTAGAAGAGATAGAGCTGCTAGAGTTAGGCAATTTATGGGGCATAACCTTGGTTGGGGAGGGGCTTCCCAATATAATGTTTTTAATGGTGAATTTAAATGCGTTGGTTGTGGTCGATGCATAAAAACATGTCCTGTTGGAATAGATATAACTGAAGTTGCTGCTATAATTAAAGGTGAAAAAAATGTGACAGAAGTAACTGCTTTAAAAAATGTTTTAGCTAGTATAGGTGAGAAAAATGCAAGATCCATATAGATTAAGTGAATGTATAATTAAAAAAATTAAATCTGAAACTAAAGATACAAACACTTATACCTTAGCTTTTTCAAACGGTTCATTTATTTCTGAAGAAGAGTTTAAACCTGGAAGATTTATATTGCTTTCAATATTTGGTTTTGGAGAGGCGGCTTTTTCTTTAAGTTCTTTAATTCAAGATGGAACCTTTGAAACAACCATTAGAAAGGTTGGCAACTTCACGCAAAAGCTTCATTCATGCAAGGAAGGCGATAAATTATATATGCGAGGACCATATGGTGAAGGTTGGCCTTTAGATAAAGCTGAAGGAAAAGATGTTCTTTTAGTTGCTGGAGGAATAGGGCTTGCACCATTAAAGCCCGTCATTCTTTATATAGCTAAAAACCGAAGCAAATATGGAAGACTTGAAATTCTTTATGGAGCTAGAACCCCTAACGATATGATATTCACAAGCGAATTTGAAGCTTGGAGAAAAATTCCAAATTCTATTTTGCGCTTAACAGTTGATGCTGTTCCAAGAGGGGTTAAATGGAATTATAAAGTTGGTGTTGTCCCAATTCTTTTTGAAGATATGGAAACAACTCCAGATAACGCTATAGTTATGACTTGCGGTCCAGAAATAATGATGCATTTTGTAGTTAAAGGACTTATTGCTAAAGGTTTTTCTGAAGATCAAATTTATGTTTCTCTTGAAAGAAGAATGAAATGCGGTATAGCTCAATGCGGCCATTGCCAAATAGGCAAAAAATATGTTTGCAAGGATGGCCCTGTATTTGCTTATTCTGAAATAAAAGGTTTACCTGATTTAATAATTTAAAATGGAGGATGAAAGTTTTGAATGAAAAATTAAAGGTAGCTGTTGTAAAAATGACTGGTTGTGCAGGTTGTCAAATGGAGTTTTTAAGGCTTGAAGATGAACTTTTAGATTTGCTAAAAAACGTGGAGATTTCATATTTTGTTATGGCTAAAAGAGTTAATCTTGAAGGCCCATATGACGCAACCTTTATTGAAGGCTCAATTTCAACTCCAAGAGAATTAAATGAATTAAGAGAGTTAAGAGCAAAATCTAAAGTTTTAATCGCATTTGGGGACTGTGCATGCACAGGATGTATTCCATCAATTTTAAATTGGGTTCCGCCAGCTGTTTCTGCTAAAGTTTATGAAGATTTTTCAGCAATTCATTCAAAAAAAGAATCCTTCCAAAGAATAATTCCATTAAAAGAGTTTGTTAAAGTTGATATTGAGTTAAAAGGGTGCCCTCCACATAAAAACCTTATTTTAGAAGTTGTTAAAAGCGCTTTAATTCAAAGAAAACCATTCCTTAGAGTTCATCCAGTATGCATTGAATGCAAACTTAAAGAAAATATTTGCTTGCTTACTTTTGAGGGTAGACCTTGCATGGGCCCCGTTACAGCTGCTGGATGCGGTGCCTTATGTCCATCTTTAAATAGAGTATGCGAAGGATGCTATGGACCTATGAGTGATGCCAACGCTAAATCTTTGGCTGAAACATTTATAAATAAATGCGGTTTATCAAAGGAGGATGCGGCTAGAAAATTTAGAAAATATGCAGGAATTACTCCTGCTTTATTTGAGGAGGCGAATAAAAATTATGAGCATTGAAAAAAATATTGAAGTAGGCTATATATCTAGGGTTGAAGGTCAAGGAGAAATTAAAATAAAAATTGTAGATGGCGTTGTGGAAGAAGCTCGCTTTGGAATATTTGAGCCACCTAAATTCTTTGAGGCTTTTTTAGTTGGAAGAAAATATAATGAAGTTCATGAATTAACTTCTAGAATATGCGGTATATGCCCTGTTCCCCATCAAATATGTGCTTTACGCGCTATAGAAAATGCTTTAAAACTTGAAGTTAGCGAGCAAACAAAAAAATTAAGAATGCTTATGAATTTTGCCAACCATTTACAAAGCCATGCATTAAACCTTTATTTATTGGCGGCACCAGATTATCTTGGTTATGAAAGCGCTATTTCAATGGCTGAAAAACATCTTAATCTTGTTAAAAAAGGTTTAATGCTTAAAAAACTTGGAAACGATATTACAGAGGCTATTGGAGGAAAAGCTATTCATCCCGTCTCAGCTGTAGTAGGCGGCTTTACGGCGTTACCATCGAAAACAATGCTTGAAGAATTAAAGAAAAGATTAAAAACAGCTTTGAAGGATGGTGAAGAAACAATAGAGTTTTTCGCTAGTCTAGATATACCTGAGTTTGAAAGAAAATGCGAGCAGATAGCGTTAACAAGAAAAGATATATACCCAATAAATGATGGAATTCTTTCTTCAACAGAAGGATTAAATTGTAAAGAGGAGGAATACCGAAAATATATACGAGAAATTCAAGCAGATTATTCATGGGCTAAACATTCTATAGTGAATGGAAGAAGCTCATTTATGGTTGGACCTTTAGCTAGAGTAAACCTAAACTTTAATACTTTAGCTGATAAAGCTAAATCTTTAGCTGAAAAAATAGGTTTTAAACCAACTATATATAAACCTTTTAAGGCGCTTATAGCTAGAGCTATAGAACTTTTAAACTGCATAGAATATTCTTTAATGCTTATTGATGAATTAACTCCTCTTAAAAATGAGATTGTAACTGAAGCGGATATTAAACCTAAAGCTGGAGTTGGATGTGCTATAGTAGAAGCTCCTAGAGGCATTCTTTATCATTGTTATGAACTTAACGATAAAGGAATAGTGAAAAAAGCTGATATAGTAACACCTACAGCTCATAACGCTAAAAATATTGATGAAGATTTAAAGGCTTATGCGATGCAAATTCATAATTTACCATTAGAGGAAGCAACCTTAAGATGCGAAATGCTTGTTAGAGCTTATGACCCATGCATTTCTTGCTCCGTTCATATAACTGATTTTTTAAATAGAAAACAAAATTTTTAATATAAGGGAAATTCTTTATATACCCTTTCATTTTTGCTTGTGGAGAAAATTAGGTAAACTTTATTTTTTGAGGTTTAAAGAATAAAATTGAAATGCGATGCAAAAGCTTCTGAACAAAAAAGCTTAATAGCTGCGCTTTTCATCACAGGCGGAATAATGACTCTTGAGATGATTGGTGGTTTAATATCTAATAGCTTAGCTTTATTAAGCGATGCTTGGCATATGCTTTCGGATTTAACAGCTTTACTTCTTTGTTTTATGGCTGGAAAAATAGCTTTAAAACCTCCTACAAAAGATAAAACTTATGGTTACTATAGAGTTGAAGTTTTATCAGCGTTAACTAATGGAGTAATGCTTGCTTTTATATCGATTTTTATTTCCTATGAAGCATTTAACAGGTTTATTCATAAAGTTGAAATAAAAAGTTTAGAAATGCTAATTATAGCTGTTATAGGGTTAATTGCTAATTTACTTTCAATAAGCTTTCTTTCAAAGCATTCATTAAACTTAAATATTAAAGCAGCTTTTCTTCATGTTTTAGGCGATACCATTTCATCTATTGGAGTTATAATTGGAGCCTTAATAATATTTTTTACAGGATGGTATTTTATTGATCCAATAATTGGGTTAATGATAAGCGCGATAATAATTTATGGAACTGGAAAAATGCTTTATATAATCCTTAACATTCTTTTAGAAGGGGTACCGAAGCATATTGATATAAATGAATTAAAAGAATCCATAAAAAAGATTGATGGAATTATTGATGTTCATGATATTCATGTATGGAGCATAACCTCTTATATTCATTGTTTAAGTGCTCACTTAACAGTTAAACCTTGGGCTATTAAAGATTTAAATGCTATGCTAAATAAAGTAAAGCAGGTTCTAGAAAGCAAATATGGAATAACCCATTCAACATTACAATTTGAGGAAGAGGGATATAAAGAAATTGGAGAAATCCATAACTTTTAGTAAGAATTGATAAAAGTTAGTTGATGGTTAATTTATCTACCGCTTTCAAAAGGCTTAATAAATTTACTAAAGAATTAGTAGCAAGTTTATAGCATCCGATGAAGCATCATCTTTAAGCAGAAAGTAAGTGTATGGCTGACCGAATGAAATTGGATCTAGAAAAATAACCATTTTTTAGATTTTCTATTAGGAAAAAGCAAGCCTTTGAGAAAGTTGGATTTGAAAATGGAGTTAAGCGTGATTGAAAAGGTTGGCTGGGCACGATGTTAAAATAATCGACTATAAAAGCTTAAATTTTTGTTAAAAAAATACTTAGAAGAGGTGGAGGCAAAGCCTGAATTTATTAAAGCAAAATTCATAAGAGCAAATGCTTTAACTTGTAGAGATAATTACTGCGAACATATATGCGAATGACTTGGATGAGCTTTTAAAGCTTTAGAAATAATTAGATGGATAACTGCGCAAAATGTTAAAGGTTTGCAGAAAAATAACGTTAGAATAGAAAAATATTTCATAAGTTAATGATGTTATATTTTTATAAATTGAGTGCCCAGAAAACCTAGAACTTTAGTTTTGGGATGAAATTTAAATTGCGAGTATGTTGCAATAACCTATTGAAGCCTAAAGCTTATGTTGGCAGAGGCAAAATAGGTAAAGTAGCCCATAAGGGTAATGAGCTTTATGGGATAGGAAGCAGTAAGCCTCCCGAACCAGCAGATGAGGAGATAGGCGTAAAACTACTTCTACATGTTGGAAGCTCCCGACTTTAGCTGTGGAGAAACTCACTAACCTTGCGTAAAAATAAAGCTTTTTATACCCTTATCTGTAAGCTCTATTAAGCAGCCTCTAAGAATTCCTTCTCCATATTCGCTTCTAGGATTTATGCACAAAGTTCTTCCGATATACTGGCTTGCTTTTGATTCATGAATATGCCCGTGAAGACCTAATAAAGGTTGATATTTTTCAATAGCATTTCGAATAGATTTTGATCCTACTGGAATCATCTTAAAGCCTCCTGAACCGTCAAGCTTTGGTGTAAGATTTTCATCAAGTTCTGGAGCCCTATCCAAATGCGTATCATAAGGTGGACAATGAAAATTAAAAATGCAATTTTTCATATTCTTAACTTGAGAAACCATTCCTTCTATAATCTCTGAAAGCTTTTCTTCTGGAACATCTCTAGGGCATTTCCAAGGAGTAATATTTGAGTGACCAGTGCTAATCATTTCATGATGCGCATCTATTTCTAAAACTTTTCCTTCAGTATTTATTACTACATCAGATTTTTCTAAAATTGGATCTATTAAATATCGATCATCATTTCCCGGTTGAATGTAACAAGCGATATTTTGGCCTCTTAATCTTTCTTCAGCTAATCGAATCCATTTTTCAACTCTTTCCAGTATTAATTGATCAAATAATTTCTCAACCTTTGATTTATCAGCTGTAAACTCTTCCATTTCTTTTTTACTCATCCTGTAAGGATAGTAGCCAGAATCTTCTATCTTTTTTTCTACCGCTTGAAGTTCCTCCTCAGTTTTAGCTATATAAGTGGTGCCGAACTGCTTACCCATATAGGAGCCATCATCTTGTTCAACAAGTGGGATAATCATTTTGCCTGTTATATCTCCGCCAAGAATTATTACATTTGCTTTATAGAATTTTCCAGCGTTTAAAAATTTTTTAAAACAAAGAGTGGAACCATGAATGTCTGTTGTATAAAAAATTCTCAATTGCTTTCTCTTCCCCCTTCAAAACTTTAATTTCCTGTTTTAAGTAAACCTTTAGAGTTATATAAATCTTATTAAACTCGTTTTTAGTTATGAAAGCTTAATTTTTGAAATGTATCTCTTAAGAGTTGAATTCTAATTAATACCTTTTTCTCTAGAGTATAAAGTTTGAAATAAAGAAGATGCAAGCTTTACAGCATTTCTTTTTAAAATTCTGAATTAAAGTTTGCCTTGCATTAAGTCTTTTTAGTTTAAAAACTTTTAATCTTCCTTATAAACGATTAAAGGTTTATAAGATTGAAATTAGTTAAAAGGCTTGCTGAATTTTAAAAGTAAAGCTTATAGTATTTTTTATAAAAAAATAAGAAAAAATAAGAAAGTAGTTTTAATCAGGTGGGATTTCTTGAAATTGCATATCCATTGGGATGCCTTTCTTAATATGATAGTATCGAGATATATAGTAAATTATGAATGGGGGAAGTATAAAGAAGCCTATAGTAATCCAAATGTATAATGGACTAATTAATCCTTGGAAGAATGGCACAAGCATATAATAGTCTAGTAAGACGCCTACAATGAAGCAAAGCACACCCCAAATCGTTATTATTGGAACTTTGCCAATTCTCTTTTTTACAATGTCAGGAGATCTTTCAAATATGGCTCTTCCCCTTGGAACAAAATAGAATAATATTCCAAATACACCTACTACTGCCCAAGCAAAGAACCAAGCCAATATAGAGTAAGCTATCCACATGGGCTGGAATATTTGAAGTATAAAGAAGCCTTCAGCAATTATGGCGCCTAACAACACAGCTGCCCATGGTGAGCCACGCTTATCAACTTTGGCAAAAAATGTTGGGATAACTCTATCGAATGCCCATGCAAATATGTTTCTAACAGGACCAAAAGCCATGCCCATGCAGCTAGCATAAGTGCAAAGGAAAAAGCCAATTGATGAAACAACCGCGTATGCCACGTTCGGATTTAAATAAACAAGCATAAAGTTTGGCATAGGCATTACGCTGCCAAAAGGCCATCCTTCCCATGTTCCTTCACCAGCTCCACCAGGCGAGAAATAAGCTGCTGCAGCCCAAAAATCACCGCTAAATCCGATGTAAGCTATATTATAGAAAATTGCCCAATAAGTCATGAAAAGTATAAGTGCTCCTAACATAGCGACTATAGATGCCTTTCTAACTTCTTTTATTTCCCCCATAATGTTTGCTGTATAAGTGGAGCCGAGCGTGTTTAAAGCTACATAAGTTATTCCAGCTCCTAAAGTCACTGATGGAATATAAATTCCAACTGGCCATCCTCCAGCTTTAGCCGCCTCGATTACAGCCTCATAGGTTGTTCCTGATAAAGCGTTAAATCTTTCAACAAATGCTGAAAATCCTCCGCCTGTAAAAACACCAACATCAAAGGCTATGTGACCTATTGTCGCGGTAATAACTCCTATCCAAGAAAGAATCATGGCGGCTCTTGCACCTCTCCACATAATGATGAAGAAAGATATTATCAATATTGTTCCTAAAACTATTGTTGGGCCTGGTTGATCTAAGAAATCGGCAAGCTTCCAAAGCGGGTGAGTTGCTGCAAGTGGACCTAACTCTGAAACAGCGATAGCTCTAAAAGCCATGTTAAGTCCCCACCATATAGCCCAACCTGTACAAGTGCCTGCCCATGAAATTCCAACCATGCTTAAACCCCAACAAGCACAGAAACCCCAAGCTGGTGAAATAGTTCTACTTCCCCATATATATTCTCCACCTGAACGAGGCATCGCTATTGAAAACCATATATAAAGCAAAGCTGGGAAGAACATAAGTCCAACTCCTGGAAAAGCAGTCCAACGCATATCAACCCCTGGATAAAGTTGATGTGTCCATATAATGTATAGAAAGCAGTACATTATTCCAGGGTTCATGAAAGCGTAAGCAAGGGCATCCCAAGGGCCTATAACTCTTACTAAGCCAGAAGCTCTTCTAATAAATACTTCTTCCGGTTTAGCCAATTTTATCTTCTCCTCATTATTTTTTCAGAAAAAATATTCTAAAAAAGCAACAATATTATTTTTATTTACTCTGTTTTATTTATAAAACTTTCGGTGCATAAAATATACGAACTTCCATACTTCCATGTTATTAATATAAAAAATGTTTTATTTTAGAATAATGATAAGCCTTTTAAAGCTAAGCTTATCTTTAGATTACAATTTAAAACGCTTATCTCTCGCAAAGCCATAAATTATCGAAAGATTTAAAAATCATTAGAAGTTAAAAATAAGTTTAAGGGTAGGTGAATGTTTTTGGGAGAATTTCCTGGATATAATGGAAAAATTTTGCGCGTGAACTTAAGCGAAGAAAAAATAACAACTCAAGAATTAACTCCTGAAATGGCTAAAATGTGGATTGGCGGGGTTGGCCTAGCTGCTAAAATAATTTATGATGAAGTTCCTGCAGGAGCGGATCCTTTAGGCCCAGAGAATGTTTTTGTTTTTGCTGTTGGTCCATATCAAGCTACTACTATTCCCGGAAGCGGAAGATTTGCTGTATGCGCGAAATCTCCATTAACTGGAATATGGGGGGAATCTTTAGGAGGCGGATATAATGCTCATGAGCTTAAGCGAGCAGGATTTGACGCGATAGTTGTAACTGGAAAAGCTGATAAACCTGTTTACCTTTGGGTTCATGATGGAAAAGCTGAACTAAGAGATGCCTCTCATTTATGGGGTAAAAAAGATGCTTATGAAACTGAAGATGCTATTAAAAAAGAGTTAAAAGATGAAAAAATTCAAGTAGCTCCTATAGGGCCTGGAGCTGAAAACTTAGTTAGATACGCTGGTTTAATTTGTAATTATGGTCATGGCTGCGCTGGCAGAACAGGAATGGGCGCAGTTATGGGATCTAAAAAACTAAAAGCAATAGCCTTCCGTGGTACCAAAGAAATTAAAGTCGCAGAACCAGATCTTTTAAAAGAATACTTAAAGGAGCTTTTGCCAATAATAAATAAAGCTGAATTCACTAAACTAAATAGAGATTATGGTCAACCGATGGCTATAATTCCTAGAGAAGAAAACGGTCTTTTACCAATAAAGAATTTTGCGCAAAGCCGGTGGAGAGAGGGAGCTATTAAAATAGGTGCTCCTGTAGGAGGACCTGGAAAATATAATGAAGTTTTAAAGCCTAAGCCTGAAGCCTGCTCCTATTGCGTAATGGGTTGCCATAGAAGAGTAAAAATAGATTATCCAGAAAAATATGCTATGGATAGTTATGGTCCAGAATATGAAACTTTAGCGATGATAGGCTCAAACTGCTTAATTGATAATTTGCTAGCTATAAATAAAGCTAATGAACTTTGTAATAGATGGAGCATAGATACAATAGAGTTTGGTGGTGTATGTGCTTTCGCGATGGAAGCTTATGAAAAAGGAAAAATAACAAAGGAAGATTTAGGTGGAATAGAGCTTAAATGGGGAGACGGGGATGCTATGCTAGCTTTACTTGAAAAAATTGTGAAAAGAGAGGGTAAAGTTCCTCGATTATTAGGTGAAGGTTTAAGAGTTGCTGGAGAAGCTTTAGAATGCCCAGATATAGCGTTGCATGTTAATGGTGCTGCTGTTCCAGCTCATGATCCTAGAGCATTCTTCTCTATGGCTGTGGAAACCGCAACATCCACGAGAGGTGCATGCCATCTTCACGGTTTTCCAGAAGCTATAGAGCTTGGTGTTCCATTTCCTGAAGCTGGACCTGAATTAAGCCAACCATTAGATAGATTTGCGAAAGAGTATAAAGGGTTAGCTCAAGCTAAATATCAAGATAGACAAGCTGTAAACAATTCGCTTGTATGGTGCTTCTTCTATGAATTTTCAGGCGTAACCTTCACTTGGACAACTAAGCTTTTAAATGCAACAACTGGATGGAATCTAACTCCTCAAGAATTGCTTAAAATTGGTGAACGCATCATAAATCTGCAGCGAATGTTCAACCTAAAGAATGGGCTTAAGCCGGAAAAAGATGATTGGCTTCCTAAACGATTTTTCGAACCGCGAACAGAAGGGGGCGCCGCTGGTAAAATTCCGCCTTTAAGAGAAATGCTAAATGAATATTATAAAGTAAAGAATTGGCCTAACGGTATACCTAGCGAAGAAAAACTTAAGGAGTTAGGGTTAGAATTTACAATAAAAGATTTGCCTAAATAAAACCACCTTAATTCTTTTACTTTCATTTAGTTTTTTCTTCTACTTCTTTTTTTATCCAATCCGCCAATTTTTCTCCATGAATTAATTGCGATAATTCTTCTTCAAGCTTTTCAGTAGGATCCACCTTTATAAACCATGCATTATAAGGTTCTTGATTCACAAGCCTTGGATTAGTTCTAAGAGAAGCGTTTACATCCTTTACAATGCCGCTTATAGGAGCTTTTAACCTTTCAACCCATTTAACAGATTCAACAGTGCCAAATTCTTTACCAGCCTCTAAAACTGCTCCCTTTTTTGGAAGCCTTACAAACATAACTTTACCTATAAGCTTTTGAGCTAAATCATCAAAGCCTATAGATATAGTTCCATCACTTTCCTTTTTTACCCAAAGATGCCTATCCGTATAATAAAGATCATCTGGGAAATCATATTCTTTATATCTCATCTTTTTCAACCTCACGTTTGAATTATGAGTTAAATGCTTAGTATTTTATAAGGTTTGCTTTTTGGAAAATTAGCTCTCTTCACGATTTAACTCTTAATAAGCCTTTATTAAAGGCGTTAAGCCTAGAAGCTTCAGGATTAATCTTAATGCAAAAGACATTATTTAAATTAAACCAGAGATATAACATATAGAAAGAATCTTTAGCTAGATTCGGGTTGCTTATTACTATTTTTATTTTTATAATAGCATTAATGGCAGCTTTATTTCTTATTGGAAGATTTTATCAACCTTAAGAGGATTAAATAATATTAATCTCGTTGCCTTTAATGGGTGCAATTAGTATTTTGTATACTATAAGTGTAAGAGGGGACTTTTTTTAAATAATTAAAAATCTACTTCAATCTTCCAATTTCTAGAAAGCTCATTACTTACAAATTCTTCTGCAATTTCATCATTCATGCTTAGCGTAAACTCAAGCATTCTTAAAATAAAGCTAGCAATCTCTTCAATGCATTGGTTATAGGCGTAGGCTAAAAAATCGCCGCTTAATTCAGCTTTCTTTAATGCTTCACCAGCGCTTGCTCCACTTTCAATTGCCAATCTAATCCCTTCTCCAGAGAAAGGATTGCAAAAACCTCCAGCGTCTCCAGCCAAAATGACATTCCTTTTTCCAATCACAGGTGTGAATCGCGGTATAAAACCTATTTCTGTCTTTTTCAAGAATAAAGGCTTAAAGCAAAATTCCTCTTTCAACCATTTTTTAAATTTCATAATGCAATCTTGAAGCTTCCCAACATCTTTTTTTGGAACTCCTGTTCCAATAATGAAGAGTTTATTTTTTGGAATAACATAACCATAAGTAGGCGTAATGGCCTTTCTAAAAAACATATAGAAAAATTCATTAAAATCTCCTTTCGCATCCCAATATTCTTGGAGAATTGCTGTAACATCCGTATCGAGGTTAGGGTAAATTTGCTTTCGCACCCTTGAAAAAACTCCATCAGCACCTATTAAATACTTGGTTTTAATCTTTAAAATAGCATCATCCTTTTTTATAAAAACTTTAATATGTTCTTTCTCTTCTTGAAATTTTATAAATTTAGCGTTAAACAAAATTGGTATATATCGATCCTTAGTAATTAAACGAAGCCATTCATTAAAAAGGCATCTATTGATGTTTAAAATTTTGTAGCCTTTTACAAAGCCCCCCTTTTCTTTGCCACTGGGCGGTACATAAAACAATCCAAGCATTTTAGGATAGCTTAATAAGCTTAAAGGCATTTTTAGCCCAAGCTTTTGCTTTAAATCACTTAAAAGTGCTATTGGAACCACTCCACCGCATGGTTTGATTCCTTTGCCTTCTTCAATAATTAAGGTATTGTATCCGTTTTTGGCGCATTTTAATGCTGAAGAAATTCCTGCAGGGCCAGCTCCAACAATCACTACATCAAGCATTAGCTAATCTCCTTTGAAGAAGCTTAGCAATTTTAAAAAGAATATCTAATTTAAGCTTTGTTTGAGCTTCAAAATTTCCCTTGTAAGCCTCCTTTTGCTTATCTAAATCATAACATGTTCTATCATCTATATCAATAAGTAAAGCAGGAATTCCAAATTTTTCAAGATCTTCTCGATGCTTTTGATAAAATGCTTCGCAGCAGCAGCCAATAAATCCTTTACAACCAGATTTCTTCATCGCTTCTAATACATCTATTAAATGCTCAAAATTTTGAATGGTTAATGGTGTTATGCCAATTTCTTCAGCTAATTCATAAGCTTTTCCGACAGAACACATGCCACATTTTACGCATCCCTCTACCTTTCTATACTTGCAGGCTAAATGTTTGGCGCAATAAGGCAAGAGAAGAAACTCACATTCTCCAAGCAAAACATTTTTTGCATTCTTCGTAACAGGATATATATGATTTATTTCTTCATTAGTAAAGCCAAAGTTTTTATAGGAAATTTTATCTATAGCTTCTAGGATTGCATCTACTATATCTTCAGGAGATATCTTAGGCATCTTTACCTTTCTTTCTTTAAAAAAGTTAAAAATTACTTCTTTAATTTCGCTTTCATCACATGAAGTAAATTTTAATCTTGATTCAAGATCATAAATAGCTCGGGATGGAAAAACAAAAAAATCTCCTGTTATAAATATGCTTTTAATAAATTTAGCTTCTTCATCTAAAGCTAGAGATACCTGAATAATTCCTCCAGGCTTTTTAGCTATACTATAAACTAAAGCTGCCTCTTTTGAAGCCCCTCTATCCAAAAATATCCAGTTTTTTGAGCTAAACCAAGGCAGCTTTTCATGGAAAAGAGTTTCTTCTTCCTTAGTAAGATTCCCATATTCAAGCTTTACTTTAAGCGCCTTCTCAAATCCAAGTTTTAACACTTTTTTAATTTCTTCATAATTTGGTTCATAGCCTAATTCCCATTTAAGACAAGTAATCCTTTCTTTAATTGAATTTAACTCTTTATCTTTAAGCTTTACAATTGGTATCCTCAATGCTTTTATCATAGTTTCAACATCAAAATTTACAAGCAATGTGCCTTGAAATAAAAATGCATCTTCATATTCTGTCCCGCCAGTTCCAGAGATCTTTTTACCGTTAACTTCAACATCATTTTTTAAGCGAAATGATGCTTGCACTCCAAGAAGCTTAAGTGCTTCAATCACTCCTTTAGACATCATTTCAAAAAGCTCTTCAATGCTTTTATATGGTGGAATAGAGCTTTTTAAAGCTATTATCTCCCATCCGATAGATGATTCATCAAAGTATATCGCACCTCCTCCAGTAATTCTCCTATTTACATCTATACCTTTTTCTATAACATAATTAAGCCTCACTTCGTGTTCCACATTTTGATGATATCCTACTAGCACTGAAGAGGGTTTAAATCTAAGAAGATGTATAGTATCAGGGATTAAACGCTTTGCTCTGCATTCAAGAAGGACTTGATCTAATGTCATATTCTCTGCTGCGCTACGAGCTCCCGTATCTATAAATCGCCATATTTTCAAGTTTTTTCCCTCTTACAAAACTCCTTCCATAAAAGAGAACAGCATTCATTGAAGGTTTTAACTTTTAATTTTAATTTGTTAGCTAAACCGTAAGCTTCATCGCTTGGATAAGCTATTCCATTTACTCCAGCTTTAATACTGAAAGCGTCTAGATAAATTTTATATAATCCTCTAGGGCTGGCGCAGCCAAGAAGTAAAGGTATATTAGGCATTAAAAATCTTGCAGCTAAGATTACTTTTGCAACCTTAATAGGAGAAGGAGGAGCTACATCTTCCATTCTTGTACCTTCTAAAGGCATTAATGAAACGATTACTAAAGCAGCGATTCGATGTCTCGCTACCATTTTTAACGCTTCTTTTTCTCCCTTTAACTTTCCAAAATGCAATCCAACAACTATATGTGGAATTGATGGTATAGTGTTTGATTCTAAAAGAGAAAGGGAATTCTCAAAGCTTTCTATAGTAGAATTAAGATGATATACCTTGTTGATGGTTTCATTTGATCCAATTATATCTATCATGACTCCATCAACATCTATTGATGCAAGTGCTTCAGCTAAATTCTGATCTATAAGACCTGTATGCACAACAATTTTTAATCCTAACTTTTTCACTTTTTTAATTGTTGGTATAAAATTTATTAAAGGTACATGCCCATCCTTAGAGCTCCCTCCACTAATGAGACATCCTTCTCCATTTGCCTCCTTAATTTTAAGGCATATTTTAAACAATTTTTGAGGGGTTTCAGCAGGAATCATTCTTTCTAAAAGCTTTCCTTTACAATGTTCACAATTAAGATAGCATTTTCTTCCAGTTATTGAAATGGCTGGAAATTTAAGCAAGCTTTTTGCATCATTAAATGATGAAGCAAAGCGGATTACTCCAGGTGAATAAAAATAAATAACATTTGGGAAATTTTTCCTACGTAATTCAAATGCTTCCCTAAATAGAAGCTTTAGTTCTGAAGGCTTGCTTTGAAAGCATTCACTTATAATTTCATTAGCATTAAAAGACATCAGTTGAATCCTCATTTTTATTAATCCATACCTTAATAGGGGTGTCTGAATAATCTTTAATTTGTTTTTTTATTATAAAGATATCTTCCTCGCTTGGTTTAAAAGGAAAGTTCCTCATCTCACCTATATATGCTTGATATGGAGTGCAATCAGAAAAAGGCCTATTACAAGCATTTTCCATGCTTCTACCTGCGCAACCAGAAGTCATAAAAGGAAGACCGCTTTCAATAATTTTATCATAAGTTTCTTTGCTTACTCCAAAATCTATTATTCTTTCCTTTTCATCAAACTTCATTTCTTCGTAAGTTGATATACCTTTATTTATTAAGTATCTTGCTAGCTGAATCCTTCTATACTTTCCTATTGGAGGTTGAGGAAGAAATTCAAGCAGTGAGCCAGGCTCTGGAAAGAAAGAAAATAAATGCGTTAAGGCCCCTATATTGTAAGCCTTTTGAATGGTCATAACCATTTCTTCTTCAGTTTCACCTAAGCCAACTATAAGATGAATTCCTACATTATGTCTTCCAAATATTTCTAAAGCCTTTTCAGCGATTCTCCAGTACCAACTCCATCTATGTGGGCCTCCAACTCCTTTACCCCTTAATTTATCAAAAAGCTTAGGAGTTGCCGCATCTATTGCTATGCCAACTTTATCTGCTCCAGCATCCTTAAGCTTACATAGCCAACCTTCATTAACAATTGTTGGAGCTATTAAAGAAGATATAGAATCCGTTTTTTCCCTAAGATTTCTTACAATCGTTAATGTATCTTCAGGAGCTTTCCTATGCGTAATCATTGAAACGCATACTCTTTCTATATGAGGACATTTTTCCATTCTTTTAATGAATTCCTTTAAAGGAACAATAGGCCAATCTACTCGAATAAAACTTTGATCAATCCATGGCTTACTTATTACTCTAGATTTGGAGAGTCCACAGTAAGCACATTTGCCAACGCATCCATCATTATATGCTAACAGAAGATTAAGACAATAAAGCTTTGCATCTCTAAAGAATTTTCCTGGCATAAATCTAAGCGTTATAGCAGCTGCAAAACTTATCCTAACATATTCAGGAGATTCCTCATTAAAGCATTTTTTAATCATTAATATTCGCCTAAAAACAAAAGTATGTTTTTGCGTAAAGCGCTTTTAAGCTTTATGAAGTTTTTGTTATTTACTAAGCTTAGCGCTTCAAAATTTAAGCATCATAGCTGCGTAAAATTTATAACGCAGTTATAATTATACTATTGGCGTGAAGGCGATAAAAATTATAGAAGCCATATACAAAGAAGAGCTTAAACCAACAAGGATAGAAGAAGTTAAGGGTTTATCTAACGGCAAAGTTAATATTTTCCTTAAAAGGGAATATCCTAAAAATATTGATGAGGATCCGTTAAGAACCATAAAGCGTAAACCAGCTCTTTTTATACTGGAAGATCTTGCTAAAAAAGGATATATAAATTCGAGAAAAGCTATAATTTCAGCATCTTCAGGAAACTTTGCTAGAGAATTAGGCTTAAAATTTATAAAAGAAGGAAGAAGGCTTATATCTGTAGTTCCACCTAAAATACCTAAAGAAAATATTAAAATTCTTACAGCATTGGGAGTTGATATTATACATATAACTGAGGAATACGATCTTTGTCCAAGGGAGACAACAGTTTTCTTTACAAGATCGCTAGCTGAGCATAACCGTCTTCAGCTAGTAAACATAGATCAATACAATAGCTGGCAAAACGTTCTTTCCCATTTATTCATGACTTGGCAAGAAATAAAGGAGCAACTCGATAGAGTTGATTACATACCTGTTCAACTTGGAAGTGTAGGGACATTTATGGGATTGTCTTTAGGAAACCGAATGGAAGGGAGTAAGGTTAAAATCGTAGGTGTGCAACCTCCTAAGGAGCATCATGTGCCAGGCGTGCACCATATAGTTAATGGATGCGAATGGAGCCCAGAAATATACTCTCCAACATTAGGTGGAGAAGTAGTTACTGTAGATGACCTAGATACTTATGCGGCTTTAATAAAACTTTGGGAGGAAGGAATTTATGCAGGTCCATCAACAGGTATGGGATTTGCTTACGCTATAAAGCTTGCTAGAAAATTAAAGGAAGGCGATATATTAGTTATATCGGCAGATAGCGTTTTTTCATACTATGAGTACATTTTAGATTTTTTAAAGAAGAATGGTAATCAAATAATATCGAGGTATCCAAAGCTTAGAGAATCTATGGAAAAATATAAAGAATGGCTTAAAGAATGTCCAAGCCTAAAGGATAGAATAGAGATGATTAAAAAAGTTTACAAGCCTCAAAGAGAAGGTAAAATATACAACGTTTCCGAAATTGATCATGAACTTATTTCAGAAATTTTAAGCCAAGCACATTAATGCACTTTAATTTTTTCAGCTATAAGCCTTTTTTAAATATCTTAAGGAAGCGTTAACCCCTGAACCTAAGCTAGAGCCCAAGATGCTAAAGAAAACCCCTTTAGCTATTGAAAATATATAGGCAGGAGAAGCCATCATAAAGCCTGAAAAGCCTAAAAAATAAATTTTAGAAGCTATGTATGGAATCGAAGCTGATAATCCAGAAACTATCGATACCAAGGTATAGAATCCTCTCCCTCTTTGGGATTTTAAATTAATTAATACATCAAAAATTAGTCCTCCGAAGGCGTAGCCTACACCTACAATGATCCCTTCAAGAATGTTTCCTCTTATGGGCCTAGTTCCAAGAGCTGCTATAACCGCCATTAAGGTTATTTTTCCAAAACCTGTTGTTTGCTCTGCTAAAACAGTCATAAGAAGCCAACCTACTACGCGATTCACAGTTCCATGAAAGGATAATGGACCTATAGAAAATCGTCCAACAATCGGCCCGAGGTAAATCTGTAAAACAGTCCACATAGCAGAAAAGGATGCTATTAAAACAATGTCTTTAGTTTTCAAAGCAATCTCCTCCTTATACTTTTATCTTTATCTTCCAAAGTGCCTTTCCAATTTGAGTCACGCTTAATACTTTATGCCCCTTCTTCTCTACCGTTTGAGGTATAGTTTCGCATGAAGGAAGGCTATCTGTTACAACCTCCAATAAATCTCCTGGGCTGAGCTTGCTTAAAGTCTTTACTGTGTAAAGTGTTGGATATGGACAAGTGTAACCTAAAATTTCTAAAAGAAACCTATCTTCACCTATTTTTTCAAACTTTATACTCATTCAAGCTTCCCCTCGTCAATAAACTTTCAGCGAAATTTCTAAAACTTTTAAATTCATCTCGTGAATTTAAGTAAGCCTTAAGAATGCCTTCTAGCTTAAGTTTAACTTTATCGGCTGGAACAGCTTTAAGAAAAAGCTTAGAGACCTTTGTCTCCGTCCCGAGATAAATATCGTATGCTGGCATAGGATTGTTACCTCTCAGCTTCACCGCCTGAAGCCCTATATCAGCTATAGCATGATGACCACAGCTGTTAGGACAACCACTAAAGCATATTCTAATGTATCCATTTTCAAGCTTACCATTAAGAACATTTTCTAAATGCTTTATAACTTCTAAAGCCCTAACTTTAGGATTTTCTAAAGCTTTTCCGCAGAAGTGCCCTGGACAGGCAACTGTAGTCCACCTTAGAAAAGACCCATTCATAGAAAAGCCTATTTGCTCAAGCCTTTCTTTAACTTCGTTCAACTTTTCTTCAGGAATGTTTATTAAAACTATCTTTTGAAGTGGTGAAAGCCTAAATTTCCCTTCGCAATAATCATCTGCTATCTGTGCGATCTTTAAAAATTTATCAGCAGTTAACATACCCAACGGAATTGGAACTACAAGAAAGAATAAGCCATCCTGCTTTTGAGGCTGATAGCCTATATGCTCTCCCCAATTCAGCTTTAAGGTTTTTGCATCAAAGATTTCAAGCTTTTTACCTAATCTCTCTTCTATAAGCATTCTGATTTTTTCTATTCCTAAAGCTTCAACCATCCATTTAAAGCGAGCTTTAGCTTTAGATTCTCTGCTTCCATAATCCCTATAAACTTCTATGATAGCTTTAAGAAAGCTTAAAACTTCTTCAGGCGGTATATAAACGTTCAGAGGTCTAGCCAACATTGGAGGGGGACCGATTCCTCCTCCAATTAAAGCAGTAAATCCTATGCTATTCTCTGTTTTAACGGCTATAAGAGCTAAATCGTTAATCTCAGGCTTAATGCAGTTTAACGGACATCCAGATGTGGCTATCTTAAATTTTCTTGGTAAATCCAAATATTCTTTCTTGCCTGTAAAAAACTTTACAGCTTCTTTAACTATTGGTAAAGTATCAATAAGCTCTCCTTTTTGCACGCCTGAGACTGGGCATGAAACTATGTTTCTCACATCGCCATATCTAGCTTCCGGATAAGCTTGACCGCACATATCTGTGGTTAAGCCTACCTCTTCAAGCTTAGCGAATATTTCTGGAGCATCTTCATCTTCGATCCAATGTAATTGAATGTCATGCCTAGTAGTTATTTCTAGGTATCCTTTTCCATAAGTTTCAGAAAGTTCAGCTATCGCTTTAGCTTGAGTGGTAGTTAATTCTCCCCCAACCACTTTGATTCTTAGGAAGTGATTCGATCCTTCGCCTTTTTCATATCCTAAAGCATACTTTCCAACAAATCTTTCTAATGAATCTATAATACTTACTCACCTCTATTATTGAGGATGCGTTACTATTTACTATCTGCCAAAAAGAATGTAAGCCAATATCAGCGTAAAAATTATGTTTAAATGCTTGAGCCGTAAGAAATACATATAAAGACTTTCCTCCTCCAACTTTCATGAGCTCTAAAATAACGTTATTTTCTGGTTTGCACAGGAGATGGACTACATCAATCGCCTTCTTCCCCCCAATCACACCGCAATTTTTCTCTGAAATTGAACAGAATTTCTGCGATCTCAGGTCTCATCACGTCGCTTGAAGGTTTGATCCCTTGAGCTATCATATCCCTAATGAGCGTCATGCGAATTTCTACTCGATCTTTTGCTGAGTGGCCACAGGTTTTCTCCGTTGCCATTATATGACATCGTTTACAGTAAAATGATTCCTTGAAGAGAATTGGCTCTATGCCAATGTCTAACTCCTTAAGCTTTTTATGGGCTGCATAGGGTTCATAGTAGTTTCTCACGCCGGCTATGTCCCTTCCTACGATGAAATGGGTGCAACCGTAGTTTTTTCTTATGATCGCTAAGAACACGGCTGCCTTGGGTCCAGCATATCTCATGGAAATGGAAAGCGGGGAGAGGAGCACTCTATTTTTCGGATAATAATGCTCCACCAGGTACATATAGCCTTGAATTATGGCTTCAGGGGGAAAATCTCCCTGCTTCAATTCACCGATAACTGGATGAATAAAGAGGCCGTCCATAATTTCCAACACACATCTTTGAATGTACTCGTGAGCCCAATGAGGAGGGTTCCTAGTCTGATACGCGGCGATCGTGGACCACCCTCTTTTCTCAAATTCTCCACGAGCTTCGCTAGGTGTTAGTTCTCGAAATGCTTCAAGCTTTGTGACGGGTTGAATCAACTTCACCTTACCTCCCAAGGCAACTTCTCCGGAGGCTTGAATTTTCCTTACGTCTGGGTGACAGGGATCATACACACCATAAACTTGTTCGGCGAGCTCCCTCTTATTATATGTGAACTTATCCTCCACTTCTAGGATGGCAATTGGCCTTCCTCGAAAACACAACACCACCTTTTCTCCCACATTCGTATCCTTCGCCACCCACGTGATTGTTGGAGTGAATATTATGGGAATTGTCCAAGGTAAGCCATTCATCAGTCTTTCCTTATGCAACACGCTTAGGTACTCGTCTTCGATCATAAACCCCTCCAAAGGACTGTAAGCCCCGAAGGCGATTTTCTCGACATCCAATGCCGCTCTTTTATCCATCTCTAATCTTGGAAGCTCATTAAACTCGCTTAACCACTTCGCTCTCTCCTCTTCATTCATCACACTTAATACTAATTTACCACCATAGGGTTCTGAAACCAATCTATGTCCCCTATTTTTAAGGTTTAATTTTGATCCTGAAGTTGTGATGTAACCCGCATTCCTTTACGCCACTATTTTCCCACCACCATCTACCAGCTCTCTCCTCTTCTCCTGGTTTAACCGGCCTTGTGCAAGGGGCGCAACCTATGCTAGCGTATCCCTTATCGTAAAGCTCGTTATATGGAACCTTATTTTTCACTATGTAATCCCATACTTGCTCTCTAGACCAGTCTGCGATCGGGTTGACCTTTATCAATCCACCATGGTCTTGATCCAACTCTATTTTCGATATTCCCCTTCGAGAAGGAGACTGCTCTCTCCTCAAACCTGTTATCCAAGCCTCTAAGTTTTTCAAGGCCCTTTTCAGGGGCTCAACCTTCCTCACATTACAGCATAGAACCCTTAAATCCAAACTTTTGTAGAACAGGTTTAAGCCGTGGTTTCTGACAATTGCTTCAACATCCTCTGTTCTAGGGAAGTAAACCTCTATGGTTACGCTATATTTGTTCCTTATTCGGTCAATTAAGGTGTATGTTTCTTGAGGTAGCCTGCCCGTGTCTATAGTAAAGATACGGGGGTTTTCCTGCAACTTACATAACATGTCTATTAACACAACGTCCTCGGCGCTGAAGCTGGAAGCGAGGGCTATTTTCGGATGAAACCTATTTAACGCCCATTTTAAGACTACCTCAGCCGTTTCGCCTTCAAGCCTTTGCTTCAAATCCTCCAAAACTTGCTTTTTAATCATTTCCAATCACCTAAACAATATCATGATGAACCCTATGATGGTTAAAATGACGCCTAATAAAAGCCTTATAGCCCTAATTGGCGCCATATGATTTAAACTGGCTCCAATCAAAATTCCGGGTACCGAGCCGATGAGCAGTAAACCTAATAGCTTCAGGTTTACTAATCCAAAGTAAAGGTAGGTGAGTCCTGGTATCGCTGTAAGAATGGCAGCCACCGATATATCGGTCCCAACCACATGGCGTAGAGAGATAGGAAAGAATAGGAGTAGGAAGGGCATTAATAAGGCGCCAGCACCGATGGAGGTGACGCTGACTAAAAAGCCTACTACAAAGCCTACTATAAGGGCCATCGCCTTATAAACAGAGGAGGGGGCTGCAAGTAATAGCTTCTGACCGGATAATTTAGCTGAGGCAAACGTTTGAGCTAGCGTTAATGCGCCGGTGAGGATTAGTAAACCTGAAAGTGTGAAGATGATCCATGCGTTAACCTGGTTGAGGCTTCCTTTGGCTAGATGAGATGTTAACAATGCGCCCATTAGAGAGGCGGGCGCCGCACCGATTAGTAGTTGCTTCGTCAATTCTCCATTGACGGTCTTCTGGTTAAAATGTTTCATAGAACCAACAGATTTCATGAGGAAGCCGTGAAGTAGATCTGTGCCAACGGCTGTGGGAGAGTTTATTCCAAAGCCTAAAAAGGTTGATGCAAGTCTTTTTTCATATTAAAGCTAGTTTTCTAAA
>CAZSNM010000001.1:0-103567 GCA_964608455.1 uncultured Candidatus Bathyarchaeia archaeon | reverse complement strand
TAAATCTTCAGGATTTATCCAAATTTTTTCTATCGCGCCTGTTGCAGCCCTCATTCCATGCGTTATATGCGCACCTTCGAAAGCTGGGCCTGAAGCTGCAGAGCAGCATATTAAATTTAAACCATCACTTAAAATTATTTCAGTGTTCGTTCCTATATCTATTAACAAGGTTTTATCTTTAAGCTTATAGATTTCAGTAGCTAAAATATCAGCTACAGCATCTGCTCCAACAAAACCTGCAATTAAAGGAAGAGAATATACTTCAGCTTCTGAATGAATATTTATGTTTAAATCCTTGCTTTTAACATAAAGAGATTTTTTTAAAGTTGGGATATAAGGTGATAAAGCTAGAAACTTAGGATTAATATTAAAGAATATATGATGCATAGCTGTATTGCCAACAATAACTAATTCATAAATTAATTTTGGGTTTATACCTGCTTTTTCGCAAGCTTCTTTTATAAGTTGATTAATTCCATCAACTATGGTTTTATGCAAAACCTCAAGATTTAAAGGATTTTTTGAGGCATATGAAATTCTAGAAATAACGTCTTCTCCATAAGGTATTTGAGGATTCATCATTGAAGCAGTAGCAACAACTTTATTTCTATTTAAATCCATTAAGTAGCCTGCAACTTTAGTTGTTCCAATATCAACAGCAAATCCATAAAGCTCTTTTTCTTTATTGCCTTCTTCAACATCAACAATTTCTTTTTCAGCTTTAACAGTTAAGGTAATTTTAAATCCGCTATTTCGAAGAATTATGGGTAAATTTTTTAAAGCATAATAACTTATATGCTTTATGTTTAAATTATGCTTAACCTTTAAACCTTCGATTATTCTTTCAAAATCTGGTTTAAAATCGCTTAATGTTGGAGGGGGAACCTCAAGAAAATACTTTTTAATATTAGGATTAAACTCAACTTTAGCTTCCATTCCTGAAACAGCTAGTCTTTGTTTTCCAACTCTGCTTTCAAAAGGCACCTCAACTATAATTTTTCCAGCATTCTCAATAATGGTTTGGCAAGCTAATCTGTATCCTTCATTAATTTCTTCTTTTGAAAGAAATTTTTTTTCAGCGGTTGAGAAAGAAGAAAGAAGATGCTCTCCTTCTTTAATTATTATTCTACATTTACCGCATAAGCCTTTTCCACCGCATAAACTTTCTACATTTGCAGCTTTAGCAGCTAAATATAGGGATTCTCCAGCATACATTATAAATCTTCTGCCTAAAGGTTGAAAAACTATCTCTGCTTTTTTTATTTCTTTCAAGCAGAAATCCCTTCCTTTGCATATATACACTTAACAATTTAAAAAAAGATTTTTATTTTAAAATAGTATAATAATAAATCAAGTTCAATGAGTAAATTTAAATTTGCTAATGGTGAATTTAATTGGCTCAAGCTGATATTAATGATTTTCAAAAACTTGATTTAAGAGTTGGAACTATAACTTCTGTAGAGCGTGTTGAAGGGACAAAAAAACTATATAAAATTCTTGTGGATTTAGGCGAGTTAGGCGTAAAGCAAACAATTTCAGGTTTAGTAGGGTATTATACTCCTGAAGAACTTAAAGGAAAAAAAGTAGTTTTCTTAGCTAATTTAAAACCAGCTAAAATTGCTGGAATAATTTCGGAAGGGATGCTTTTAGCTGCTGTATCAGAAAACATCGTTTCCCTACTGTCAATAGATAAAGATGTTCCAAATGGAGCTAAAATTTCTTAATTAGGGAATTTAAAATGCCTAGAAAAAACGTTAACGAACAGGAAATATTAAAGGTGTTAAAAAATTCTCAAGAAAAAGGAATTTTACAAACAGATTTATGGAAGGAAGCTAATATAAATAGCAAAGATGGTTCAAGAGCTATTTTAAAGCTTGAAAAAAAAGGTTTAATTGAACGAAAAAAAGAGCTTCATGAAGGTAAATGGACCTATAGAATAATGATTAAACATAAATTTACTAAGGTAAACTCTATAGCTGATGTTCCATGCGCTTTCTGCGACATTGAAAATAAATGTGAGTTAGAGCCTGAAGCTGAAATATCTCCGATTAAATGCGAAAAATTAACTCAATGGTTAATGAAAGTTTTAAAAAAGGAAAATCAGGATTCACAATATAATGGTTAAAAAAAGCAAAATATGGCTTGAAAAAAGACGAAAAGATCAATTTCATAAATTAGCTTCTAGCTTAGGTTATAGAAGTAGAGCGGCCTTTAAAATTTTGCAAATAGCTGAAAAAAACCCTTTCTTTTTAAAAAAAGGAGATAAAGTTTTAGATTTAGGAGCAGCTCCAGGAGGATGGATTCAAGCAATTAGAGAAATAGTTGGAGATGAGGGTTTCATCTATGGAGTGGACATTAAACCTATTGAACCCTTTAACCTAAACAATGTTAAAACTGAAGTTTTAGATTTAACATCTGAAAATGCTGCATTTAAAATTCTTGAGTTAACAAATGGTGAAAAATTTGATGTTATAGTTTCAGATGCATCACCAAAATTTTCTGGAATTTCAGAATTAGATGCTTATAGACAATATTATTTAGCTAAAAAAGCATTTGAAATAGCTGAGAAAACACTTAAAAAAGGAGGAAATTTTCTTGTTAAAATGCTTCAAAGCAAAGAATTAAAATTTCTTGAGGAAGAGCTAAAACATAAATTTAAAAAAATTAAAATGATTAAACCTTTAGCAAGTAGAAAAGAAAGCTCAGAAATTTATATTTTATGCTTAAACTTTACTGGATGACTCCTTTAAAATATTTTTTAAGTCATTTATGGTAGCATTTGTTTTTAAACCAGAGCCTTTAAAATGTGTTTTAAAAGCTAAAAAACCCTTTTCCTTTAATTTTAAAATAGCATCATCAACTTTTATTGAACGAATATTTAGCTTATCGCAAATTTTATCTATTACATAATAGGTTGGTGGAGCTTCAGCTTCCTCAATTACCTTAACTAAAAGTTTTTCTTCTCTTTGCTTTAATTTAAAATCTTTAGATTGAAGTTCAACAAGCATTTTTTCGCAAAAACTTTTATCAATTATTTCTTTAATCCATAATGGACCTGCATAACTTAATTTTTCCATGCAAAAATCACATTTAACTGGTAAATTAAAAAATTCCTGAATCCATATTCTATTCATGCAATTAAAGCAATGTCCTATTACACCAAGTTTTTTAATTGATTCATCAGCCAAAGAAGCGCCATAATAGCATAAAGCATAAACTCTAATGTAATGATTAGTAGCATAGCTGAAAACTGGCTTAATGCCAATATTATGTTTAGCAGCTGAAAAAGTTAAGCAACCAATTAAAAGTCTAACAGCTATTTCATGGCAATATTCAGTTCTTAAAGGAAAACCACCATATTTCCTAAAGGCGGCATATGGATGGACTCCACATAATGGTGCCACATCTGTTGCTGTTAAAGCAATTAAACCACCGCTTTTTAAAGCTCTTAATGCTGAATCCAAAAATGGAACAGGCGAACCGAAAGGATCTAAATCTATAAAGTTAAATCTATTTTTTGGCGATGCATGCAAACCTAAAAGCATATTTGCATCCATATTAAATGCTTCGCAAACATTTTCAACATTATTTTCCTCAATATTTCTAAGAATAATTTTGTATGATAGAGGGTGAATATCATTTAATATAATTTTTTTTCTTTCTATATTTTCAACTTCAACAGCTAACCTTATTCCTCTTACTCCTGAAGCGGCCATAGGATCACAAGCTAAAAAATCTTTGCAATTGCTTAATTTCGCATAAGCTTCAACTGCAACAATAGTTAAATCTCTATTCAACTCCATTACTGGATTATAAAATACTAAAGCTTTATTGGTTAAGGTTCTCGGAATTAAAATTTTAATTTTTCCTTCAAAAAACTGTTCTAAAACAAGTTTTTCATTCATTTTTACCTTTACAAAAACATTAATTTTAGCTTAAAAACTTAATTGTTAAAGGGTTCAAAAATTGGGTAAAAAAATATTTTTAACTGGTAAACCAGGAGTTGGAAAGACAACAATAATGCTTTATTTAATAGAAGAGTTAAAAAAGATGGGATTTAATGTTGGAGGTTTTATTAGCAGCGAAGTTAGGGTTAAAGGAGTTAGAGTTGGCTTTAAAATTAAAGATTTAACTTCAAAAAAAGAGGGGTGGTTAGCTCATATAAATCAAGTTTTTGGACCAAAACTTGGAAAATATAAAGTTAATTTAAAGGATTTAAACGATATTGGTGTATCTTCAATTAATGAAGCTGAAAGCAATCCTAATATAGATTTAATAGCTGTAGATGAGTTGGGGCCAATGGAATTTTTTAGCTTTGAATTTAAAAAGGCAATTGAAAAAATTATTAATGGTAAAAAACCTTTAATAGCAACAATTCATTATAAAGTTAAAGATGATTTTTTAAAAGGACTTGAAAATTATAAAGTTTTTGAGGTAACTTTAGAAAATAGAGAAAGCTTACCAAAAGAAATTTTAAAGGAAATCATATTAGAACTAAAAAAGTAAGACATTAATGGAGAAATAAAAATTGATTATCGCAGGTTTAGATGATGCTGGCAGAGGCCCAATTATAGGGCCATTAGTAATCGCAGGCATAGCTATTCAAAAAGAAAATATTTCAAAACTTTCCTTAATAGGAGTTAAAGATTCAAAAGCTCTTTCCTCAAAAACTAGAGAAAAATTAAGCGAGATTATAAAGAAGACTGTTGATAACTATAGTTTTATCGAGTTTCTTCCAAAAGAAATAGATGAAGCTGTATTTAAAGCTAAAAAATTGATGAAGTTAAATTTTTTAGAAGCTAAAGGCATGGCTCAAATTATTGATAAACTAAAACCAGATTTAGCCTATGTAGATGCTTCAGATGCGAATCCATTTAGATTCGCTAAACAAATATTAAATAATCTTTCATTTAAAGTAAAAATTGTTTCTGAGCATCATGCTGATAAAAAATATCCTATTGTTTCAGCTGCAAGCATTTTAGCTAAAGTTCATAGAGATAATATTATAGAAAAATTAAAAAGAGAATATGGGGATTTTGGTTCTTTACCTTATTCTGAAAAAATTTTAATAATTAATAATAAAGGTGAAATAGATTTAGTAAATGTTGGAGAGCTTGTAGAAAATAAACTTAAAAATTTAAATGAAGAAAAATTTTATGCATTTTCAATTGAACCTGAAACCTTAAGAGTTAAACCATTTCAAATAACAGATTTTACTAAGCATCCCCCACAAAAAATTTTAAAAATAACTTTAAATAATAATCGGGAGGTTAAAGTTTCCCCAAATCATATTCTTTTTAAATTAAGCGGATTTAAACTTAAGAAAATTAAGGCTTTAAAATTAAAAATTGGAGATTATATTGCAGTGGCTTATCGCATAAACTTTGTTAAAGCAATTTTTAGTAAAAGATTGATTGAAAATAAAAGTTGGTTTAACCTTTTTTGTAATGAAACACAAAAACAAAAAAAGTTTTTAATTAAATGGGGTAAAGCTGTAAACAATTTATTTAATTCAGATATTCAATTGGCTAAAGTTGTTAAAATTGAGGATAGTAAATTATTTGAACCAGTTTATGATATAGAAGTGAAACCTGAAGGAAAACCTATTGAAAATTTTTTAGGAGGAGTAGGGGGAGTAATTCTTCATAATTCAGGTTATCCATCAGATCCAAAAACAATAAATTTCCTTAAAGAATGGTATAAAGAAAATGGATGTTTTCCACCTATTGTTAGAAAATCTTGGAAAACCCTTAAAAAAATAAAGGATGAGTTTTCTCAGTTAAAGCTTAAATAACCTTTTTAATCCCTAGAATAAATGCATGATCTTTTTCATAAGGCTCAAGCCTTATTGATTGAAGAATTTTAAAATCATTAGATTTTAACACTTCAATTTCTTCTTTAAAGATTTTCGATGGTTCTTTAGTTACATCTATGCTTCTAGCTTTTAAAGCTAACATAATAAATCCATCATTTTTTAAATAAAGCCTAGCATTTTCTAAAAGAATTTTAGTTTGATCTGGTTGAGCAACATCACAATATATAACATCAACTTTAGGTATTAAGATAGGATATTTTTCTGGAAATCTGGCATCAGCAAATATAGGAATTAAATTTTTTCTATAAATGCAAACATTATTAATTAATTCTCTCATAACTCTTGCAGCAAATTCAACGCAATAAGCTTTTCCATTATTATTTATAATATCGCTTACATGACTTACAGTTGTTCCTGAGCCAGCGCCTAAATAGAGAATTATTCCATTAGGTTTAATTGGCATAATAGATAAACCTTTTAAAATTGCAGCAGCAAGCTTGCTTCGATAAGGATCCCAAAGCCTATATTCTACACCTTTATATTTAATTAGTTTTTCACCATAAACTGATTTTCCTAAAACTAGATTTTTCGTAGCTAAACTTTCCTTTCCATTTTCAAAAGTTAAAATGTAAACGCCTGGAAATTTAACTTGAAGTTTAATTTCTTCGTTTAGCATAAGGTTTCCTCATAGGCTTTTTATATTTCTCTTTAATTTCTTTAATTCTTTCTTCCAAATCTTTTTTTAATTCCTCAGCTTTAAATTCTCCTTTAAAAGCATCTAAACGAGCGGCTATAGCTATTTTTCCAGCTAAAGCTCTAGCTATTTTTCCTCTTTGCCATTTAGGAGATTGATGAAGAATAGGATGCTGAAATATAACGCCATGTTTTGGAGGTTTAGAGCCTGTTTTTAAAGCTCTAAAAAGAGCTTTTTCAGCTCCTAAAACTTGAATTGTGCTTGCAGGCATTTTAGCTAAATTTCCTAATCCTCCAGCTAAAGAAATTAATTTAGCTGAAAGCATCGAACCAATTAACCCTGTTAAATTTGGAGCAATTTCATTCGTAACCTTAGATAAATACTTTTCAATTCGCTTTCTTAAATTAAATAAACTTAAGGTTTGAGAGCAAAAATCTTTTAAAACGCTAAGATCTTGAAATTCAGCTCCAATAGAGTTAATTGCCGCCTTAGAAATTTGCTCAGCTTTTTCAGCAGATATTCCTGCATTCAAAAGATTCTCTAAAGTAAAATTTGATTTACTTCCAAACTCGATTATAAGCTTAATATAAGCTTCATGAGATTCAACTAAATTGTTTAATTCAGGAAAAATTAATCCATACCATTCTCTTATTCTTCCAGCAAATAAATTTAAGGTTTTATCAATATCTTCCAATGCTCTTGAAATTTGAATGACATAAAGATCTTTTTTAGCTGCAGCGGCTTTTAGCTTTTCCCTCGTTATTTCAACAGCAACTTCCCTAAGAAAATTTTCAACTTCCTCCTCATTTTTTAAAATTTTAAGTTTTAAAGCTGTAGAAACCAAGTTTCTTCTAAACTCATCTATTATCAAACATGGTTTTTGCACTTCAATTTTAAATTTAGATTCTAAAGCTTTAGCTAAGCCTTCATTATCTAATATAATTTTTTCAAATTCATTTAATTTTTTAAAGAAAGATAAAGCCTCGAAAGAAAGTTTACCTTCATTAACTTCAGTTAAAGATTTAGCTGCTTCTAAAGGTGATTTAAACAAAAGCTTATCTAAAACTTCGCCTTTTTCATTCAGTATAAAAAATCCGAATTCACAATCTGCAATATAAACATTCATTTTCCTTTACCTTCTTTATTCTAAATTTAAACATTAATTAAAAAGCATTATTTAACTATAAGGTTTGCTTCTATTATTTTTAAAATATTTTTAGCTTTAATTGGGAAAATTAAAATGAAAATCGATATTTCACTTGAGTTAGCTAAAATAAAATTTAAAACACCTTTAATTTTAGCTTCAGGAGTTTCAGGTTATTCAAAATACTCCTTTAAAAGAGCTGAAGAAAATGAGGCTGGAGGAGTTGTAACTAAATCTTCAAGTTTAAAATCTAGAAGTGGTTATTCAGGACCGACAATTATTGAGCTTCCATATGGTTTATTAAATGCTATGGGTCTGCCAAACCCAGGTATAAAAAAAATTTCAGAGGAAATTTATGCAGCTAAAAAACTTGGGGTTAAAATCCCTTTAATTGCCAGCATTTATGGTTTTAACATAAAGGAGTATGTTAAATCTGCTGAAATTGCAGCTGAGCATGCTGATGCCATAGAATTAAATTTTTCATGTCCAACAGTTAAAGAAGTAAGTGTAGAAATAGGGCAAAACCCTCATAAAGTTAAAGAAATAGTTAAAGCTGTAAAAAATAAAGTTGAAAAACCTGTTTTCGCTAAGCTTTCCCCTAATGTATCAAGCATTATTGAAGTTGGAAAAGCAGCTGAAAAAGGAGGGGCTGATGCTATTACAGCAATAAATACTGTTAAAGGTATGGCTTTAAACATTGATTTGATGAAACCTATTTTATCAGTTAAAATTGGTGGTTTATCAGGTCCATGCATAAAACCCATAGCTTTAAGATGCGTTTATGAACTTTATGAAAACGTTAATCTTCCAATTGTTGGTTGCGGAGGAATTTTAAATTGGAAAGATGCGATAGAAATGTTTTTAGCTGGAGCCTCAGCTGTTCAAATTGGAACAGGAATTAAATATAAAGGTTTTGAAATTTTTAAAGAATTGAATTTAGGTATTAAACGTTATTTACGATTAAAGGGATTTAAAAGCTTACAAGAAATTAAAGGTTTAGCGCATAAAAAATAAGCTCAAAAAAGTTTTTATATTAATTAAGATTTAAAAAACGTTTAAAAAATTTAAGAGAAGATGAAAAATGATAAAGAGAATTTTAGCTTCATGGATTTTAACACTAGGATTAATTCTATTAACTTTAGCAATTTATTTAAATCAAATTGAAAAGTTAAATGAGCTTCTTAAATCTTATACACCTTTAATTCCATGAAAGGGGGAAATTTTAAATTTGAGATTTAAAATTTGGCTTTTAAGAAGAGCATTTCAATTAATTTCCTTTTTTATTTTTAATGCATTAATTTTTAATAAAGCAATATTTTATTGGAATATTAAACCTTCAACTCTTCATTTACCAGTTTTAGTTAGTATAAATTCTCCTATAAGCGCTTTTTATGGAGTTTATGATGTAATTCAAGTTACAGCAAGCGAAGGATTTTTCCCACTATTATCTATAGCAGTTATTCTTATTTTAGGTGCTTTAATAGGAAGAGCTTTATGCAGTTGGGCTTGCCCTATAGGATTTATTCAAGAAGCAATTTTAGAGATTAAAGGAAAAATTACTCAAGTATCTTTTAAAACTCATAGGCAGGCTTTAAAGCTAAAATTTATAATTTTAGCTTTAACAATTTTAATTTCCACTACAGTAGGTTTATCTGTTCACTTTAATATTTGGAATTCTTATAGGGAAGCTTTAGGAGATTTTGCTAAAGGACCATTCTTTCTTTTTTCACCAGATGGAATTTTATTCGGAAGCTTACCACGTTTAATTTTATTAGCAATAACTAATAAAGAATTAGAATTTATTAATAGTTTCTCTCTTTACTTAATTGCTTTTAAAATGTTTATCCTTGGGTTGTTTTTTGTTGCTATTTATAAAATTCCTTTATTTTGGTGTAGATATGTATGTCCTATAGGCGCTTTAATGGGCATATTTGGAAAATTTAGCTTCTTAGGATTAAATAGAAGCTTGACTAAATGTGAAAAATGTCCTGAATGTGTCAAAGCTTGTCCCATGCAAATTAAAATTTTAGATTATCCATGGGGAAAATTTAATCATCAAGAATGTATATTATGTTTTAGATGTGTAGATGCATGTAAAAATAAAGCTTTAACACCAAAGTTTCCTTAAGATTTAAAAAAGGAGAGAAATAAAATGGAGGAAAATTATGATGTAATTATAATTGGTGGTGGACCAGCGGGTTTAACAGCTGGAATTTATATTAAAAGAGCTAAATTAAATGCTTTGCTTATAGAGAAAACAGTTGTTGGAGGACAAATGTTACTAGCAGATGTTATTGAAAATTACCCTGGCTTTCTAGAGATTAAGGGTTTCGAATTAGCTCAAAAAATGGAGGAACAAGCAAAAAAGTTTGGGCTTGAAATAAAATTTAGTGAAGTAAAACAGGTTAAAAGCAAAGAAAAAAAAGTTTTTTGCGAAGAAGAATCTTTAACAGCTAAAGCCTTAATAATAGCTTCTGGAGCTGAACCAACTAAGCTTAATGTAAAAGGTGAAGCTGAACTTATTGGAAAAGGAGTTTCATATTGTGCAACATGCGATGGAGCATTTTTTTCTGGAAAGGAAGTGGCAGTTGTTGGTGGTGGAGATACAGCGCTTGTTGAAGCTTTATATTTAAGTAAAATAGCGGAAAGAGTCTATATAATTCATAGAAGAGATAAGTTTAGAGGAGAAAAAATAAATCAGGAAAAAGTTTTATCAAACCCTAAAATAACAATTATATGGAATACTATTATTCAAGAAGTAATTGGTAAAGATAAGGTTGAAGCCTTGCTTATTAAAAATGTTAAAACCGGAAGGGAGGAAATTAAGCCTATAGATGGAGTTTTTATAGCTGTTGGAAGGAAACCTAATACAGAGTTTATAACGGATGTTGAAAAGGATGAATTAGGATATATTAAGGTTAATGATGAAATGGAGACTAGTGCTGAAGGCGTTTTTGCAGCGGGGGATTGCACATCTAAAAAATGGAGACAAATAACTACAGCTGTTGGTGAAGGCGCTAAAGCAGCTATTTCAGCTGAAAAATATATTGAAAAACTTTAATAAGGTTCTTTTTATTTAAAAAATATTGAAAGCCGGGGTGGCCGAATGGTTCAGGCGGCGGGCTGCAGAATAAGAAGAGACCCGCAGTATGTGGGTTCAATTCCCACCCCCGGCTCTAAATTTAAATATTTATTTTTAGAGCGTTAAAAAAATGATTAAATTTAATCCTAAAGAGATTGAACTTTCAATTTACAAACTTGATTTTAATAGTGATCTTTTAAATTCAATAAAGCAAATAGCTGAAAATGTTGATTCAGGCCTTTTCTGGATTATAGGTGCTGTATCCAAAGCCAAATTTAGTTTTTATGATCAAAAAAATAAGGTTTATCGTGAAATTTCAATAGATAAGCCTTTAGAAATAACTTCATGTATAGGTAATATCGGTGAACTTAATGGAGAAAAAATCATTCATGCTCATATAACTTTTTCCGATGAACTGGGAAATGCTTTTGGAGGACATTTAATTGAGGGAACAAAAATATTTTCTGCGGAAATGTTTTTAATTGAATTTAAAAATTTTAAGCTCTATAGGAAATTTGATCAAACTACAGGTTTAAACCTTTTTTCACCATAAAAATTAAAAAAATATACAATAATCCATTTAAGCAAACTTTAAGAAATAATAAATTGCTTAAGCCGATCTAAGCCCAAATGCTGAGGTTTAGGTGAACCCCCTATTTGCCTCCCCCGCATTTAACTACGTTTTTTAGGCGTAATTAAATGCAGGTTCGGACGATCGGTTCGTTCACCTAAATTTCAGCATTTAAGCATACTTTCGGCTTAAGCAATTTAGATTTAAAGAGGGGGTTTTACTTAAAAACTTTTCTATCAATAATATTAAAGTATTAACTTTAATTTAGGCGACAAAATTGAAAAATGATAATAAATTTGCTCAAGACTTAAGCTTTTTTATAAAAAAAATAGGTAAAGAATTGAATAAAAAAACCTTTAAAAAATTGCTTCGTATTCAAAGAAAATTAACTGAACTTCATAATAAAGGATTAGTTAAAATTAACCATTCAGTAATGGAAGTTCTTTGCGCTAAATTTCTTATTTGTGAGGGGTATGAAGTGGAGGTTGAAAAACCCTTAGGAGTAAACTTAACTTGCGATATTTATGGTGTTAAGGGAGGAGGCATATTAATTGTAGAAATAGAAACAGGTTTTATTCCTCCAGATCATGCTTTGGATCCTTCAATTTATAGCGCAGCTAGAATGGCAAGCAAAATAGCTAGATACAGCATTTTTGCTGATAAATTTGCTTTAGGAGTTCCACCTTATCACTTACTCAATCTTCCAAAACTTTTTATTAAACCGCCCAGAGATAGAAGTCTAAATGAAATTAACGAAGTTAAAGCTTTATGCGATATTTACTATAAAAATCCACCAATAAGCGTAGAAGAATTAAAAAATGCACGTTTACATACAATTTATGTTATAGATGTTGATGGAATAATTGTAAGAGAAGTGGATCCAGATACTTATTGGGATGTTGTTCAAAGTTGGAATTATAAATTAAAAGCGAATAACAAATTTTAAAACTGAAGAAAAATTTATTAAAAGGAGATTTTCATTATTTTAACGGAGTTAAAAGATATGTGCTTAGCGATTCCAGCAAAAGTTTTAAGCATTTCAGGAACAAACGCTAAAGTTGATTTTGGAGGAAATACTATCAGAGAAGTTGATGTTTCATTGGTTAATGCTAAAGTTGGAGATTACATTTTAGTTCATGCAGGATATGCAATTCAAGTTTTAAATAAGGAAGATGCTGAAGAAACCTTAAAGTTATGGAGAGAAATTTTAGCTGCCTCTCCATAACTTTTAAATAGAAAAGGTAAGATTATGGAGACTCAATTAAAGTTTAGAGACTTAAACTTAACTAAAAAAGTTTTAAAACATATAAAAAATTTAACGCCCAAGTATGATGTTAAATTCTGTCATGTATGCGGAACTCATGAATGGGTAATAACTCATTATGGAATTAGATCTCTTCTTCCAGAGAAAATAGATGTTATAGCTGGTCCAGGATGCCCTGTATGCATTGTTCCAGCCAAAGAAATTGATGAAGCAATATGGTTAGCGTTAAATAAAGCAACTGTTTTAACTTTTGGAGATATGATTAGAGTTCCAGGCTCTAAAATTTCTCTTGCACAAGCTAAAGCTTCAGGAGGAAAAGTTAAAATTGTTTATAGCGTTAAAGATGCTGTTAACATAGCTAAACAAAACCCAAATGAAGAATTCGTTTTTTTCGCTGTTGGATTTGAAACAACTGCACCTTCAACAGCTTTAGAAATTATAAGGGATCCACCCAGAAATTTAAGCTTTTTAATTTCTCATAGGCTTATTCCACCAGTTATGGAGCTTCTTCTTGGAGTTGGCGATTTGCATATAGATGGCTTCATAGCGCCAGGTCACGTTTCAACAATAATTGGGTTAAAACCTTACGAGATTTTCCCTAAAGTTTATAGAATGCCAACTGTTATAGCTGGATTTGAACCTTTAGATGTATTATTTGCTTTACTTATTCTTTTAAGGCAGATTTCACATAAAGAAGCAAGATTAGAAAACGAATATTCAAGATCAGTTAAATGGGAGGGAAATTTAAAAGCCCAAAAATTAATTAATGAAGTTTTTGAAGTAGCAGATGGAAATTGGAGAGGATTGGGAAAAGTTCCTATGTCTGCTTTAAAGCTAAGGGAAAAATTTTCCCATTTAGATGCTAGATTAAAATATGAAGTTAAAATTGAAAATTCAAGAGATTTACTTCCAGGATGCAGCTGCCACTTAGTTATGATTGGTAAAATAAAGCCTCCTGAATGCCCATTATTCATGAAGGTTTGCACTCCTCAAACACCAAAAGGATCATGCATGGTTTCTATGGAGGGTACATGCGCTATTTGGGCTAAATATTCAAAGTTCACGTGAGTTTCGCTAAATTTTTTAAGCTTTTCAACAAAAGAAATTGTTATTAAGGATGACATTGCAAAAAGATGAAGAGTAATTGTAGCGAAATTCATGAATTTTATGGAGGATGCTGCTACTAAAATATATAAGATTTTTTAACAATTTTTTAGTTTTCGTTTTATTAAAGCAAAAAAGTTTAAATAAGTTTATTAAGTGGCCCCGCATTTTTCGTAATATTTAGCCTCTATAGGAATTTCTGTTCCACAGCTTACGCAAAATTTTTGCCTATTTAAGAGATATGAGCTTTTTCTAAAGCTTTTAATAATGCGTCCTTCCTTTTCCTTATAAATATCACTACTACTACGATAGCTATTATTAAAGCTATAATTGGTATAGTTGAGGTCCCTATCGAAAAGCTTAATTTAGGTGGAGCTTTAACTGTAAGCTCTCCTTCACTAATTTTAACATTCATAACGCTAAGAATATTTTTCCTTTATAATCTCCAGGCTTTTCAGCTTTAATTTTTATAATCCATTCTTCCAATTCTCCAGACACTAAATCTTTAGAAAAAATTAAAATTATGAGTTTTCTAAATTTTCTTTTAAGCATTGAATAAAGTTCTCTAATCTTGAATTTATAGTTATAGATATCATTGGTTTTAATATAGAACCTAATAGCCCTAAAACTTCAAATGTTAATTTAATCTTACATTCAGTTAAGCTATTTTTAGGTTTTAATTCGCATTCCCCTTGAATAATTAAGTTTTCTCCTTTAGCATTCCAAGCTATTCGTTTATCTTTTTCTAAATAGATAAATTCAGCTTCAACCCATTTAGTTCTAGTTACCTTTGCTTGTTGATCTTTCAAAAACCATTTAGCGTGATTTTCATCAATTATTTCTGTCTCATCTACAATGCCAAGACATTTACCAATATTCTTAAAATCATTAAGAAATGCCCATATTTTAGATGGTGAAGCATTGATAACTAATTTAATTTCAGCACTTGGCATTAAGTTTCCTCCTTTTCTAAAATTCTATTAATTACATCCATTTGCAGATGCTGTGTCACTTTAATCTTAACTTTTTTAACTTCATTTACTTCCTTTACCTTTTTTCTTATTTGCCTACCTATATATAATGCAAAGGGCATTGGACAAAATGGAACTGTCAAATGATAAGTTACTTCGACAACTCCATCTTTAAACCTTATAGAGTCTACTAAATTTTTTTCAATAATTGATTGGCCAAATTCAGGATCCGTAACTTCTTTAAGTTTTTCAAAAATTTTCTTTTCTTCTTGCGTAAGTTTTTCCACATCCATATCAATCAACCTCTATCAATTCTTCATCATATTTCACAAGCATTTTAACACCTTGATCTGTTACCATAAAGACATCTTCAACTCTTGCTCCACCAAAATTAGGTATTGAAAGTATGGAGTGACCAATTGAAATAGTCATATTACTTTTTAATTCAACTATGTTATCTTCTGGAAATATTGTTGGAAAAGGCATTTCTTCAAAGGCTAATCCTATACCATGAGCGATTCCACGCACATAATATTCTCCATAACCTGCTTGAGCAATAATTTCGTTTGCTTTATTATCAAGTTCATTTATCATTATACCTGGCTTAGCCACATTTATAGCCTCTCGGCGAGCCTGTAAATATAATTTAACAAGCTTTTTTTGATTTTCGCTAGGTGAACCTACAATAAACATACGCGTCATATCACCATTATAACCCATATAAACCGGTCCAACATCTATTAATACTAATTCACCCTTTTCTATCTTTTTTCTAGAGGACCATCCATGAAGACAGTTTGTTCTATATCCAGAATTTACAAATGTTGGAAAACCAAATCTTTCAGCACCCTTTTTCCTCATCTCATATTCTATTTCAGCTGCAACTTCAAGTTCTGTTACTCCATTCTTTAATATTTTTTTAGCGGCCTCAATTCCGTAAACTGCTATTTCTTGCGCTTTTCTAATCAACTCTATCTCTTCGCTAGTTTTTATCATTCTTAATCTCATAAAAAGTTCTCGAGCATCAACAACTTTAACGGTTGGGTTAGCCATTTTAAATCTTTCTAACAAAAAGGCTGGCAAAGCAAATTCATGATCAAAACCAACTATTTTAACGTTATGCTCTTTAATATAGTTTATTATATGCATCATCATTTCATGGAGATTGCTGTAATTAACTATATTTTTAATCCATACATTTTTAGAGGCTTCTTCCGCTTCTCCTCTGAAAACGAGAAGCATAGGCTCTCCTTCAGCAGGTATATAAAGTCTAGGTTGTCTTCTAAATTCCCCAGTAAAATATTGATAATTTTCATTATCAAGCACAGCTAGTAAATCGATGCTCCACTCCTTCATTAAATTTTGAATCCGTTTAATTCTTTCTTCATATACATTAATGTTGATGTTCATATCTATTACATCTTTAAAATTCTTTTTCAAGCTTTTCTATAAGCTTAATATACTCTTCATGCTTCCTAGGACCAATTCTTTCCTCCTCAATTTTTTCAAATCTTTCAATCAATTCTTTATGATCCTCTTCGTTTAAAAATTCCTCCCCCATAGGATACAATATGTTATCTTCTTTTTGAATATGTTGAAGAAGAAGATTTATATAATTTAATGCGTTTGTAACAATCTCATTAACAACTGTTTTATCACCGTTATGATACTGTTGAATAAATTCAGATAATGCTTTAACATATCCTCGACCTTCCTCATGCTCTGCAAGCATAACTCCAATAGGTCCCCCTTCCTTAGGAATACCTTTAGCTTCTAGAGTAGGAAATAGAACATTCTCCTCTTTTCCATGATGACATTTATCAGCAAAAAACTTTATAAAATCAATAAGATCATCAAAAATTTTCAGTGAAACTTCATTATTTTTCTCAAGTTTATTAATTGCTCTTTCTAGAATTTTTAAAGCTTTTTCTATAACTCTATGCTCATTTTTTAAAACTTCAAGTGCAGAACTCTTCATTTTTACTCATCTCCCTTATTTAAAGTTTGTAAAATTTATATTAAATATTCCCCGAAAGAATAAGGGTAAAACGGGATTTAGCTATAAAGCGTTTAAACCTTAATCTTCATACCCTCTCATATCAATGAAAGCCCCATGCCATGAATGATACCAGACTTGACCTGTATAACCATTTACGCTAAACATGCCGTAAATTTTACCATCTTTCCCAAAGTCAAAAGTGTAGTATCCATAAAATTTAGTTGTCTCCATTATTGTTGATTCTGGGAAATATCGATTCAGATAGCGTTGACCAATGCTTTTCGCTTCCCCCTCGCTTATAGGCATATCGATTGTTAAAACACTATTGTATTGCCATCTCATCATCCCATTCATATGACCATATTTAAGATTCCACATCATGTTTGGTCCAGGTTCAGGCGTTATCCTTCCAGCTATTGTCCAGCCCATATGCCACATCATCATATTGTTTACAGCATTGGCTTTCCAAATTAACATTTCAAAAGCTCCTATTCCAGTATCTTCTTCAAAGTAAATTATGTAAAAATTGTATTCAAACTCCATTATTTCTTTAATAGCAAGATTTTTATTTAAAGATTCCAAATAAGTGAAAGCGATTTGCTCAGCTTCATCCATCGTTATAGAAGTTTTCCTTAAATAATAATTATTTAGTGTACTTAAGGTAAATCCATATTCATTTTTTAACATAAATATGGGAAAAAATACAAGTGTTATAAAGCTAGTTACCCCAATTATCAATAGAATAGTTGCAAGCATTTGTTTTAAAAGCAATTTTTCCCCTTTCAAGAATTTAAGAAAACATGACTAAAAATTTTGTCCTTTACAAATGTAAAGCTTTTTTAACCTTTCAATTAATTTTTAATTAAAATAAGCTTTTACCGCTATTAAAAGAGATGAAGTTTTCTAAAATTTTAATCTTGTTCCATATTTTTCTTTATATGCTGAAAGGCAGGTTTTACAACAAAGAAACCTTTCTCCATCTTGAAGTTTAAGAATTAAAGGTTCACCCTCGATTAATTTACCGCAATAATCGCAAGTTAATCTTATTCCAACTTCAGGTTCAATTACAACACCTTGCTCATCTTTAAAATTTTTGATTACAAGTTGAGTGGAGGTTATTACCACTCCATTCATTAAGGCTATTTTTTCATAAATTAATTTTTGAATTTTATTCTGACTACTTGCTGCTATTCTAATGAGAAGGTTGCTTTCTCCAGTTATTATGAAAACGCTCTTAACTTCAGGAAGCTTCGCAAGTTCTAAAGCTACATTAACTAATTTAGATTCTTCAACTTTTAATAAAACCAGCATATTAATAGCTTTATCTAATTTCTCGATATTAAAGATGGGTGCAATTTTAGCTATTAAACCAGCATTCATTATTCTTTTTAATCTAGCTTCAACGGTTGGAGCGCTTACACCAATAATTTTTGCTATTTCTCTATAGGATTTTCTTCCATCTTCATAAAGCGCCTTTAATATTTTAACATCTAACTCATCAAGTTTAAGAGGCATTTTTAACTCAAACTCAATATACACTAACTATAACGGTGTGAATATAGGTTAATATAAGCTTTTTGTAAATAAAAATAACTTCAATTAAATAATCACATATTCAATTTTTTTATAACACAATCTTTACAATTGTAAGCCATAAAGTTAATTAATTGTTTTTGCTTTTTAAACCTTAATATAGTGATAAAAATGTTTAAAAAATATTGTGAAATTTGTGGAGTTCAATTAAAGAAGGGAGAAGGCATAGTTAGATTTGGTAAATATTTTTGCTCAGAAAAGTGTGCTGAACAGTATGCACGCGAAAAACAAGTTTCTAAAGCTCATAATATTACTCATAGCGGATGCTGTTGTTAAACATTAATTTAGAAATCAACATTTTTATAGGATGGAAGAAAAATGTCTAAAGAAGAAAAACCAACAAGTGCGTTTATAACTTCATTATTAAGTGGACTCTTCATAATTTTCGGTGGATTAACTGTAATTATTATGGGTGGAGCATGGAATATATTTTCAGCTCCAGGATGGCCATGCTTTGGAATGATGAGGGGATGGGGTCCATGGAGGTCATGGTTGTTCATGCCTATGTTCTCTATAGGATTAGGAATCTTTGGTTTAATCTCTGGAATTATTGTTGTTATTAGTTCAATGATGCTTAATTCAGAACCTGAAAATCATGCAAAGTGGGGAACATTAATTCTTATATTTTCAGTGCTTAGTATTTTTGGTGGAATAGGGGGATATGGAATTGGTTTAATTCTTGGTGTAATAGGAGGGGTTTTAGCTATAACTTGGAGACCTAAATCCACATTATAAAATTTGCTTCATTTAAACCTTTTAACATTATTTTTTAAGCAAATATTGTTTAAGTTGCAAGAGGAGCATTTTGGAAAAACTGGTGTACATATGTTTTGGCCAAAAACAACCAGTAAAGAATTTATTTTTTTCCAATAGTTTCTCGGAAGCTTCTTTCTTAAAGCATATTCTGTTTCTTCAGGAGTCTTCGTTTCAACATACCCCCATCTATTAACAATTCTATGAACATGAGTGTCCACGCATATACCATTCTCATTAAATCCAAGAGTTACAACAAGATTTGCTGTTTTTCTTCCAACTCCTGGCAGCTTAACTAATTCATCTATTGAATTTGGAACTTTACCATTATAATCTTTAATCAACACTTCAGCTAGCTTCTTCAAGTTTCTAGCTTTAACTCTATAAAATCCAACTGGATAAATCAATTTTTCTATCTCTTTTATTGAAAGTTTAATTAAATCATTAGGGTTTTTTACTTTTAAAAATAATCTTTGAGAAGCCCGTTTTGTTATTTCATCTTTCGTTCTTGAGCTGAGAATTGTTGAAATAAGAATTTTAAATGGATTTTTTTCGCTTGATATTCGAGTTATGTAAGGTGCTTTAAACTTTTTAATTTGTTTTTTAACTAGTGAGATTACTTCATCAATGTTATCGTTATTTATCAAATTTAAACCTCATAAAATAACATTTTTACCAGATTTACTCTTCAACAAAAATTAAGTAAAAAAATGAAGATTATTTTAAATATTTTTCTAGATTCTTTTCAAACTCTTCTTTGCATATTGAAGAGCAAAAATAATAGGTTTTATTTTTGTAAACAACTTTAAATTTAGATTTTTCATTTACATTCATTCCGCATACCGGATCTTTCAATTTTTACTCACCTCAAATTAATTGAATTTTAATTAATTTTAAACGTTTAAAAACTTGATTCTTTACAAATGCAAAAATTGTCTTTAAAATAAATATTAAAGTTTAAGAAGTTTTAATGTAGCTGCGTTGCCGACCACAAAAAGGGAGCTTAAAGCCATGGCTAAAGCAGCTATTATTGGACCACCATAATTAATTAATAATCCTGCAGCTGCCGCAGGAACTAAAGTTGCGTTATATAGAAAAGCCCAAAATAGATTTTGCTTTATTTTTTTCATAACAGCTTTGCTTAATAAAATTCCACGTGTTATATCAAGTAGATTGTCTTTAATTAAAATTATTCCTCCAGCTTCTTTAGCCACATCTGCTCCGCTGCCTATTGCAATTCCTATATCAGCTTGAGCTAAAGCAGGTGCATCATTGATTCCATCTCCAACCATAGCAATCACCTCTCCTTTTTCTTGCAGTTTCTTAATAACTTCGGCTTTTTCCCATGGTAAAACATTAGCAAAAACAATATCTATGCCTATTTGTTCAGCAATAGCTTTAGCGGTTTTTTCATTATCACCTGTAAGCATGGCAACTTTAAGCTTCATATTTTTAAGTTGCTTTATAACTTCAAAAGCTTCATTTTTAATTGTATCCATAACAGCTAAAACTCCAGCTAATTTTCTATTAACCACAAGAATCATGACTGTTTTTCCCTCCTCTTCAAATTTTGAAATAGTTTCATTTGCCTCTTCAATATTTATTTTAGCTTCCTCCATAAGCTTTTTATTTCCAAGCAAAATTTCATAATTATTGTAAATTGCTTTAACACCCTTTCCAGGAATAGCTTCAAACCTCTTAATATTTGGAATGTCAATTCCTTCTTTAATGGCTGCTTTTAAAACAGCTTCAGCTAAAGGATGCTCTGAATTTTTTTCAACAGCTGCTGCCAACTCTAAAACTTTATTTTTACTATAACCCTTAAATGATACAATATTTGTTATAGACGGTTCTCCTTTAGTTAATGTTCCTGTTTTATCAAATATTACCATTGTTAATTTTCCAGCTTTTTCTACATATTCCCCTCCTCTAAGAAGTATTCCATGTTCAGCACCTTTTCCAACACCAGCCAATATAGCTGTTGGAGTGGCTATACCTAAAGCGCAAGGACATGCAATTAATAAAACGGTTAAAAGTACAAGAAAAGCTGTGGTAAATCCTCTAGTGAACGACCAGTAAATGAAGGCCACACCAGCTATAATAAACACGGCTGGAACAAAATATTTAACAACTTGATCAGCAAATTTTTGAATAGGCGCTTTAGAAACCTGCGCTTCCTCCACTAAATGAACTATTTGCATTAAAGCAGTTTCATCGCCAACCTTTGTCGCTTTAACTTTTAATACTCCAGTTTTATTTATAGTTGCACCTATAACTTCATCTCCAACCTTTTTTTCCACAGGAATACTTTCTCCAGTGATCATTTTCTCATCAACAGAGGAATATCCATCTATGACTGTACCGTCTGTTGGAATTTTTTCACCAGGTTTAACAATTAAAATATCCCCAGGTTTAATTTCATCCACTGAAACTTCAACTTCTTCATCATTCCTCAAAACTCTTGCAACAGTTGGTTTAAGTTCTAATAATTTCCTGATAGCTGCAGCTGATTTCCGCCTAATGGTTTCCTCAATAAATTTTCCAAGTATAATAAATGCTAGAATAGCTATTGCTATTTCGAAATATCCATGACCACCTGGGGCTATTGATGGAAAAAATGTTCCAATAACTCCATATATCCATCCAGCTAAAACTCCAACAGTTATTAATACATCCATATTTATTGTGTGATTCTTAAGCGCTTTATAAGCTCCATAATGAATACTCCAACCAGCAATCCATACAATTGGCGTTGAGATTATAAAAAGAGCTAAATCCCAAGCTGAAATTCCAGCTAAAGTTATTGTCATAAAGGCGATGACTAAACCTATCATTGTTAAAACTCGTAATAAAGCAACTGAAACTACTCCTAAAAGCGCTATAGCTACCCGGTGTTTCATAGCTTTTAATTCTCGTTCAGGTTGCTCATATGTTCTAGCGCAAGTTTCACTGCAAAAATAGTAAGTTCTATCACCAATCTTTCTTTTAATGGATTTTTCCACTTCAACATGCATGCCGCATACAGGATCTCTTGGCATATTTAATCACTTAAATTTTCATATACACTTAAAATAAAGGGAGAATAATAAATCCAACTCTTAACAATTGCAATATTAGAAGATTTAGTTTATTCCAAATGGTAAACTTTTAGATTATGAAACTAGCTGTCTGAAAGAAATTAATTTTATAAATGTTAATTTAGAGATGAAAAAATTGTTTTGTTGCATAAGGTTTTTTAGAGATTTTATTATAGGTTCGATGTTGGGGTGGACTATGGGTTGTTCTTGCTCTTGCTTTAGGCTTTGTAGGAGTTGTAGGGAAATATAAAATTAATGCGAAAAACTATAGGGTGTCGCTAGTAATTAGGGAAAATTCATAAAACATAAGTTACTGCATTAATTTTTTTGCTATTTCAGTTAAATGCCTTCCTAAACCTTTAGCCATTGTTAATTCAAGGATTGAAGGCCATCGCTCACCCATGCCCCCGGAAATAGTTGAGACTCCATAAGGTGAACCGCCTGCAATTTCATCTAAACTCATTTGCTCCTTAAAAGAGTATGGTAAACCAACTAAAATGCATCCATGATGCAAAAGGGTAATCATAATTGAAATAAGAGTTGTTTCTTGACCACCATGTTGTGTTGCCGAGCTTGTAAAAACAGCTGCAGGTTTACCAATAAGAGTTCCCTTAGCCCAATCCTCACTAGTTTGATCCCAAAAATTCCTCATTTGAGCGCACATATTACCGAACCTAGTTGGAGCGCCCACGATTAACCCATCTATTCCTTTAAGATCTTTTTTAGGATCAGCTATTGGAACATCTTTCATCATTTCTTTAGCTTTTCTCATATTTTCATTCCATTTTTCTTTAGGAATAAGCTCAGCAACTTGTTTAAGAATTGCTTCTCCATCAGAATTCTTAACTCCCTCAGCAACAGCTTTGGCAATTGTAAAAACATGCCCATACATCGAATAAAATAATATAAGAATTTTTGGTTTAAGCAAATTTTATTTCCTCCTTATAAGAAAGAAAATTTTCTAATTATTAGAAAAACTTTAAAATTTATAAATTTTTTGTTTAAAATAGTAAAGTAAACAAAGTTTACCATGTGCACTTCCTTTCTATTAATAAAAACTTTAAATCAGGGAGTTAATTAATTAATTTAGGTTTTGGCTTCTATGGGCCGGTAGTTCAGCCTGGTATGAACGCTCGGTTCGCAACCGAGAGGTCGCGGGTTCAAATCCCGCCCGGTCCATTCCTAATTGAATGTAAAACCTTTTATAGAGCACCGCATTTCTTTTGAACAAAAATACCCAAGAAGGAAAATTAGCAATAAGAGGTATCAAATAATTATCTAAATTAGCCTTAAAGTAAAGGTTTAATTGAACTCATACATGTTAAGAAGAATTAAAGGAAACACTAGAAAGATGTAGCTAAAAACAATAGGTATAAGGGAAAAGCATCATGGCTGTTATTATACACCATTTCTTAACACAATTTTATTATTAAAAATAAAGTTTGCTAAGTTTAACTGTAAATTATACGGGGATGAAGCCAAGAGTTAAAAGAGGGGGGATTGAAAATGGCTGCCATTTTACAAAAGCCAAAAAAGCGGAAGAGATTTTCAATTTATTTAAACCCACAGTTATATACAGAGTTTAGGCTAGTATGTAAGAAAATGCAAAAAAAGCGTACAAATCGTGTTTTAGAGGCTTTTATGCTAGCTGCAGTTAAAAACCCTAATTTAATCAAAGTTATTTATCGTATGCTCGAATATACTCCACACTTTTAGCTTCAGGCAGTTTATGAGCTTTATAACAAAATGGAGCTTAGAGGTGTGAAAAACCTTTTTTATAATTTTTTATGATTTCATATTTTAAAGGTTTAACAGGTTTTCAATTAAGCTTGCATTAGCCATAATTGCTTTAAAAAATTGAATTATTAATTATTAAGTTGTAATATGGTATAACTGTGTTAACTGAAAACTATCATGAAACTCTAATTGTTCAACCGTAAATTATAAATAGTGATTAAAGATAAATTATATAAAACCGTTTAAAGGAGGAGAAAAAATGAAGGCTTTAATTGTTGATCAGGAAAAATGTACTGGCTGTAGAAGATGCGAACTAGCATGCTCTTTTTTCCATTTTCAAACCTATAGTTTAGCTAGAACTAGGCTTCATGTAGTTCGAGATGGTGAAGTTGAAGGGCCAGTAGTTTGCGTTCAATGCGGGCTTTGTCAATACGCTTGCCCAATTAAAGGTGCAATAATAAGAAATAAAAAAACAGGTGCTTTTTTAGTTACAACTAAATGTAACCCAAAAGAATGCAATACTGAATGTGTTAATGCATGTCCATATGGTGTTATTCATGTAGATTTAAAACTTAAAAGAGCTATAAAATGCGATTTTTGCGGAGGATCCCCTTCATGTGTCGATGCGTGCCCATGGAATGTAATTCAATATGTTGATGCAGGTTCACCATATGCATTAAATAACAAAAGAGTTGCTGAAGTAAGGCGAAGATGGAGCATTGAACGTGCATATACTAAAAGCTCTTTAGAAGCTTTAAAAAAGGTTTAAAGAGGTGAAATAATTATGGTATTATATAGTTATGCAGGCAAAATCCTTAGGGTAAACTTATCCAATAAAACTGTAAAAACTGAGGATACACGAAAGGATATAGCTCAACTGCTTTTAGGAGGAAATGGTTACGCTGCTAAAATTTTATGGGATGAATTAAAGCCTGGAACAGATCCTTTAAGTCCAGAAAACAAAATTGTTTTAATGACTGGACCTATTACAGGAACAGGAGCTCCAGGATCAGGCTTTTGGGAGGCTTGCTTTAAATCTCCATTAACAGGGGTATGGGGTGAATCTGCTTGCGGCGGCTGGTGGGGTCCAATGCTTAAATTTGCTGGTTTTGATGGAATAATAATTGAGGGAGCCTCTAAAGATCCAGTTTACCTTTGGGTTCATGATGGAGAAGCTGAAATAAAACCAGCTGAAGGAATATGGGGTCAAACAGTTCCTAAAACAGAGGAAATGGTAAGAAAAGAAATAGGTGTTCCTCAAGCAAGAATTTTAAGCATAGGTCCAGCTGGTGAAAAACTTGTTAGATTTGCAGGTATAGCTGTTGATTTAGAACGTTATGCTGGAAGAAAAGGTGGAGGAGCCATTTTAGGCTCAAAAAAAGTTAAAGCTGTAGCGGTTTATGGAGAAAAAGAAATTCCAATAGCTAAACCTGCAGAATATGGTAAGGCATTAAAGGAATGCGAACAAGCAGTTTATGCATCCCTTAGTTCTGGTGGAGGATTTCCAAATGGAACAATAGGCGGTTATGATGCATGCAATCAATTCGGTGATCTTCCAACAAAATATGGTGAAACAGGAAGCTGGGAAGCCGTTTCAGAATTATATCAAAACTTTGTAAACAAATATTTAGTTAAAAATAGAGCTTGCTTTGGTTGTATGCAAGCTTGCGGTAGAGTTTCTCAAGTTAAAGAAGGCCCATTCGCTACACCAGTTTATGGCGGTCCAGAATATGAAACAACAGCGGGCTTTACAACATTTATGCTTCAAAAAGATATAGAACCTGTAATTAAAGCAAATTATCTTTGCAACATTTATGGTTTAGATACGATTTCAACATCCCATATGATAGCTTTCGCTATGATATGCTATGAAAAAGGTTTAATAACAACAAAAGATACGGATGGGTTAGAAGTTAAATGGGGAGATCCAGATGTGGTAATAAAACTTGTTGAGAAAATTGCTAAAAGAGAGGGTTTTGGAGATTTATTAGCCGAAGGTGTTCGAAGAGCAGCTGAAAAAATAGGTGGAGAAGCACCCAAAATTGCTCTTCATGTAAAGGGTCTTGAAATGCCATATCATGATCCAAGAGCTGGAAAAACTCAAGCAATAGAATATGGAGTTTCAAACACTGGAATGGATCATTTCCATGCTCATGAAACTTTAGATGTAGAATGTTATGGAGCAGATTTAGGTTTAATTCCATTTGGTTTACCAGATCCAAAAACAATAGATAGATTTTCTGAAGATCCAAGCAAAGCTTCAATAGCTAAACTTGTTATGGATTGGGGAACAGTTGCAGATGCTCTTGTAATATGCAAGTTTCATCAATATGTAAATTTGGGTCCAGATAAATATGCTAAACTCTTATCTTTAGCTACCGGATGGAAAATTGATGGTTGGGAACTACTAAAAATAGGAGATAGAATATTTAATTTAGCAAGAGCTTTCAATGTAAGAGAAGGAATAAGAAGAAAAGATGATATGCTTCCACCTAGAATAATGCAGCCAGCAACTACAGGAAGCACAAAAGGTGTTGGAATAACCAATTATGAAGCAATGCTTAATGAATTTTATAGACTTGAGGAATGGGATGAAGACGGAATTCCAAAACCAGAAAAATTAAAAAGATTAGGTTTAGATGATGTAGCCAGCTATATAGCTAGCTTAAAGGCCTAATTTTTCTTTTTTCCTTATCTCTACCTTTTTTAATCTTTTATCTTTTTTGTTTATAAGCAAAGTTTAATAGTTTTTAAAGCTAGGTTTTATATTGTGAATTTTAATGAAGGCAGCTAAACTTTATGCTCCTCAAATATTAAAAATTGAGGATGTCGATGTTCCAGAAGTAGACGATGAAGAAGTATTAATTGAAAATAAAGTTGCATTAACCTGCGGAACAGATTTAAAAATGTATAAGCGTGGGCATCCTTATGCTAAGCTTCCTTTAACAATAGGGCATGAATTTGCAGGAGTTATAGTTAAAGTTGGATCTAAAGTTAAAAACTTTAAAGAGGGAGATCGAGTTGTAGCTGTGAATTCAGCTCCCTGCAACATTTGTTTTTATTGTAAAAGAGGAAAACAAAACCTATGCGAAAAAATAGAGGAAAATATGATTGGTTTTACCGCTGAAGGAGCTTATGCACAATATGTTAAAGTTCCAGCAAAAATAGTTAAGCAAAACATGCATATTATTCCAGAGCATGTATCTTTTGAGGAAGCTGCTATACTTGAGCCTTTAGCTTGCGTTGTTCATGGAAATCAACTTCTTAATTTAAGCATTAAAGATGATGTTGCTATTATAGGCGCAGGACCAATAGGGCTTCTTCACCTTCAATTAATTAAAGCTGAAGGATGCAAAGCTATAGTTATAGATTTATTTAAAGATAGACTTAAAGTAGCAGAAGAGCTTGGAGCAGATGTCACAATTAATGCTAGCGAAGTTGATGCAATTAATGAAGTAAGAAAGTTAACCAATGGGCGAGGAGTAGATGTTGCTATAGAAGCAGTCGGTCTTCCAGAAACTTGGAGGAACGCCATAGCCTTAACACGTAAAGGAGGAGAAACTCTTCTTTTTGGAGGATGCAAACCAGGAGAACTAGTTGAACTTGATGCTTCCCACATTCATTATGGAGAGTTAACTATTAAGGGAGCTTTTCATCATACACCTTTAGCTGTTGAAAAAGCATTAAAGTTAATTACTTCCAAAACCATAAAAATTGATAAAATGATTTCATGCAAAATGAATTTAAACGACATTGAAAAAGCTTTAAAACTTATGGCTGAAGGAAAAGCCGTAAAAGTTGCTATTATCCCCTAAAATTCCAAGGATTATTTAATGAATAGTAATAATGCTGCTATATATAAGGGCCTTAATTTTTGCTTTTATAAAATTAACAATGTTAAGCATTTAATCAATAACTCTTAAATAATATAAGCAGCTATAAAACCATTATTTATTTAAGGAGAGAAACTTTAGTGAAGAAAGAATTATATTGTATAATTTGCGGAGCCAAAATACCCTATATATTTGGTAGACCTAGAAAAGCTTGTAATAATCCTGAATGTCAAAAACTGCTTCAAAAACTTAGAGTTAAACGCTTTAAATTAAAAAGGAAGAAGTTTAAAGGAGAAGCTTTACAAGCAGTTTTAGCTGCTACATCGCTTAAAAATCATGAACCTACAATTTATAATACTGATTTAGGAAATGTTTTCAATTTATCTCAACATGGTATTTTTCTTAAAGTAATACCAGAATATAATGGCTCTAGCAACTATAGAGCACCAATGAAGTTAACTATAGAATTTATAAAAGATTCAATTGAATTCTATAAAAATCATCCAGAATTGGTTAAGCATCCTGAAAAGCTTCAACCTAATCCTAAACCTCATAGAATAGGTGCAGGGCCAATAAATTTCGTCTGTGAAGTATGTAGCTCATCAAAAATTGGGTTAAAACCGGAAGGGGGATGGATATGTTTAGAATGCGGCAGTGACTTTTCATTACCCATTTACTGGATTCCAATTCTTAGATAAGCTTTAAATATTTTTACAAAAACTTTTTCTATATTTTATCTTAAATTCATTCAGTAGGTAAAATGGAGAATGTAAATTTTAAAAAGGAGAAGCTTAGGAAAGAAGTTTGGGAAAAAATGGAGAAAGCTGGGCTAACGCTTTTTCCTAAACCATGTTTTGGAAGAATTCCAAATTTTATAAATGCGGATAAAGCTGCAGCTAAGCTTAAAATGATTCCTGAATATAAAAATGCTAAAATAGTTTTAGTTAATCCCGATAGTGCTCAAGCACCAGTAAGAGAAATGGTTTTACGTGATGGTAAAACGCTTGTAATGCCAACTCCAAAATTAAAGAAAGGTTTCTTAATAATAAAACCTGAAAATGTTAAAGGTAAAGAACGTTTTGCATCAACTATTAAAGGAGCTTTTAAACTTGGTGAATTTATTAAAGAAGTTCCAAGTGTAGATTTTATAGTTGAAGGTTGCGTTGCTGTAGATAAGAGGGGGCATCGCTTAGGTAAAGGAGGAGGTTATGGAGATAAAGAAATAAAACTTGCAAGACAATTTTCTAATAAACCTATTAAAGTAGCTACTACTTGCCATTCAATTCAGGTTGTTGCTGAAGTTCCAGTTGATGTCCATGATGAAAAAGTTGATTATATAGCTACTGAAAAAGAGTTAATTAAAGTAGAAGGAGAATAAGGATATGGTTATAGATGAAATTGACAAAAAAATAATTGAAATTTTAAAATTAGATTCAAGAATTCCGTTTTTAAAAATAGCCAAGCAAATTGGGATTTCAGAAGCTGCAGTAAGACAAAGAATAAAAAAGCTTGTTGAAACAGGAATTTTAAAGCGTTTTACAATAGAAGTTAAAAAGGAGGCTTCAGCTATAATGCTTATTTCTGTTGAGCCATCTATTCCAACATTTAAAGTTTCAGTTGAATTAAAAAAAATAAATGGAGTTGAAAAAATTTATGAAGTTACTGGAGAATCAGATATAGTTGTTTTTCTTTCAGCAGGAAATATTGATGAATTAAATTCCTGTATAGATAAGGTTAGGGAAGTTGAAGGAGTAACAAAAACTAATACATTAATGATTTTAAAATCTTTATAAACAAGGTGGTTGTGATTTTTTGAATATAAGAGATGTTTTAAAAAAAGTTAAAGCCGGAGATTTATCAATTAACGAAGCTGAAAAAATTTTAAAGCTTTTAGCCTTTCAAGAAATTGGTGAGACAATTAAATTAGATGAAAAAAGAGAATTAAGAAGAAATATTCCGGAGATAATTTATGGCGAACCTAAACAAAAAGAGCATTTAATTCAAATCGCTTCAGAAGCAATTAAACATAAAGATAAATTAATTATAAGCAGAATTGATGAGGATAAAGCTGCAGCTATCGAAGCAGCTTTAAAAAAAGAAGATGTTGAAGTTTATTATAATAAAGAAGCTAAAATGATGGTTGTTAAAAATCGTAAAGCAGAAAAAAATTTTATTAAAAGAAAAATTGGAATATTAGCAGCTGGAACAGCAGATGTTCCAATAGCTCTAGAAGCTAAAATAACAGCTGAAGAAATGGGATGCGAAGTTTTAACAGCTTTTGACGTTGGTATCGCAGGAATCCATAGGCTTTTTAAACCATTAAAAAACATGATTGAACGAGATGTTGATGCAATAATAGTTGTTGCAGGTATGGAAGGGGCATTACCATCTGTGGTAGCAAGTTTAGTTGATGTTCCAGTAATAGGCGTTCCAACATCAGTAGGGTATGGAGTTGGAGAAAAAGGATTAGGCGCTTTAATAACCATGCTTCAAAGCTGCACTCTAGGTTTAAGCGTAGTTAATATTGATGGGGGAGTTCCTGCTGGAGTTTTTGCAGGGTTAATAGCAAACAGAGTTGCTAAAGCATTTGAAAAAAATGGAAAATAAAATTTAAAAAGGATATAATCCAACTTCCTCTAACAATTTAAAGTTTGATAAAATTTCTGTTAATTTACCATCGGCTATTATTCTCCCTTTATTTAAGATGTGGGCTTTTTCAGCAACTTTACTGGCAAATGTCATATCGTGGGTTGCAATAATTAATGTAAAATTTCTTTTAGAAAATAATTCATTAATCAATGAAATTAACTCTTTTCTGCTTTTTGGATCTAAATTTGATGTTGGTTCATCTAAAGCAATAACGTCTGGTTCCATAGCTAAAACAGTTGCTATAGAAGCTTTCTTTTTTTCTCCAACACTTAAACGATGGGGGGGTTTATCTTTAAGCTCTTCAAGCCCAACTGCTTTTAATACTTCATTAGCTTTCTCAAAAGCTTTTTCTTTAGACAAACCCATATTTAATGGTCCAAAAGCAATATCCTCTAAGAGTGTTGGACAAAAAAGTTGATCATCAGGATCTTGAAAAGCTAATCCAATTCGAGAATTATTAAAATTTCTTATTTCTCCCTTATAGGGTTTAAGTAAACCTGCCATTACTGTAAGAAGCGTAGATTTCCCTGCTCCATTTGGACCAAGAATAGCTACCTTTTCTCCCTTAAGAATTTTTAAGTTAACATCCTTTAAAGCAACAGTTCCATCAGGATAAATATAAGTTACATTAATTAATTCTATGGCTGTATTATCCATGGTTTAGTAATCCCCCTATCAAAAAGACGAAAACAATAAATATGAAGAAAGAAAGAATAAAGGAGGCATCTTTAAAATGAAATTTAATAATGCTTAAATTTCTTACTTTTCCTGGATAACCTCTATTTTTCATCGCTAAATAAACTTTTTCTCCCCTTTCATAAGCTCTTATAAATAAGGAAGAAATCATGGAGGCTAAAGTTTTCATAGCATCTATTTTGCTCATTTTCCCTATAGTTCTAGCTTCTTTAGCTAATGCCATTCGATAAGCCTCATCAATAAGCAAGAAGATGAATCTATAAGTTATAGAGACCATCATAGTAAAAACTTTGGGAATTTTAAGGTTTTCCATAGCATTAATAATGCTTGAAAATTTTGTGGTTAAAGTTAAAAGAATTAATGAAGAAACACATGCCCAAACTCTGAAAATAAATTGTAATGCAGAAGAAATTCCTTGAATAGTTATTTGAAGTTTAAAGCTGAAAAGGTTAAGTGATGCTATAGCAACTCCTGGAGTTATAAAAAGAATTGGAATTGCAATTACCATAGAAAAAAAGGTTATAAAAAATAAAGTTCTAAAAAGAAATGCTTTAATAGGAATTCTTGAGATAAAAGCTAAGGAAAATATGAATGCTAAAAAAAGCAGTAAGGAAATGAGGGAATTTGATTCTATTGAAGCTAAAATTAAAGCAATAAAAGAAATAAGCTTTGCTCTAGGATCAATTTTTTGAAGGAATCCATTTATTGCACTATATCTTTCTATAAGGGATGTTTCCCTAAATATCCTTAAAAAGTCTGCTATCAATTTTTATCGCTTCAAACCCTTCTTCTTAAAGCTTTACCTAATCCAAAAGAAATTAAAAATATAATCAAAGTAAACAGAATGCTTATACCTATATTTGCTATTAAATTCCCCTCAAATCCAGGTATTTCATAATCAGGCAAGGGGGAATGCCAAATAGAAGCCTCTGATGCTCCAAGCTCCTCAGCAATTTTATCTAGAGTTTCTGCTGAAGTTGAAAGCAATGTGCATCCAACTATAACGAATATAATTGATACAATTATTCCAATAATTATCATCTTTTTATTTTCCATAAGGCTTCCCCCTTTAATTATTTACTTAACCATTTAGGCGCTATTTTCGGTAAGTTAAGTAAATCTGGTCTAGACTTTAATAGAGTAAGGATTATTATAGAGGTTACAATTCCTTCTCCAATCCCAATTATTGAATGATGAAGAACCATTGCAGGCACCGATATTGAAATACCATAAAGAAATTTAGTGGAGAAGCCCAATTCTAATCCAGCTGAAGCAGCAGCTAATACATCTCCAATAAAAGCTCCTAAAAAGGCTCCTGTAATCATTCCTTTTTTACCCTTTGGAAATAAAATCCACATTATGTATGGTAGAAAAGTACCTACAACCCCCATGTTCCAAACATTTGCTCCAAAAGTTGTTAAACCGCCATCTCCAAAGAATAATGCTTGAATCAAAAGAATAATAGTCATAGAAATTAAGCCTCCATAAGGGCCTAAAGTTATTGCTAAAATAGGCCCGCCTAAAAGATGAGCTGTAGTTCCGCCTACAATAGGATAATTCATCATTTGAGCTGCAAAAAACATAGCTGTTAGTACAGCCATTAAAGGAATTTGCTTATCAGTTAAAGTTTCCTTGGCTCTTTTAAAAGCGAAAAACCAAAATATAATTGTAATAATGTAGGTTATTAAGCAGATTCTTAAATCTAGGAAGCCGTCTGGAATATGCATTTTATCCGCCTCATGTAGCACTTCTTTAAAAAAAGTAACAAATTCTTATATTTAAAGTTTTCCATTTACTAAACCTAAATCGTTTAATTTTAAAACAGTTAAATTTAATTAGGCTTTGATAATAAAAATTATTTAATGAAGAAAATTATTAGAGCTGGAGTTTCCTTTCCAAAGGATCTTCTTGAAGAATTCGATAAAATAATTAGGATTAAAGGTTATAAAAAAAGATCTAAAGCTATTTGTGATGCGATGAGGCTTTATATATCAAATTATAAATGGGAAGAAAGCGAAGATAAAGTTATAGGAGTGATAGCTTTAATTTATGATCATGAAGTTAGGGGAACCGCAGATATACTCACAGAGTTAGAACATACCTATGGAGAATTAATAATTTCAACAATGCATGTACATTTAGATGAAAGAAATTGTTTAGAGCTTATAGCTTTAAAAGGTTTAGCTAAAGAAATTAAGGGTTTAGCTGATAAATTAATGAGTATTAGAGGCGTAAAGCAATTAAAACTTTTAACAGCAGCCACCTAATCTTTATCATTTTAAAGAGGGAAACCAATGTCACAAGTCTTTTTTTCAAGCCTTAATAAGCATTTAAGATGGGATCAAATGATTATAAATATATGCGAAAAAATCATTCCAAATACCATTAAATCTGGAGATTTAGTTGCTGTAAAACTTCATATGGGTGAAAGAGGGGGAGGAACATTTATTAAACCTTCATTAATTAAGCCTATAGTAGATTTTATAAAAAACATTGGAGGAGAACCATTTTTAACTGATACCTCAACACTTTATAGAAGAAGTCGAGGAAACGCTATAGAGTATTTAAAAACAGCATTATTAAATGGTTTCTCCCCAGAGTTTATAGGATGCCCAATAATTATAGCTGATGGATTAAATGGAGAAAGCGAAGTTGAAGTTTCTTTCAATGGAAAACATTTAAGTAAAGTGTATGTTGCTTCAACTTTTATGGCTGTTGATAGTTTAATAGTTGTTTCTCATGGTAAAGGCCATAGACTATGCGGTTTTGGAGGGAGCATAAAAAATGTTGGAATGGGTTGTTTATCACAAAAAGGGAAAATTTTAATTCATAAAGTTAGCCAACCAAAAGTTAATATAGAAAAATGCGTTGGATGTGGAACTTGCGAAAAACAATGCAGATGGAATGCTATAAAATTAATTAATGGTTTAGCAAATATAAATTATGAAAAGTGCGTTGGATGCTTAGATTGTTTTATAGTTTGTCCTTTTGAAGCTGTTTCTCCACCAGAACATGGTAAAGAGGAAGTATTAATTAGATTAGCTGAAGCAGCTGCAGCTGTATTAAAAAAATTTAAGGGAAAATCAGCTTTTATAAACTTTTTGATAGATATAACTGAACTATGTGATTGTGTTCCAAATGCTTCTAAAAAGTTTGCTCCAGATATAGGTATTTTAGGTTCTAAAGATATTGTAGCAATAGATAAAGCCTCTATCGATTTAATAAAAGAAAGTTGTAATAATCAAAATATATTTTTAAATTTACATAAGGTAGATCCGGAAATCATGATTAAAACAGCAGAAGAAATAGGTTTAGGAAATGCAAACTATAAGCTTATAGAAGTATAATTGACAACATTCTAGTAAACCTTGGTTAACCAATGCTGATACTTTGGTTTTTTGCAAGAAATTATTTCAAAGAAGAAGTTTTTAATTTCATTTGTTATTTTTCCTGGTTTTCCATTTCCAACAATTCTATTATCAACTTTTAATATTGGAGTTATTTCTGCAGCGGTTCCTGTAAAGAAAGCTTCATCGCATACATATAATTCAGATCTTAAAATTGGTCTTTCAAAAAATGAATAGCCCAACTCTGAAATTATTTTAATTACTGAATCTCTAGTTATTCCTTCTAAAATTGATGAGGAAACTGGAGGCGTATATATAACGCCTTTTTTAACTATAAAAATGTTTTCTCCAGCCCCCTCGCTTAAATAACCATTAATATCTATAAAGATGGCTTCATCATAACCATTTTGAACAGCTTCTATTTTAGCTAAAACAGAATTTAAATAGCTTCCACAAGCTTTTGCTGCTGAAGGCATAGATACATCTGGGGTTCTACGCCAACTTGAAGTGCAAACGCTTACTCCACCCTTTTCTAAATAGGCACCTACTGGAAAAGCGCATATAGCTATTTGCGTTGGTGAACCAAATGGATTTAATCCAAATTCTCCTAAACCTTTAAAAACTATTGGTCTAATATAACATAGTTCTTTAAGTTTATTTATTCTTAAAAGCTCTAAAATTATTTCAGTTAATTCTTCAACGGTATAATTTACATCCATCATATAGATTTTTGCTGAATTAATTAATCTTTCAATATGGTCTTTAAGCCTAAATACATATAAATTTCCATTTGATGGATAGGCTCTAATTCCCTCAAAAACTCCCGTTCCATAATGTAATGCATGAGTCATTACATGAACTTTGGCTTCATCCCATTTCACAAATTTTCCATCCATCCAAACATATTCAACAGGCTGAATCTTCATTGTTTTTCAACTCTTTAAGGGTTTTTTAAAGGAAGTTAATATAATAAAGAATATAAAATTTTTCGTTAATTTAAAGAAAAGTTTTTATTAAAGAAGCTTAAAGAATTAAATATATTTTTAAGCAGGTGTAAGAAAATGGGTGAGCACCAAATTCTCCTTAAATAAACCTTTTTTAAGCGAGAATGCTTTCACAAAAATAGAGCTCTATGATACAACCTTAAGAGATGGAAACCAAGCTGTAGAAGTTAATTTTTCAGTTAATGATAAAATAAAAATAGCTAAAAAACTTAGCGATTTTGGAATTCACTATATTGAGGGGGGTTGGCCTAACACTACAAATAAGGCTGAAATAGAATTCTTTAAAAAAATTAAAAAAGAAAACTTAAAGAGTAAAATAGCAGCTTTCGGAATGACTATTAAACCAAATACAGAACCTGAAGAAGATAAAAATTTAAACTTATTAATTGAAGTTGAACCTGATTTAATAACTTTGATGGGTAAAGCTTGGAGTTTTCATGTAACTACCGTTTTAAACACAACTTTTGAGGAAAATCTTAGAATGATTTTTAAATCAATAAATTATTTAAAAAACCATGGCTATGAAGTATTTTTTGATGCTGAACATTTTTATGATGGATTTAAAGAAAATAAAGAATACTCTTTAAAAGTTTTGAAAACTGCTTTAGAAGCTGGAGCAACAAAATTAATTTTATGTGATACTAGAGGGGCATCTCTTCCAAAAGAAGTTTATGAAATAACAAGAAATGTTAAAGAAAAAGTTCAAGCTGAGTTAGGTATTCATGCACATAATGATAGGGGATTAGCTACAGCAAATAGTTTATTTGCCTTAGAAGCTGGAGCAATCCAAATTCAAGGAACAATTAATGGTTTAGGAGAAAGATGCGGTAATGCAGATTTAATTGAAATCATCGGTAATTTAGAGTTAAGTTATGGAGTTAAAACTGGCGTATTATTAGAAAAGCTTACAGAAGTTTCAAATTACGTTTATGAAATAGCTAACATTCCAAGAGATTATTATCAACCTTTTGTTGGGAAATTTGCTTTTACTCATAAAGGAGGTATTCATGGTGATGCCGTTATCAAATGTTCTGAAACATATGAAGCGTTTGATCCTTCTAAAGTTGGAAATAAAAGAGAAATAACTGTTTCTTCTCAGGCAGGTTTATCAAATTTAGTTTTTAAAGCTCAAGAGTTTGGCTTTAATTTAAGTAAAGATTCACCTGAAGCTAAGAAACTTCTTGAAAAAATAAAAGCTATGGAAAGCATGGGTTACCATTTTGAAAATGCTGAAGCTAGCTTAGCTTTAGTTTTCGCTAGAGAACTTGGAGTAAACTTAAACTATTTTAATTTATCAGGTTGGAGAGCTTTTGTATTAAATCAAAATAATTCAATTTCAGCTGAAAGCATAGTTAAATTAAAAGTAGGTAATAACATAATTATTACTGCTGCTGAAGGAAACGGTCCAGTTAATGCATTTGATATAGCTTTAAGAAAAGCTTTAAAAAAGCAGTATCCAGAAATCTCAAATGTTTCATTAATTGGATATAGAGTTAAAGAAATAGATGTTGAAAAAGGTACAGCTGCAACCGTTCAAGTATTTATAGAGTTTAAAGCAAATGATGAAAGATGGTCTACAATAGGTGTTTCATCAAATATTCTTAAGGCTAGTGAAGAAGCTTTAGTGGATGGATATATATATTATCTCTATAAGATTCTAGGTAAAAAATTAGATTCATAAAGAACTTTACTTTAAAGAATTTTTAAGTTTTTTAATTAATCCTCCTTGATTTAAAATATCCAAAAGAAATGAAGGGAGCGGAATAAATTTTAAAGTCAAGTTTTTGGTTTTATCAATTATTTCCCCATTACTTAAATCTATTAATACTTCATCATTTTCTTCAATTTTTTCAAATGCTTCCTTACATTCTAAAACGGGTAAACCTATATTTATAGCGTTTCTATAAAATATTCTTGCAAAAGATTTAGCAATTATAGCTTTTACTCCAGCGTTTTTTAAAGCTATAGGAGCATGTTCTCGACTTGAACCACATCCAAAGTTTTCTCCAGCAACTATTATTACTCCTTTCTCAGCTTTTTTTGAAAATTCCTTATCTAAACCTTCCATAGCATGCTTAGCTAATTCTTTAGGATCGGTAAGCACTAGATATTTTCCTGGAAGAATAACATCAGTATCAATATTGTCTCCAAACTTTAAAACTTTACCTAAAACTTTCATTTTTCAATTCTCTCCAAACACTCTTGGATCAACAATTTTTCCATAAATAGCTGATGCAGCAGCCGTAGCCGGAGAAGCTAAATATATCTTAGCTGAAGAGCTCCCCATTCTCCCAATAAAGTTTCTATTTGATGTACTTACACAAACTTCTCCAGAAGCAAGTAAACCCATATGACCGCCTAAGCATGGTCCACAATTTGGATTCCCTATAACTGCACCAGCCTTAACTAAAATTTCAAGTAATCCCTCCTTTAAACTTTGCAAGTAAATCTCTTGAGAAGCTGGAATAACTATTAATCTAACATTATTATTAATTTTTTTACCTTTTAAGATTTGAGCTGCAATTCTTAAATCTTCAATTCGTCCATTAGTGCATGAACCTATAAAAACTTGATCTACCTCCACTTCAGAAATTTCACTTATAGGTTTAACATTATCAACGGAATTTGGACAAGCAACCATTGGTTGAAGTTTTTCACAATCAACTTCTAAAACTTTATCATAAACAGCATTTTTATCGCTTTCTTGAAAATTAAATTTTCCTTTGCTTCTTAACTTAATATATTCTAAAGTTTTTTCATCAGGTGGAACAATACCTGATTTAGCTCCAGCTTCAACAACCATGTTGCATATAGTTAATCTACCATCAATACTCATATTTTTTATAACTGGTCCAGTAAATTCTAAACTCATATAATTTGCTCCATTAGCTCCAAGTTTTCCAATTACATATAAAATTAAATCTTTTGGAGTAACAAACTTCTGAAATTTTCCTGAAGCATGAATTTTAATTGCTTTTGGAACTTTAAACCAAAGCTCTCCAGTAGCAAAAACATAAGCCATATCTGTTGATCCAATTCCTGTAGCGAAGGCTCCTAAAGCACCATATGTACATGTATGTGAATCGGCACCTACAATAACTTCACCAGGTTTAACAAAGCCTTTTTCAACCATAACTTGATGACAAATCCCTCCGTAGCCAACATCAAAAAAGTTTTTTATTCCTTGAGTTTTCACAAAATTTCTAACTTTTTTATGAAGTTCAGCAGCTTCAACAGAGCTTGCTGGAACACAATGATCAAAAATAACCACTATTTTATTTGGATCCCAAACTTTTTTTATGCCAATTTCATTAAAAGCATCTATTGTTAATGGGGCTGTAAGATCATGCACCATTGCGCAATCTATTTTAGCATTAATTATTTCACCTGGATGGACTTCTTTTAAGTTTGCTGCTTTAGCTAAAATTTTCTCTGTTAAATTCATTTAAAAAACCTTTAAAAATCTTCTATTTTTCTATTCCAGACATTTTTCTTATTTTTTTTCCAACCTGCTCCAACTCATGGTTTTCAATTAATGAAATTTTTTCTTCAAGAAGCTGGGGTTTTTCCTTTGATATTTTTATCCATTCTTCAGCAAATTTTCCACTTTGAACATCTTTAACAACTTTCCTCATATTTTCTTTTACATGTTCATCTATAACTTTTGGCCCAATAGATAATCCACCAAATCTTGCTGTTTCAGATACTCCCCTAAGCATTCCAATTAATCCTTTTTCATAAATAAGGTCCATAATTAATTTAGCTTCGTTACAAGCTTCAAAATATGAAAGTTCAGGCGGATAGCCCGCTTCAACTAAAACTTCAAATCCTTTTTTAATTAGCTCCATTAATCCACCTACCAAAACTGTTTGCTCTCCTATTAAATCACTCTCAGTTTCATCTTTAAAGGTTGTTTCAATAACTCCAGCTTTTGTACACCCTAAAGCTTTAGCTATAGCTAACCCAATATGCTTAGCTTTTCCGCTAACATCTTGAGCTACAGCAAGCAAAGCTGGAACACCAAAACCTTGAAGATACATTTCCCTAAGTCTAGCTCCAGGACTTTTTGGAGCCACCATTATTACATCAACATCTGGAGGAGGAATTATTTGTTTATAGTGAATGTTAAAGCCATGTGAAAAACCTAAAACTTTACCTTTTCTTAAGTGTTTAGCTATATACTCATTATAAATTGATGGTTGAGCCATATCTGGAATTAACATATGAATTATATCTCCTTTTTCAGCTGCTTCTTGAATAGTGAAAGGTTTAAAACCATCTTTTTCAGCTAGTCTCCAGCTATTTCCTTCAGGTCTAAGTCCAACTATAACATTTACTTTTGAATCCCTTAAGTTTAATGCTTGAGCTCTTCCTTGAATTCCATAACCTATTACAGCAATGGTTTTTCCTTCTAAATACTTTAAATCTGCATCTTTATCAAAATATATTTTCACCAAGATTTGAATTCCCCCTTTATTATTTGATTTTAAAGCTCTTTCCTTTAAGTTTTTCGTTTAGCTTCACTTAAGGAGGAAGAGCCTCTAGATAAAGCTGTTATGCCTGTTCTGGCAACTTCAATGATTCCAAAGGGTTTGGTTAAATTTATAAAGGCATTAATTTTTTCAGAATCTCCAGTAACTTCAACTATTAAAGAATCTCTTGCTACATCAATTATCCTTCCCCTAAATACTGAGGCGTAATCCATTATTTCGGATCGTTTCTCATGTGTTTCAGCCTTTAACTTTATAAGCGCCAACTCTCTTTGAACAGAATTGTTCCAATCTAAAACGTCCACGCAAATAACATCAATTAATTTACCCATTTGTTTAACAACTTGATCAGCTGTTCTTTCATCTCCTTTAACAGTTATGGTCATTCTTGCCAAATCATTAAATTCTGTTACACCAACACTTATACTTTCAATGTTAAAATCTCTTCTTCTAAACATGTTTGAAATTCTATGAAGAACTCCTGGTTTATGCTCTACTATAGCTGAAATTAAAATTAACCCTTTTTCATTACCCAATCCCATTTTTCAACCCCCAATATTTTCTCTAAACTACTTCCTGGAGGAACCATTGGAAGCACATTTTCCTCTGGAGATATTGGAACATCAATTACTGAAGTTACATCAAGTTTTAAAGCTTCTTTTAAAGCTTTAGAAAATTCATTTAAATCTTGAACTCTAACTCCATGAGCCCCATAGGCTTCAGCTAACTTAACAAAATCCACTCGATCAAGTTTAACTGCTGAATAACGTTTTCCATAAAATAGCCTTTGCCATTGAGCAACCATTCCAAGAACTCTATTATTTATTATTACAGCTATTATTGGAAGGTTTTCTGCAACAGAAACTGAAAGTGCATTTTCAGTCATCATAAAACTTCCATCTCCAGCTACATCAACAACTGGAACGTCAGATTTAGCTGCTTTGGCCCCTATAGAAGCTGGTAAACCAAACCCCATCGTACCAAGACCGCCTGATGTTATAAATGTTCTAGGTTTAAAAACTTTGAAATATAATGCGCTCCACATTTGGTTTTGGCCTACTTCAGTAACAAGTATAGATTCAACTGGTAAAATTTTTCTTAAGATTTTAAGGATGGGAATAGGTTTTAATTCTTTGCTCGATTCCTCTTCAAATATCCATCCTTCCCAAACTTCTTTAAATTCTTTAACTCTTTTAAACCAGGCTGTTTCTTCTCTTTTATTTAAACGGGCGATTAAACCTTCATAAATTGCTTTTAAAGCTTCGCTTGCATCAGCTATAATAGCTAAATCAACCTTTTTATTTTTTGAAATTTCAGCTTCATCAATATCTATATGTATAACTTTGGTTTCTTTACAAAATTCATCGACTTTACCAGTTGTTCTATCTGAAAATCTTGTTCCAACAGAAAGAAGAACATCAGCTTCAGAAACTAATTTGTTAGCTGCTAATGTTCCATGCATTCCAAGTAAACCAAGTGATAGAGGATGATCCTCTGGAAAAACTCCTTTACCCATTAATGAAGTGACAACAGGCGCTAATAGAAGCTCGCTAATTTTTAAAATGTAATCTGAAGCTTCAGGATAGGCTGCCCCACCACCAGCAAGAATCATAGGTTTCTCTGCTGAAGCAAGCAACTCAACAACAGCATTTATTTGTTTTTCACAAGGTTTTCTATATGGATTATAACCTCTTATGGTAACTTTTTCTGGAAACTTTAATTCACATTCCTCTGTTTGAACATCCTTAGGAATGTCAATAAGCACAGGCCCTTTTCGACCTGTTGAAGCTATAAAAAAAGCTTTTTTAACAATTTCAGGTATTTCTGAAGCACTTCTAGGTTGAAAATTATATTTGGTTATTGGAGTTGTTATCCCTATGATGTCAACTTCTTGAAAAGCATCTTTTCCAATCATTGGTTTAGGAACTTGTCCTGTAACAGCTATTAATGGAGAAGAATCCATGTAAGCATTAGCTATACCAGTAACTAAGTTTGTTGCTCCTGGACCAGAGGTTGCAAAGCATACACCAGGTTTACCGCTTACTCTAGCAAATCCATCAGCCATATGAGCTGCTGATTGCTCATGCTGACATAAAACATGTCTAATGTCGAAGTCATAAAGCTCATCATAAATGGGGAGAATGGCTCCTCCTGGAATGCCAAATATTATTGTTACCCCCTCTCTTTTTAAAGCTTCAAGCAAAGCTTTACCGCCTGAAACTTTACTCAATAATCTCACCCAAACAATTTTTTAAGCGCCTTAAGAAGAAAATAAAATGCTTAAGGCGCTTATTTAAGAATTACTACGGTTACAAGCGATGGGGCTACCTTTCCATTTTTACCTAAAAGTAGCTGGGTAAAAACTGTAAGGTTTTTATTCAAGCCCCATCAAAACTTAACATTAATAAGGTTTCCAAATATAAATTTTACGCTTTTAAAAGTTGGGAGAGTTAAAGACATGAGGAGCAATGCAATTAAAATGGGTTTTCAAAAAGCCCCTCAAAGAGCTTTGCTTAAAGCTTTAGGTTTAACAAATGAAGAAATGAATAAGCCTTTTATAGGTATAGCAAATAGTTTTACATCTTTAGTTCCAGGGCATACCCATTTAAACACTATAGTTGAAAGAGTTAAAATTGGTATAGCCGCAGCTGGAGGAGTACCATTTGAGTTTAATACAATAGCTGTTTGCGATGGATTAGCTATGGGTCATGAAGGAATGCGTTATTCTCTTCCATCAAGAGATTTAATAGCCGATTCAATAGAAATAATGGTTCAAGCTCATCAATTAGATGGTTTAGTTTTAATTTCAAATTGTGATAAAATTACCCCTGGAATGCTTATGGCTGCAGCTAGACTCAATATACCATCAATAGTAGTAACTGGAGGACCAATGCTTTCAGGAATTTATAAAGGAAAAAAAATTGGTTTAATTTCTGTTTTTGAAGCTTTAGGAAAGGTTAACTCTGGAGAAATAACTTTAGAAGAACTTAATGAAATTGAGGAAATTGCATGTCCAACATGCGGTTCATGCAATGGAATGTTCACTGCAAACACTATGGCTTGTCTTACTGAAGCTTTAGGAATGAGTTTACCTTATTGCAGCACAACTCCTGCTGTTAACTCTGCTAAATTAAGGATTGCAGAGAAATCAGGAGAAAGAATTGTAGAAATGATTCATGAAAATTTAAAGCCATCAGATATAATGAATAAGGAAGCGTTTGAAAATGCTATAATTGTTGATGCAGCTTTAGGCGGTTCAACAAATACAGTTCTTCATTTAACTGCTATAGCTAAAGAATTGAATTTAACAATAGAGCTATCGCTATTTGATGAATTAAATAAAAAAACTCCTCAATTATGTGCTATGATGCCTGGAGGACCACATGACATGGAGGATTTAAATAATGCTGGTGGAATACCTGCTTTAATGCTTGAATTAAAAGAAAAACTTCATTTAAACGTAAAAACTGTAACTGGAAAAACCTTAATTGAAAACATAAAGGAAGCTAGAAACTTAGATAGAAACGTTATTCACTCAATAAATAACCCTATAGCTAATGAGGGGGGACTTGCTATTTTATGGGGGAATTTAGCTCCAAAAGGTTGTGTTCTTAAAACTGCTGGGCTTTCAAATAGAACATTAACATTTAAGGGGGAAGCTAAAGTTTTTAATTCTGAAGAGGAATGTATAAAAGCTATTTTTAACAATGAAATAGAAAAGGGAGATGCTATAATAATTAGATATGAAGGACCTAAAGGCGGTCCCGGAATGAAAGAAATGCTTGCTCCAACATCAGCAATTTCAGGAATGGGTTTAGGAGAATCTGTTGCTCTTATTACTGATGGAAGATTTTCAGGTGGAACAAGAGGATTATGCATAGGGCATGTTTCTCCAGAAGCAGCTGAAAAAGGCCCTATAGCAGCTATTAAAAATGGAGATTTAATAAAAATTGATGTCTCCAAAAGAATTATTGAAGTTGAATTAACAAATGATGAATTAACATCACGCTTAAAAAATGTTAAGCCTCCGGAAAAACCCATTCTTAAAGGCTATTTAAAGAAATATGTTAAACTTGTTTCATCAACAGATACAGGAGCTATTCTTAACTAAATCTTTTTATATTCTCAATTTATATATAAATAATTTGGGGGTTCTATGACTGGTCTGGCCCGAAGGTATTTAAATGCCTTAGATCTTGAGACCTGCAAAACCGCAGGCAAGAATGAGGAGAACCCCTCTTCAGGAGGTTTTCATTTAAATGAAAACTTCTGATAAAGAATTTTTAAATATGCTTAGAGAACAAAAAGCGTTAGAAATTAAAGTTGCAAATGAATTAAATTCAACAATAAATAAAACAATAAATGAAGTGGTTAAGCTTCTTTTAGATGTTATAAGAATGGATTCATTAAAGCATGCTCATATTCTTCAATCCTTAGAAGACATAATTCAGGGAAAAATATTTTCAAGTGTAGAAAAAACCGAAATTAAAGAAGCTTTAGAAAAACATATAAACGAAGAACAGGAAATGCTTAATAAAATGGAGGAACTTGTAAAAAAAGTTGATGAAAAAAATGTTAAATTGATTTTAGAGGGAATTCTTGGTGAAGAGTATAGACATCACACTTCTTTAAAGCAACTTTATGAATTTCTTGAAGAAATTGAGGGAATTACTGAAGAAGATTTATGGGATTACCTAAATAGATGGGCAAATTTTTCCACTTAATCCCAACTACTTTCCCAAGTTTCATATTTTTATTTTTTCTTTATTTGTAAGCTACTAATTTAACTTTCAATTGACTTTCTAAATTCTTAATTTTTTCAAGTTGTTCATTTGTTAATTTAGCTATTTCAGGAGGTTTCTCATAAGCAATTAAAACTATATGATTTAATTTTGCTTCAAGCTCTTGAATCAATTTTAATTCTTCTTCAGATAACTTAGCCAACTTACACATTTAAACTCCCACAATATAAATAAAGCAATAAGGAAGTATAAATAATTTAATATTTAAGAGATTAAAAGAGGTAGCTTTAAATTGAGCAGCTTTAAAAAAACCGAAATGATTGATATTACTGAAAAAAAAGAAGTTTTTAGAGAAGCTTCAGCTTTAGGAAAAATAATTTTAAAGCCTCAAACAATCTCGCTTATTAAAAACGGAAAAATTGCTAAAGGCGATCCATTAATTACCGCAGAAATAGCCGCGATTATGGCTGCTAAAAATACAAGCCAAATAATTCCCTTATGTCATCCAATTCCAATAACAAATGTTTCTTTAAATTCAAAATTAAACTCTAACTCTATAGAGGTTGAAGTTAAAGTTAAAACAACAGCTAAAACAGGGGTTGAGATGGAAGCTTTAACAGCAGTTGCAGTTTACCTTTTAACAATATGGGATATGGTTAAGCAATATGAAAAGGATGAAAAAGGACAATACCCAACAACCTTAATAGAATCGATTAAAGTTAAAGAAAAATTGAAGAGTGAGAATAATGAGTGAAACATCAATAAAACATAAATCTGAATCCCCTAAAACATTGAATATATCTATATTAACTTGCAGCGATTCTAAATATTTAAGCTTAAAAAGGGGAGAGGAAATTAATGATGTTTCAGGAAATTTAATAGAGGAATTAATTAAAAAGGCAGGTTATAACGTTTATCAAAGAATTATTCTTCCAGACAACTTAGTTTTAATTAAAGAAAAGGTTAAAGAAATTTTGTATTCAAAAGATGTTGATGCCATAATAATTACTGGTGGAACAGGTATAACTAAAAAAGATGTTACTATAGAAGCTATAAAAGAGCTTATAGAAAAGGAGCTTCCAGGATTTGGAGAATTATTTAGAAAGCTTAGCTATGAAAAAATTGGTTCAGCAGCGATATTAACTAGAGCTTTAGCTGGAGTGGCTAAATCTAAAGCAATATTTTGTTTACCTGGATCGCCCGAAGCTGTTAAGTTAGCGGTTTCCTCATTAATAATTCCAGAGTTACCTCATATAGTTAAGCATGCAAGAGAGTGAAATTTTTGCTTTTAGATAAATATAATCGTCCATTATTAAATCTTAGAATAGCTATAACACCTTCATGCAATCAAAACTGTTTTTATTGTCATAGAGAAGGCCATACTGGTAAAACAAATTTGTTAAGCGTAAATGAAATAATTAGAGTAGTTAAAATTGCTACTGAATTTGGGGTAGAAGATGTAAAAATTACTGGGGGGGAACCATTAATGAGAAAGGATATTAAAGCGATTATAAAAGGTTTGAGGGAAATTCAAAAATTGAAAGATATATCTCTTGTTACAAATGCTAAATTATTAACTGAAGATTTAGCATTTGAACTGAAAGAAGCGGGGCTTACCAGAATTAACATAAGTTTACCTTCGCTAAATCCAATAATCTATAGAAAAATTACTGGAGGAGAAATTAATGGAGCATTAAGAGGGGTTAAAGCAGCTATTAACGCTGGATTGACTCCTGTGAAAATAAACATGGTTGTTTTAAAAGGGTTAAACGATTGCGAAATAGACTCTATGATAGAAGCTTCAAAAAAAATGGGTGTTATTCTTCAATTAATTGAATTTGAACCAATAAATATTTGTTTTGAAGAATATGCTAAATACCATTTACCTTTAGATAACATCGAAGAAAAATTACGTATGAAAGCTGAAAAAATTGAAGTAAGAAATTTTATGCATAATAGAAAAGTGTATACAATTGATGGAGCTAAAATCGAGGTTGTTAAACCTATAGAAAATACAGAGTTTTGCGCACATTGCACAAGAATGAGATTAACCTTTGATGGAAAATTAAAGCCTTGCTTAATGAGAAACGACAATTTAGTTGATATTTTACCTTACTTAAGAAGTGATGCTTCAGATGATGTTTTAAAAGCATTATTTCTTAAAGCTAATGAGTTAAGAGAACCATTTTATAAAGAAACTAAAACTATTTCTTAAGAAAATTTATAATATCTTCATCAAAATTTAGTTTTTCACTAATTTTCCCAGCAAGTTTTTGATTATGTTTAAAAATAAATTTGAGATAAGGTAAATAATATTTAAGGCTTTTGAAAGTTGATAAATGCGTTTCTTTTCCAATTAATTTTCCTAATTTAATTTTAATTTCTCTTTCAGTTTTGCTTTGTGATAAAAATCTTATTCTTTCTGGAAATTTAATAGGAGTAAACTTGGATTTAGTTTTCTTTTTTGAAGCGCATACGCCAACAGTCATTAAATTTAAGGCATAGGGAAGAAGACTCCAGTTTTGATGCTTCTTAACTCTAGTTAAGTAAAGATTTGATTTAGCTAAAGCTTCCATAGCATTGCATAAATCAAAAGCATTTGTAAGTTGATGCGGCGCATTTTCATAAATCCATTCAAAAAGCATTTCATAATCTATATCCACTAAATCTACGGCTTTTCGAGCAAAAACACAGTTTCTCCCAGAGAAAATAAGCCCTAAAGCGGTAAAAATGCTTTCTTTTCTATCCCTTGAGCTTATCCATGAAACATCATTTAAAGTTAATTCTTTTCTACCAATGCAAAGCATTTCTAAGTCGTTAACTATAGATCGCATATCTCCATTGTTTTTTTCAATTATAAATTTTAAAGCTTCATCTTCAGGTTTAACACCTTCATTTAAACATATTTTCTTTAAATATGGAAGACAAACTTTAGAAGTTAATCTTTTAAACTCGATTAATTCGCATGAATTTCTTAATGGAGCTATTTTAGGATCCCAAGGATCATTAGCTGTAAGAATAATTGGATGTTTAGCTTCCTTTAAAATTTGATTAACAGTTGCAACAGCTCCTTTATCTTCCTCTAAATTTATACCATCTATTTCATCAAGAAGAATTAAACGTTTTTTACCAATTAATTCTCCTTGAGTGGCTGCTGAACCTGCTATTCTCATCAATTCCTCGCTGTTTCTTTTATCGCTGGCGTTTATCTCTATTAAATCATATCCTAAATCTTTAGCTAAAGCTTCAACAGTAACTGTTTTTCCTGTTCCTGGAGGCCCATAAAGCAAAACAGCTTTTTTAACGCTTTTACCCTGCTCTAAAGCTTTAATCCATTTTAATAGATTTTCCTTAGCCTGCTCATTATTTACAACTTCATTTAAATGTTTAGGTCGATACTTTATAATCCATGGAATGCTCAATTTGCGCTTCCCCTATTAGAACCATATAAAGCTAATTTAGCTAGCATAGCGCTTAACTGAATTTCTTCATCAGCTCCTTGAGAAAGCCTATAATCAATTTCACCAATTAAATCAGCAAGTTTAAGTTTTTCTTCATCAGGTAAATTTAACTTAAAAATTTCAGAATGAACCTGTTTAAGAATATCTAATCCAGAGAGACCATATTCCATAAGCATTAACCTAAGCTTTTTTCTAGCTTCTACAAAGTTTCCTTTAAAGCTTAATTCAAGCATTTCTTGAACATCTTCAGGTTTAGCTAAACCAACAACCATATAAACTGTTTTTTCATCTATAGGTTTTTCTAAAGAAGCTGCTGCTTGCAAGGTATTTATAGCCTTTCTTAAGTCGCCATTTGCCACATTTAAAATTGCATTTAATCCATCTTCAAGAAGTTTTACTTTCTCTTTTTCAGCAATCATTTTTAAATATTTTGCCATATCCTCATTTTTTAATTGAGTAAACCTAAATAAAGCGCATCTAGATTGAATAGGTTCAATAATTTTTCCAGAATAATTGCAACATAAAATGAATCTGCAAGTTTCCGTATATTTCTCCATTGTTCTTCTTAAAGCATGTTGAGCATCCGCAGTCATATTGTCTGCTTCATCTAAAACAAGAATTTTAAATGGAAGCTTGCTTATAGGCGCAATTCTAGCAAATTCTTTAACAGTGGTTCGAACAACATCTATTCCTCTAGCATCACTAGCATTAAGCTCCATAAAGGCTTCTGCATAATTTTCTCCAAATAAATCTCTAGCTAGGCATATAGCTGCAGTAGTTTTCCCTGTTCCTGGAGGCCCAGAAAAAAGACAATGAGGCATAGTTTTTGTTTTAACAAATTTTTTTAATCTTTCAACTATTTCCTCTTGATTTACCATTTCATCTAAGGTTTTCGGCCTATATTTTTCGGTCCACATAACATTAGACAAGGCAATTTTCCCCTCTAATTTCTTATTTCAAAATATCATTATATCATTTCCCTAAAAGTAAATAAAAAGAATTTTGTTTTCTAACCCTTATAAATTAATAGTTAAAGTACTTATCAATTAGATTTTTAAGCTTTATATTAATTCACAATGTTATGGAAAGTTTTATTAGTTTACTTAATTATACAACTGAAAACAAAGGAGGTTAAAAAATGAGTGTAAATACAACTACTATTAAGGTAAATCCTTTTGAAGAAGCTGTGAAACAAATAGAAAGAGTAGCTAAAAGAATTGGAATAAGTGATGATGTTATAGAGCAACTTAAGCATCCAAGAAGGGTTTTAATCGTTTCAGTTCCAGTTAGAATGGATGATGGTAAAGTAAAGGTATTTACAGGCTATAGAGTTCAGCATAATATGTGGAGAGGCCCATATAAAGGCGGAATAAGATATCATCCAAACGTGGATTTAGATGAAGTTAAAGCGCTTGCAATGTGGATGACTTTTAAAACAGCTGTTGTAGATATTCCATATGGGGGAGCTAAAGGAGGTGTTGTATGCGATCCTAAAAAACTTTCTAAGGGAGAATTGGAAAGATTAACTAGAAGATATACAGCTATGATTATGGATGAGATAGGACCATTTAAAGATGTGCCTGCACCAGATATGGGAACTGATGCTCAAGTAATGGCTTGGATAATGGATACATATAGTAGCCTTAAAGGTTATGCTGTTCCAGAAGTTGTTACAGGAAAACCTGTAGAGTTAGGTGGTTCATATGGTAGAGAATCAGCTACAGGAAGGGGCGTTGCTATATGCGCTAGAGAAGCAACTAAGCATTTAGGTTTAAGTTTAAAAGGAGCAACAGTTGCTGTTCAAGGATATGGAAATGTGGGTTTTTGGGCAGCAAAAATCTTACATGAAATGGGATGTAAAATAATAGCTGTTAGCGATTCTAAGGGAGGAATATTAAGTTCTAATGGATTAGACCCAGATGAAGTTCTTAAATATAAAAAGAAGACCGGATCTGTTGTAGGATTTGATGGAAGTAAAAAAATTACTAATGAGGAGCTTTTAGAGCTTGAATGCGATATTCTTGTTCCTGCAGCTATGGAAAATGTGATTACTAAAGATAATGCTCATAAAATAAAAGCTAAAATAATTTCTGAAGGAGCTAATGGTCCAACAACACTTGAAGCAGATGACATCCTATATAATAGAGGAATATTAGCAATTCCAGATATTTTAGCCAATAGTGGAGGAGTTACAGTCAGTTATTTTGAATGGGTTCAAAATCTAAACAGGGATAGATGGTCTGAAGAAGAAGTTAATAGAAGACTTGAAGAACGAATGGTTAAAGCCTTTAATGATGTTTTGGAAATTTCTAAAAAAGAAAAGGTAAGCATGAGAACAGCGGCCTACATGCTAGCTATAAGTAGGGTTGCTGATGCTCATGTAAAACTTGGGTTATTCCCATAACTCTACTTTTTTCCTCCTTATTTTTAAACAAAAAATATTTTTTGAAGTCATACTATTTTTAAATTTTAGCGGTTCAATTGGTTTGATGAAGAATTGAGTTTAATTTATTCTGATCTTCATATTCACTCTCCTCTTAGTCGTGCAGCAAGCAAAGACATTACAATTAATAATTTTAGAGGAAAATGCTAAATTAAAAGGAATTAATATGCTTGGAACTGGTGATTTTACTCATCCAAAATGGTTAAAAGAATTAAAAGCTAATCTCTTTGAAGTTGATGGGGAAGGAATTTTTAAAACTAGAGGGGGAGAGAAGTTTATTTATTCTCTCCGCAGAAGTATGCAATTATTTATAAATTTAATGGAGTAATTAGAAGGGTTCATAATTTAATTTTAGCTGAAAACTTTGAGATAGTAGATCAAATTAATGAAAAACTTGAAATGTTTGGTGATTTAAAAGCTGATGGATGACCAACCTTTAATGAAATGAATTGCATGGAATTTGTAGAAATTTTAATGAGCATTTCAAAAAATATTTTGATAATTCCAGCTCATTATTTTACACCATGGTTTGGAGTTTTAGGTTTCAAATCAGGTTTTAATAGTATTGAGGAATGTTTTCAAGAAAAATCAAAACATATTTATGCTCTTGAAACAGGCCTTTCAAGCGATCCTTCAATGGCTTTTAGAATAAGTAAGCTTGATAAATATACGCTTGTATCTTTTTCAGATTCTCATACATCCAACCCTTTAAGATTAGGAAGGGAATTTACAGTTTTAAAGTTAATAAAATTTCATTTAAAGAAATTTATGAAGCTATAAAAAATAAGGATAAATCAAAACTTGTTATGACCGGGGAAATTTTTCCGGAAGCAGGTAAATATCATTTTTCAGGCCATAGAAAATGCAATGTTAGCTTTCACCCGAAGGAAGCTATAAAAGTTAATAATATTTGTCCAAAATGCAGAAGAAAATTAACTATTGGTGTTTTACAAAGAGTTGAAGAGCTTGCAGATAGACCTGAAAGTTTTATTCCAAAAGAGTATATTCCATTTAAGCATCTTATTCCTTTAATGGAGATAATAGCTAAAGTATATAAGTTAAATTGTTTATTCGCAAACAGTATGGAGCGAATATTGGAGCTTAATTAAAAAATTTAAAAATGAAATAAATGTTTTATTGAATGCTTCAAAAGATGAGTTAATTAAAGTTACAAATGAGCGAATAGTTGAGGTTATATTAAAGATAAGAAATAATGAAATAAAATATGTTAGCGGTCATGATGGAGTTTATGGAAAATTATTACTTTTTAATGATGATGCTAAACAGAATAAAGAATTTGAGGAATTTAAAATTCAAAAAACCTTAGGAGTTTATACAAAAATAGGGAAAAGCATTAAGGTTCAAATTTTTGTTTCTTTTGCTGCTATTACAGGCAGCTCTGGGAATTTTTCCTTCATTTTTTGCTCAGCTACAATGGTTGCTTCTTCAATTATTTTTCTAGAATCTTCACTTGCACTTTCCAAATCTATCCCTTGATCAGTTGTTTCTCCCATTTCAATAACTAAACTTTGCAAATCTTCATTTACTTCATCAAGTTTCATAGAAATGTCAGGCATTAAGTTTCTTAATCCATCTTTTAACATTCCAATTATAGATGTAACTGAATTCATTGAGTAAGCTATATCACCAAAGTCTCTTATTGTTTCAAGTTTTAAAGTTACTTTTTCTAAAGCTAATTGACTTGTTAAAGTTATTTTAGCAATTTTTCTTATTTCAGCACATTCATTAGCGTAAAGAGAAGCTAAATATTTATCACCTTTTTGCAAGGCTGAAACACATTTTCCATAAAGAATTTTATCTCTTTGCTCAAGTCTATAAGCTGCATTCTCCAATCTTTTCAATTGAATTTTTAATGAGGTTAACGTTAAAGAAATTTTTTTTCTTAAAGGTGTGGGATGAATGGATTCTCTTAATTTTTCCGTAAAAGATTTTCTTTCTTTAAACAATTTTAACCCTCCTCTTTTCATATTGCTCCATAAACCTCAAACCAAGAAAGATAATTTTTGGTTAAATTAAAGGAGACACTTGGTTTTCTTTTTCTTAAAGCATTAATAAAATTTCCCATGCTTACAGGTTTTGGAAGAGCGTGTTTATCATTGGGATTTCCTTTTTCAAAAAATTCTCTAACAACTTCTAACTGAGCTGCTTGAATAATATCTCTAATATCGCTTCCTGAATAACCTTCTGTAATTTTAGCTAGATATTTAAGGTCAACTTCTGGAGAAAGCTTAATTTCTCTTGTATAAATTTTAAAGAGTTCAAGTCTAGCATTATAATCTGGAAGGGGAATGTAAATTCTTTTTTGAAATCTTCTTATAAATGCATCATCTAAAGCCCAAGGTTTATTTGTTGCCCCAATTACATAAACATGAAGATTTTTCTTTTTATCTAGAAGTCCATCCATCTCCTTTAAAAACTGGTTCCTAGTTCTAATTTCTCCACCAATTTCATTGCTTCTTTTACCAATTAAAGAATCTATTTCATCAAGAAATATTATTGCTGGTTGACCGGAGGAGGCTTTATTTCGTGCTTCAGCAAAAAGCTGTGCTACATTTTTCTCTGATTCTCCAAGCCACTTAGACATTATTGAGGCAGAGTCAACACAATAAAATGCTGCATCTATTTCTGTAGCTACAGCAGCTGCAAGCAATGTTTTTCCGCATCCAGGCGGACCAAAAAAGAGGATGCCTCTTGGCCAACCTAAAGGAAATAAATCAGGTCTTTTAACTGGGAAAATAATAGATTCCTCTATCGCTTTTTTAGCCTCCTCTAAATCTGCTATATCACTCCATTTAACATTAGGTTTTTCAGAAATAACAAGTTGATTAAATGTTGCTGCTTCAAAACTTTGACTTCCTAAAGAAACTGGTGATTCCCTTAATTCTTTAATCCTTTTTTGATAGGCTTCTATCCTAGTTAAGTAAACTTTGGTTTGGGGAGAGTCAGGGTATAAAGAGGTTAATTTTAAAAGAATTTCTATAGCTCTTTGATAGCGTGAAATAGCCATTCCTTTTGAACCTTGCCCATCTAATTGAATTGCTTCATTAGCATATTTAGCAGCCATTTTCTCAAGCTCTTCAGAAGCAGATAAAACCATTTTATAAATCACCTTTACTCAAAAATTATTTTCCCATTGTTTTTTAATTTCTCTACAGTTTCCTTAATTTTTTTTGGTGAAACACCTAATGTTGAAGCGCATTTAGAAATGCTTAAGTAACCATTGTTGCTTTTAATATATTCTAAAACAAGTTCTTCAAGATTCATTCTTTTTAAATCTTCTCCCCCTTCAGAAATTGGAATGACCCTCATTTTACTCATTTGTAAATCTTTAATATCTGGAAATGTTTCTTTCATTTTTTCTTCAGCAATAGCCATGGATTCCAACATTATTTTTTTAGCTTCCTCATTAGCTGCTTCAACATCTATATTTTCAGATTCGATTTCTCCAGCTTCTAAACTCATATCTCTAAGCATTGAATTTACTTGATCAAGTTCATTAGCAACTTCAGGAATTAAGCCTGATACTTTATCTTTCATTTCCTCAACCACATCTATTACAGGTGCTATTTGAGTAAGAACTTCTCCAAACTGCTCGATTGTTTGAAGCCTTAAAATAACTCTTTCTAAAGCTAATTGACTGCTTAATACTATTCTAGCAATTTTTCTTATTTCAGCACATTCATTAGCATAAATTCTAGCTCTTGGAATATCTCTAGCAAATTGAGCTTCAATACATTTTTGAAACATTTCCCTATCTCTTTGTTGAAGAAGAAAACTCATTTGTTCAAGCTTTTCTTTTTGAGCATCAAGCCTATAAATCGCTTGGGAAATCTTTTCTTTTAATGGTGTAGGTTTAAATTTACTGCTTATTTTTCGAATTATTGAAATAGTTTAATCCTCCTTTTAAGTTGGTTCTTTTAACTTAACTAAAACAACATCTTCAGTTAGAGGCTTTAAACCTGGAGTTTTTAAGGAAGTAACGCTTGAAATTTTAACATTGCTTAAGAAGTCAACCATTTCTTTAATATAATTTCTTTCTGAGATTGCTCTTTTCAATCCAATATTTATTGATTCTAGAGCTACTTTAAAGGCTTCCCCACTAATTTCTCCTGAAGATTGCTGCATTTTGCTATTAGCTAAGAAAAGTTCCAAAGCTTTTATTTTAAGATCCAGTTTGGTTTTTCTTTCATAAAGTTTATCTATTAAAAGTTTTCTTTGCTCCTCTAATTCTTCCAAAGAGCTTTCATGCCTGTTTTTAAGCTCTAAATAAATTTCTTTTTCTATTTCACCATTGGCATAAAGCTCTTCTAAAGCTTTAATTCTTCTTGAAACTAAATCAAATCTATTCTTTAAGTTATTAGCATTAACTTCCCATGAATAAAGATAAGTTAAAACGTTTTCCTTTTGCTGAAGCTGCTCAACAGTACATTGAATGAAGTCACCAGTAACAAGCTCTATTAAGAATTTAATAGGGTTCCCCCTAAGGTCTGTGCAAAAAGATATTAATCTACCAATTTTTCTTCCTCTAGAGTCAAAAACTTCTTTTCCAATATTATTTTTGGCTTCTTCAATATTCAATTTTTTAACCTCTACTTTAATTTTGTAGCTGAAGATTCCTCTAGATTTGGTGCAACTTGTAAAGGTAATTCTGGGAATTTTTCCTTCATTTTTTGCTCAGCTACAGCGTTAGCTTCCTCAATTATTTTCATAGCTTCACTTGATGGATGAAGGTCCTCCTCGCCTATTCCAGCAGCTTCACCCATTTCAGTTACAACGTCCCCTAACACTTCTCCAACTTCACCAAGTTCAAAAGCTACTTCAGGCATAATACCTGAAATTTCAGTTTTTATTGCTTGAACAACATCTACTACAGGCGCCATAAGCGATGCAACATCACCAAAATCTTTAATTGTCTCAAGCCTTAAAAGAACTTTTTCAAGAGCTAATTGACAACGTAAAGTTGTTTTTGCAATTTTTCTTAATTCCACGCATTCATTAGCATACATTATGGCTCTAGCAGAGTCTTTAGCCATTTGAGCTTTAACAATTTTTTCAAATAAAGATTTATCATGATTTTCTATTCTAGCAGCAGCATTTTCCAGCTTAGTTCTTTGAACTTTTAATCGATAAATGGCTTGAGAAACTTTTTCTTTAAGAGTTGGTTTTCTACCGCGGATTTTCTCACTAAATCTTGTAAATATAGAGTCTGAACCATTCCAACTTTTGATTATCCTTTTTGACAAGCGTTATTTTACCTCCAAAACGCTTCGAGTTGATAACTTGTCGACTTAGAATTTAAATTAAGTTTAGTTTAAAGAACTTGTAAAAAAATGGAGAAGTTACAGATGAAATTTTTCACATTTAAATCTTAATAAAACGATAATTGTTTTTTGTTGAAAGAAATAAAAAGCTTAAATGTAAATGATGTAAATTATAAAAGTTATAAATGCTATGACATATAATTTTTTAAAGCAGATACTCAATTATTTTTAAATTTTTTCCATGCATTAATCCAATTAACATTTTCATTAACCCATTTTTCATAGGCTTCATCTAAATTATCGCATGTAAGAACATAGTTTCTAATGTAATCTATGTGAGATTTAATAAACTGCATAATTTTTTCATCATCTATTTCCCTTTTAAGATTTAAAAATGTAGTTAAAATTTCTAATGGAGTAAAATGATATGGAAGAGCAAAATATTGAATTTCCACAGGAAACTTATTTTTTAAATGTTGAAAATAATATTTCCCCTCAAAATTGGCTAAACATATAATATTATCATATTTTTGAGCTTGCTTTTCTATGAATTCAGTTTCTCTATCTAAATATTCTTTGGTTTCCCTTAAATTTTCAGTTAATACATGAAGCCATTCATCTAAATTTATTTTACTTGTAGAAGCAGCTTTAAAAGTTAAAATAGAAAATTTTACAGCCGATTGAATTTGAAAAAGCATATTTTCATCTTCTTTATAACAATTTAACTCAAGTTTTGGATTTATTTTCTTTAATTCCTTGCATACCTTTAAAATTTCTTCATAAAAATAGTTAAATATGTTAATTGAATAAAAAATTTTTTCTTCTTCAACAATCTTTTTAAGAAATAGATCATACGGGGCTCCATTAATTAAATCTTTTAAAAATATTGTAAGACGTTTAGGAAAAGGAAGCAAAATTAAGTCAGCATAAGAGGATTTTAATTTTTTTGAAAGTTGAAGATAAGCTTTTCTTAATTTTGGGGAAACCCAAATCGAGAATTTCAAATGCATTCACCCCTTTCTAAGTTGGTTTCCCCAAATATTTTAAATAATGTTAAGCCTAAAATTAAATAGTTATTTTCATAAAATCTTCAGCTAAAATCGTTTCTTTAAAAATTTTTCTTGCTTGATTAATTAATTCTTCTTCATGCTCTTCATAAATTGGGCTTAAATGAGTTAAAATTAACTTTTTAACCTTGGCTTTTTTCGCGATTTCAGCTGCTTGGACACAAGTCGAGTGACCATATTCTTTAGCTTTATTTTTTTTAGAATCATCAAACGTGCTATCAAAAATAAGCAAATCAGCATTTTTAGAAAGTTTCTCTATAGTTTTACAGGGTCTAGTATCGCTTGAATAAACTATTTTTGCTCCAGGTCTAGGTGGTCCAACAACTTCTTTAGATTCAATTATTTTTGAACCTAATTTAATTGATTCACCCATTTGAAGTTTTTTCCAAAGTGGTCCTTCAGGAATTCCAAGTTTTTTAGCTTTTTCAGGATTAAACTTTCCAGGTTTAGGTTTTTCTATTAAAGCAAAGCTTAAACATGGAATTGTATGATTTGCCCATGCAGCCTCAATAATATAGCTTTTTTCATCCAAAATTTTTCCTTCATCCACTTCATGAATATTAATTTTGAATGATAAATTAAAAGGTACAGTTCTTTTTATGCAATTTAAAAATTTTTTAATTCCTTTGGGTCCATAAATTTCAAGTTTTTTTTCTCTTCCAAGAAGAGAAAATGATTGAATTAAACCAGGTAATCCTAAAACATGATCACCATGCATATGACTAATAAATATTTTCATATCCTTATTTACTCCAGCTTTAATGGAAAAAAATTGTTTTTGAGTTGCTTCTCCACAATCAAACATTAATAATTCGCTTTCCCGTTTAATCAATATGCATGGAAGATTTCTTTTTTTGGTTGGTAAGCTTCCTCCTGAACCTAAAAAAATAACTTCCATGTTTCTTTCCCTTCAAAATTTTTAACAATTTTTTCTTAAAACAACTATTTCTCTAGTTAATTTTTTATGAATGTAAATTTCATGTTTTTCAATTAATTTAAATCCAACTTTCTCTCCAATTTCTTCAACTTCAACATCCTTAGGAGAAGCTAAACAAATGAATCCTCCAGGTTCTAAAACTTTTAAAGCTTCAAAAAGAAAATCTTTAAGTAAAATCTTTAAAGGAATTTTTAAAGTTGTTGCAGATGTTCCATAAGGTGGATCCGTAGCTATACTTGAAATTGAGTTAAATGGAAGATGTCTTGCATCGGCTTGAAAAAGTCCTTCAGGAATTAAACCAAAGAAGAGCAAATTTTTTAAAGCGCCTTTAACCATTGATAATTTTATATCGCAACCAATTAATTTGCATCCAATTAATCCGGCCTCAATAAGTAAACCTCCAACTCCACAAAATGGATCTAAGAAAAGTTTTTTTGATTGAGCCCTGCTTAAATTTACCATGCATCTAGCCAATTTAGGTTTCATTGTTGCTGCATGAGTTACTGGCCTTTTTTTAGGGCTTCTTTCAGCTATTGAACCTTTAGGTTTTTGATATGTTTCAATTCCTAACAAAAATCTATCTTTAATTAATATTCCCAATATAGTTTTATCAGGATTTTCTAAGTTAACTTTCAATTCACTAATTTTTTTAATAATTAAGCTTCCTAAAAGCCTTTCTAATTGAAGGCGATTTATCTTTTCGTTAGTTAAATTAATAATTCTGATGGCAAATGTTTCTTTAGGTTTTAAGATAGCTTCAAGTTTAGCTTCTTGAATGTAATTTGCAATTTCCTTTAAATCAAAAGAAGATTCAAAAATTTTTATGCCTGAAGTTTTGCACATTCCACTTCTTTCACCAATTTTTTTACTCCATTTTCCTCCATCATAACAGCTACAAATAATTAATCTTTGAAGAGTCTCAAGTATCTCTCCTGAAAAATTTTCAGCTTCAAGAGTAGCTTTTACCTCGGCTTTAGGAAGAGTAGGGTGTTCCCCTGAAAGAATAAAGAATATTTCGTTTTTCACAATTCCCTTTTTAAAGCCTCCGCTAAAACTTTAGATACAGTAATTTTGCTTATTTCGCTCGGGATGCAATCTGTTCCTAAAATTTCATCTACCCCAGCCATTTTCATTCTATTTTGAGCATCATTAATTAAGATTGGGTGAATGCATACAGCATAAATTTTCTTTGCACCTTGACTTTTAAGGATTTCAGCTACATTAGCTATTGTTGAACCTGTTGAGATAATATCATCAACTATGATTGCTGTTTTTCCTTTAATATCTAATTCTTTAGCTTCAGTTTTTATAGCACCTGTAATTCTATCTCTTTTCTTTTCAAAATATGTGCATTCACAATTTAATATTTTAGAGACTTCTAAAGCTAAATTATAAGCACCTTCATCAGGTGCTACAATATATGGGTTTACCACCCCTTTTTGAAGAAGGTAACTTCCTATAGCTGGTGCACCTGATAAATTTATTGAGTTAATGTTGAAAAACTCTAAACTCTTTTCTTTATGAATATTAAATGTTATAAATTTATCTGCTCCAGCCTTCTCTATAAGTTTTGCTAAAGCTTTAACGCTTATAGCTTCTCCAGGTCTAAACCTTTTATCTTGTCTAGCATAAGCTAAATATGGTACAACTGCAGTTATTTTTTCAGCTCCTAAATCTTTTGCAGCATCAAGCATTAAAAAAAGTTCTATTAAATGCTTATTTTGCGGAGGATAAGTTGATTGAATCAAAATTACTTTTTTATCAATTTTTTCCTCTGGAATTCTAATATATGATTCACCATCAGGAAAAACTTTTGATTCAACTAAAATAGATTTCAAATTTAATTCTTGAGTTACTTTCACTCCCAATTCTTTAGAGGCTGGTCCAATTAATATTTCAACCATTTTTCAATTCACCAAGCTTATTTGTTTTGCTAAAAAAGCTATATATAAATAAATATAGCCTTTTCCTTAAAAATAATAAAGAATAAAGACTTTTTAGGTGAAAGACTGGTTTGTGGATGCTTTTAAGACCTGATTCTCTAGCTGTTTTAAAAGATCAAAAATGTAAAGAAAGCTTAGCAAGATATTTTGATGTCCTTCAGAATAAAAAATATGCTAATTTTAAAATTGCCCAAAGTTTTCCTGCAGAATTTTCAAAAGAGGATTCAACAATAGATTTATGGAAGATTCATGAAGAGTTAACTAAAGAATTTTACGAGTTTAGAAAAAAAGTTGATGAGAAAAAAGAGGAGATCGAAGTTTTAAAACCCCCTTTTCATTCATATCTTGACTTAAAAATTGAGATTGCTGAAAGAATCCTTAAAGAGTGCTGTTTTTGTGTTAGAAGATGTAAAGTTAATAGATATGCTGGGGAAAAAGGTTATTGTAAATGCGGTATAGACATGGCTGTATCTACATTTTTTGAGCATATTGGAGAGGAGCCTGAACTAGTTCCTTCAGGAACAATATTTACATGCGGATGTACAATGCGATGTCTTCATTGCCAAAACTGGACCATTTCTCAATGGGTTGAAGAGGGAAAAAATTATGGGTATAAGGATTTAGCTCAAATAGTTGATAATCTTCGCGCTTCAGGTTGCAGGAACGCAAATTTGGTGGGAGGTGATCCAACACCTTGGACAGCAAACTGGCTTAAAACATTTAAATATGTGAAACTTAATGTTCCAGTTGTTTGGAATAGCAACTCCTATTATAGCGTTGAAACAGCTAAATTATTAGCTGGTTTCATCGATGTTTATTTACTTGATTTTAAATATGGCCCAGGAGAATGCGCTTTAAAAATTTCAGATGCTGCTAACTATTGGGAAACATGTATAAAAAACCATTTTTATGCAAAAAGTTATGGTGAACTTATAATTAGAGTTTTAGTTTTACCAAATCATTTAGAGTGTTGCGTTAAACCAATATTAAATTGGATTTCAAAAAATTTAGGGGAAAATACACGAGTAAATATTATGTTTCAATATAGACCTGAATGGAGGGCATATGAAATTCCAGAATTAAGAAGAAGATTAACAAATGAAGAAAAAGCTAGAGCTATTCAATTGGCTAAAGAAGCTGGATTAAAAAATTTTATAATTTAACGAAAAATTAAAAAGAAGGTTTAAAAATAAAATTTAACTAGCGGCGATGATGTTTCAAAGTTACGTTGAATTGATGATTGAAAGGCATTTGACTGAAGCCGCTTAATTAAAATAGATAGAATGGATAGAATGAAAATAATATGATTTTAATAGAATTTATTCAAAAATTTACTGAAGCAATTAAAAATGTTTTACTAACTTTATTTAAATGGATTCTTCAACTTTTTTGGAAGGCTTTCCTAGCTTTAATTAAGGCTATAATAGAGTTTTTTAAGAATTTAATTTTTTAAATTTCCTTAATATCCTTCTACAAGTTTTTGTAAGTTTATAAGTTTCAGCCTTTTTAATACTAACCCATTTAATAGCATAATGTTCGTTAGAAAGTTTTAGTTGTCCCCCAATTAATGAAGCTAAAAATACTATTAAAACATAATGAAATCTTATCTTATTGCTTTTATCTTTAACAATGACATCCAATGTATCTAAAAGCTTTCTAACTTTAATTTTTAAGCCTGTTTCTTCTTTAACTTCTCTTTCAGCAGTTTTTTTAATTGATTCTCCAAGCTCAATTAACCCACCTGGAAGAGACCATAAATTTTTTCCAGGTTCATTCCGTCTTTTTACAAGAAGTACTTCTTCTTTCTCATTAATAATTAATACGGTTACGCCAACTAAAGGTTGAAGAGGATACTCCCTTTTCATAAATTTAAACTCAACCTCTATTAAAAGTTAACTTTTTCGTTAAAATTTAGAAAAATATAAGATAATTTTATATTCACGTTTCTAACTTCATAGAGTTTATGAAAAAAGGAGAAGAATTAGATGATGAACTTAAACGCATAAAAATTAAAAAGTTAAAAGAGTTGATGAAAAAGATGAATAAACATGAAGAAAGTTTTCCTACAGAACCTGTTAAAGTTGTTGATAAACAAGTTGATGATTTTATTCATAAATATCCAATTGTAGTTTTAGATTGCTGGGCTGAATGGTGCGGTCCATGTAGAATGATTGCTCCAATAATAGATCAACTAGCTAAAGAATATGCTGGAAAAATCGTTTTTGGAAAATTAAATGTAGATGAAAATTTTGAAAGTGCAAGAAGATTTGGTATAATGAGTATTCCAACGCTTTTAATTTTTAAAAATGGAGAGTTAATTGATAGAATTGTTGGAGCTTTACCAAAAAATGTTTTAGAAGCTAAATTAAATAAGTTACTTTTTTAATTTTTAGGTTTAACTGCGATATTTTATAAGACCCCTTTCCTCAAGAATTTTTTTAAGCTTATTCACAGCTTCAACAACTTCCGATTCTTTTTTTGCTCCTGTACAAACAAGTTTTCCACTAGCAAAAAGAAGCATAACAACTTTAGGGCTATCCATTCTATAAATTAACCCTGGAAACTGCTCAGGTTCATACATTGTTCTTTCAAGAGCATATATAGATTTTTCTAAATCTATTGTTCCATTTAGTTCAGCTGAAGCTACAATATTTTGAATTTGAATATTAACATTGCTAGTAGTCATTAATCCATTCTTTTTAAGATCCTCTATAACTTTTAACACCGCTTTCCTCGCTTCATTTTCAGATTTAGCTCCTGTACAAACAAGTTTTCCACTAGCAAAAATTAAGGTTGCTGTTTTAGGTTTTTTTAATCTATATACTAACCCTGGAAACTGCTCAGGTTTATATTCAACATTGGGAAAAAGCCTAACTATAGCATTTAAATCAAGCCTTTGATCTAAAAAGGCTGAAGCAACAACATTCTCTATATTTACATTATTTAAATTTTCTGACAAAATTTATCCCCATTATTAAATCAAACTTAAAAGGATTATTAAACTTTTTAACTAACTTTTTATTTTATCTTTTTTGTTTCAAAAAGCTCTGAAAATAACAAAACAATTATTAAAAGGGAAACAATTAATATTCCAATTGGTTTTCTAATTCCTAAAGCTGCATAACCAACATATGGAATTCTATAAATAACGATGCCTATTACATAAGATGAAGGGATATACCCCCATCTATAATAATCTGAAATTGGATTGTTATCTCCTTTAGTTTCGAAACCTAATTCCTCCCCTAAATTAACTATTTTAATAACTCTATGAACTATTCTATATTCATCTTCACCATAATGTCCTGGAACATAAAACACAATAATTGAACCTTCCTTTATTTCTTGAGGGAGAACACCCTTAATTACAACTAGATCTCCAACCTTAAGGGTTGGTTCCATACTTTTAGATGGAACATAAGCTAAAGGAACTTGTGTATTTAATGTAAGCTTTAAAATTTGCCATCCTATTTGAACTGAAACTAAAACAATAATTATCAAAATTATATTTTTAATTAATTCCTTCTTTTTTTCATCCAAAATTTTCACCATAAAAATTTATTCTCGCTTTAATAAAGTTCTTTCTAAAGCTTTTTCTCCAGCATTAAGAAATTCTTCTCCTTTTAAAGTTATTTTATAAATTCTTTTTTCTCTTCCTCCCTCAGGCTTCCAAGCACCTTCAATATACCCTTTATCTTCTAAGGAATGGAGAAGAGGATAAAGTGTTCCAGCGCTTAAATAAACTTTAAATCTATTTCTTATTTCTAAGTTTATTTCATAACCCCATCTAGGCTTTTCTTTAAGAAGTCTAAGAATTATAAGGTCTAAATTTGTTTTAACAAGTCTTTCTCGCCATTCTTTCTCTAAATTTAAGCTCAAGTTAATTTTTCTCCAAAAATTTATAATAATGCTTTAAAAATTTAAAACTTCTATATTTTAACATAATTCATTTAAAACTTTTTAACTAATTTAGTTTTTATTTTAACGCTTTTAAATTTATTCAAACTATAAAATTGGAGATAAAATATGGAGAAAACTGAAGCCATAAACGTTTTTTCATTATTTATTAAACCTATTCAAGAAGCAATTAAAGAAAGAAAGTTTTCATTTCCTACAGAGGCTCAAAAAAAAGCTATTCCTTTAATTCTTGAAGGAAAAAATGTTCTTCTTATAGCTCCAACAGCAACTGGTAAAACCGAGGCGGCAGTTTTACCAGTTTTAAATAATTTTTTTGTTAAAGGTGATAATTCACCTGGAATAAATATTCTTTATATAACGCCTTTAAGAGCTTTAAATCGAGATATGCTAGATAGACTAGAATGGTGGTGCAAAAAACTTGGATTAAAAGTTTCGGTTAGGCATGGCGATACTGATGTAAAAGAAAGAAGCTTACAGGCTAAATCTCCCCCACATATGTTGATTACAACTCCTGAAACGCTTCAAGCTTTGCTTGTTGGTAAAGTAATGAAGAAGCATTTAAAAAGCGTTAAATACGTTATTATAGATGAAGTTCATGAATTAGCTGAGGATAAGCGTGGAAGCCAGCTTTCTCTAGCTTTAGAAAGGTTAAGATGGATAACTAAAAGTGATTTTCAATTAATTGGATTATCAGCTACTATAGGAAGTCCAGAAGCCGTAGCTAAATTTTTAGCTGGAACAAATAGATCGATTGAAATAGTGAAAGTGCCCATAAAAAGAACTACTAAAATTAAATTGTTGCTTCCTTCAGTTAATGATGAAGATTATAAATTAGCTGCTAAGCTTTATACCCATCCTGAAGTAGCAGCAAGGCTTAGAATAATGAAAAATTTAATTAAATCTCATGAATCTGTTCTTTTATTTACCAATACAAGAGCTATAGCGGAAGTTTTAGCTAGCAGATTTAAGGTTTGGGATGTTGATTTCCCAATATCTATTCATCATGGTTCCTTAGCTAAACTTGTTAGAGTAACAGCTGAAAAAAGCTTAAAAAAGGGAGAGTTAAAGGGGCTTGTTTGCACAAGCTCTTTAGAGTTAGGTATAGATATAGGCAAAATAGATTATGTAATTCAATATATGAGTCCAAGACAAGTTACAAGGTTAATTCAAAGAATTGGAAGAAGCGGACATAAAGTTGGAAGAATTGCTGAAGGAGCAATAATAGCTTTAGATTCAGATGATGCTTTAGAGGCAATGGTTATAGTTAAAAGAGTTTACCAGGAAAGTCTAGAGGAAGTTAAAATTCCAGAGAAACCCTTTGATGTTTTAACCCATCAAATAGCAGGTTTGCTTCTTCAAAAAAAACGCTGGACATTTAATGAGGTGCTTGAAATGTTTAAGGAAGCTTATCCATATAGAAATTTAACCGAAGAAGATCTTAAAGCGGTGCTTGAATATATGCATTCAAGATACCCAAGATTAGCATGGGTTTCCTTTAATGATGAAGTTTTCTTAAAGCCTAAAAAAATTAAGGAGCTTTATGAATATTACTTTAGGGAAATGTCGATGATTCCTGATGAAAAACAATATTTAGTTGTTGATGAAGATTCAGATGCGTCAATAGGGGTTTTAGATGAAGCATTTGTAGCTGAATATGGTGAACCGGGAACAAAATTTATTATGAAGGGGAGTCCATGGTTAATTAAAAGCTTTAGAGGAGATAAAATTTATGTTAAACCCATAAATGATCCAACAGGGGCTATTCCAAGCTGGGTTGGAGAAGAAATTCCTGTTCCATTTGAGGTTTCCCAAGAAGTTGGTGCGATAAGAGCTTTTATTGAAGAGAATTTAAAAGCTGGAAGAAGCTTAAAGGAAATTGTTAAAAAAATAGCTGAAGAATATTTTGTTGAGGAAGAAACAATTTTAAAAGCTGTTTCTGAAACTGTGGAACAAATAGAAAAAGGTTATCCTGTTCCAACGGATAAAAGAATTGTAATTGAAGATTGGAATGAATACACAATTATTACATGCCATTTTGGAACTCTGGTTAATAGAACCTTAGCTAGGCTTATAGGGCATATGTTATCTGAAGAGTTAGGTTCAACTGTTGGAGTTCAACAAGATGCATATAGAATAATTATTCAATCTATTGAAGGTTATGGAAAAAGAAAAGTCATAGAAATTTTAAAAAAGCTTTCTCAAACAAAAAAGATAATTGATTTAATTAATGAAGCAACTATCAAAACAGGTTTGTTTAAGAGAAGAGCCATTCATGTTGCAAGACGTTTTGGAGCTCTTTCAAAATGGGTTGATGCAGGCAGAATAAGTTTAAAGCAATTAATTAAAAGTTTTGAAGATACAGTTATTTTTAAGGAAGCTTTAAAGGAAACTTATGATAAAGACTTAGATGTTTCAAAAACAATTGAAGTTTTAAACAAAATTAAAAATGGAGAAATAGAGTTGGCAATTGTAGAAGATAATAATGAAGCAACACCCATAGCTAGATTAGGAATAGAAAAAATTGGTCAAAAAACAGATTTAATTCCTCCTGAAAAAATGAAGAGAATTCTTATAGAAGCAACTAAAGCAAGAATACTAAATGAAGTAAAGCTTTTTATATGTGTTTCCTGCAAAAAATTTATTAAAACTATGCTGATAAAAAATTTACCTAAAAACTTTTCTTGTCCTAAATGTGGTTCAAAGCTTATTGGGATTCTTTCAACTACAGAGGAGGAGGTTTTGAATGCGCTTAAAAAAGGACCTAAATCAATTAGAAATAAAAACATTATTAAAGAGGCTGAGGCGACAGCTAAATTATATAGAAAATATGGTTTAATAGCTGTTTACGCTTTAGCTGGAAGAAAACTTAATCTTTCTGATGTAGAATCTATAGCTCAAAAAGTTAATCGTGTAAACGATAAATTATTTGAATTAATTATTGAAGCTGAAAAGAAGCTTTAAAAAGAAGATTTTGGTGAAATACTTTATTCTTTAAAGAAAATTATTAAAAGAAAAATTTCTATAATTAAACCTATAAAGTTTATTATAAATGGAAGCCTTAAAGAATTAAAAGCTTGAATTATCCAACCTGAAATTAAAGGAGCAATTCCTCCAGCAAAATACATAAGTGTAAATTTGAAACCAAAAATTGTTGAGGCTCTCTCTTTTAAAACATCCGCAAAATAAGATGGAATAGCAGTATTAGAAATTGCTGTTGAAACACCAGCTATAAAATAGCTGGCTACAAACATCCATGGATTAAATGCGAAAGCAACTAAACCAACGCTTAAAGCCATTAATAAAGTTCCAAGAGTTATTAATGGCTTTCTTTTTCCAATTAAGTCTGATGAAATTCCTCCCACCATACTGAAAACAAATGTGCTTAAAGACATAACTGTAAAACATAATCCAAGCATATATGGTGGAGCATTAAATTCCTCATTAAGAAAAATCATATAGAATGGATTTCCAATTTCTAAAAAGAATTGATCCCATAAAGAAAGAAAAATCAAAATCGATACTCCAGAACTTAAGTTTAAAAACTTTCTAATTTCTTTAAATGATGAAGACATACTTAAGTTAGCAGATTTATTTTCTTTTAAGCCTATTTTAATAATAAGAGGTATTGCCATAAGAATTATAAATGGAGCTAATATAAATGGAGCTTTTAACCCAAAAAAGTATGCTATTAATCCTCCTATAATAGGGCCAATTATATAACCCAATTGTCTAAAGGTTGATAAAAGACCAAAAGATGAGCCTTTCTTATGTTTTTCTGAAGTTTCATAAACTATTTGAAAGGATGATGATTCTCTAAATCCTATAGCTATTCGACCAAAAATTAAACCTAAACCAACCAGAAACCAAATAGGAAGCCATGCTGCAATTCCATAAATCAATGAAGAAAGAAAAGTTAAAAATAAACCTAAAAAAAATATTGGTTTTCCACTATAATTATCGCTTAAAATCCCTCCAATAAAAAAGGATGAAGCTAAAACTAGGTTGCTAACAGTGTTGATTAAACCCACATCAATAAATGAAGCCCCTAACTCTCTAAGCCAAACCATTATAAATGCAGCAATCATTCCTGAAGCAAAATAAGGAAGAAAAACTGCAAAAGATAAAATCCATAAATCTTTTCTAAACTTAAGAAGGTCCTTCATACAAATGGTTTGCTTATTCATTATAATGCCCCTACAAAAATCATTCTTTATTTAATTTTTCAATTTCTTCTTTTAATCGTTCCAAATATTCTTCTTTATTAAAAATCCATTCACCATCTTTAGTATATAATTCTGTTGGAAGCCATCTTCTCATTCCAGTCCATCGCTCTATAATATGAATCATACATTTGTTAACTATTTTGGATTCAATTAAATATTTGCTTATAGCGTAGAGAAGCTCTTGAGTTTCACCCGTTGGAACATAAATCATTGAGGCTAACCCTTCCATATCACCACTTATTTTAAATCCTTGCCACATGGGTAATTCATCAAAAGCAGATTTAATAGCGGTTAATTCCTCTTCTTCACAATCAAAAACGGCAAAAATGGATTCATCTAAACCTATTCTAAAAGATGCAATTGCAGGTGTTATGACTTTAGAATTTATTAAGTTTCTAACTCTTTGTCCAATATAGGCTCCGCTAACACCTAGTTTTAACCCCAATTCAGAAAATGGATATCTGGCATTAACTCTTAATAAACGAATTATTTCAAGATCAACCCTATTTATTTTAATTTTTCTTTTTTGCTCTTTTTTACATTTAATTGCATGCAACCATCCTTTTGTTAAAAGATATTCTTTAAGCCAAAGACCCCATTCATCCCAAGGCACATTCCAATCATGAATATTTGCATCATAAAATCTTGGGTTAAAATTGTAATAGAAATCTTCAACTTTAAAAAGGAAGGTTTTCTCTATTAAATCCATTCTTTTAAGAATAGATAAATATTCATGAATGAAATCTTCATTTCTTGATGGAATTTGAAAATAGCATAACATATTTGTTTCTCCAAAAACTTTATAAATTCTTCCGCAATAAGGAAAAAGCCAAATGATATTAATTACTTCATTTAATATACGTGGAATAACCTTTAAAAAAACTAAAAAGCATTTTATATTAAGTTTATTTAAGTCTACTAAGAGGCTTGGCCAAATATTAGCTTTAAGCTTAAGAGTTTTAAGAAGTTTTTGAACAGTTGGTATGGTTAAACCAGATTTTTGGGAAAGCTCACTAACTGAAGCTAAAGGTTTTTCAGATAAAAAGCTTAATAAAGAAAGTTCTTCTTGATTTAATTCAATACGTTTAGGTTTTAAAGCTAAAGAATCAACTATTGATTGATATTCTGAAAAATCAATTTCAGCTCTAAAGCGACTAATGCTTTTTAATCTGGAAAAAAGATTATTTAAAAAATCCTTTCCAATAATAGCTTCCCATTCTAAATAGTAGTTTATTCCATCAAATTGTTTAGATTCTTCTCTTAATCCATGTCTAGCAAACTCCCAAAATTCAGCTTCAAAATCATCAAGAATTTTATAAGCGCAATAATCCATTTGTTCATAAGCCTTCTCCATTTTTTCCATTATACTTGGAGTAAAAAAATGAGCTGCTTCTCTAGCTAATAATCCTCTTCTTAAAACATCAAAAAAAATGTAAGGTGGTTGCAAATTTAAAATATTTAAAATAGGATAGAAGCTAACGCCCCAAAGTGGAGATTTTTCATCAAACCAGGGATCAAAAAAGCAGTGAATTATTAATCCTTCTTGATAGTTCCCAATTGATCCCCTTTTAAAACCTGATAAATTCTCCATTCTAGCCATATAAACATTTATTTCATTTTGCGCTTCATCAATTTTCTTTTCAACTTCCAAATCTGGATTCCATTTTGAGTAAATTAACTCCTCTAGATTATTTGTAAACTCTATAAAAAGCGTATTTGTTCTTTCATTAGCTTGAAGCTTATCAATTTTTATTAAAAGTTTCTCTAATGAAAGGGGATGTAAAACATCTGTTAATTCGCATAAATCTCTTAAAAAAAGCCTTCTTGCAGCTTCATTTTTATATTTGCTTATTTTTTCATTAAAAATTTTAGAAATAGCTTTAGCAAAAAAACATTTAGAATAATCTAGCAAAACTGCACTGGAATTTTCATATTCATTAATTAATTGCTCAAGATTAGGTATATTTCTAAAAGTTTTTTTATTAAAAACTAAACCTTTGCAAAGAAGAATTAAAACTTCATTTTTTAAACCTTCATCTACATTTAAATTTTTAAAAATACTTTTTAAAACAGCAGAGAATTTAATTAATTTTAAAGGGTTTTCTTTAAAGATTTTTGAAATTTCATCTTGGAATAATTCAAGTTCAGAAAAAAGTTTTTTATTCATTAAATTAAAGATCATTATTTTTAAAATTTAAGATTTTCTATTAAAATGTTAAGAGATTGATTAAGATTTGAAAATATGATGTAGAGAAAGAATAAAATCTATTTAGTATTATATTTATAAAAATAGATTATGGATAAGCAAACTTTAAATAAATCGATAAACTAAGAATATTTTGTCCCCCCTTCTTTAGTAGTATTATTTGTTCCTATTAGCAGTTGACAATTTTACATTTATTTACCTAAATTTTGGGAGGGATTATTATGCCAAAACGAAATGTTTACTGGATTTGCATTTCCCTTTTTCCACTTACAGTTTGCTCTGGAATGATTTACTCCATTTTATCGTTGTTTATAGCTGATTTAGGGGCGTCTAAAACACAAATAGGTGTTGTGTTTACAATAGGCTCTATTGGAGGGGCTGTAGCAGCACCTTTATTTGGTAAAATTTCAGATAAAATAGGCTCTAAGTTAATTTTATTAATTTCAATGAGTTTATTTTTCATAGTTTTTCTTTCCTATTCTTTAGCTAAAACTTTAATAGGTATGTATATTATTCAAGCTATTGAAGGTATAGCATGGGCAGCTTTAGGAGTTTCAGGAGTAGCTTTAATAACAGATTCTGTTCCATCGGAACATAAGGGGGAAGCCATAGGCATATATAATATGACTTGGTATTTTGGATGGATAATTGGCCCTGGGCTTGGAGGTTTTCTATCAGATACAATAGGTTTTAGACAAACATTTATTTTATGCGCAATATTAATTTTAATCGGAACAATGCTTACAATTAGAGTTTTAAAAATTTATAAAAGGTGAATAAAAATGGATGAAATTAAAAAACCTTTAAGAGAGCTTAGTAATTTTGAAGTTTTACTTCAAGCCATAACAATTTACAAAAGTCATTTTATAGAAGTGTTTACTCCAATGCTTGTTTCAAACGTGTTAATAAGCTTAATAGTTAGTGTTGCCTCAATTTATATTCCTTTTCAAGCAACTTTTGAAAATAACTTTAATGCTTTAATTTCACAGTTGAAAATATTCTTTATTATAGCGTTACTTGTTGCGATAGTGGGTTGGATTTTAAATATGGTTGCCGGAGGAATAGTTATTAAATATACATCTAGTTTGCTTGAGGAAAAAACTGTAGGTTTGATCGAAGCTTTTAAAGTTGTAGCCAAAAAACTGTTTGTTTTATTAGCAGCAAGCGTTATTTCAGGTTTATTAATTGTAGTGGGTTTTATGGCTTTAGTTATTCCAGGAATAATTTTCTCAATAATATTTTTTCTTTTTATTCCGGCGATTATAGTAGAGGAGAAAGGGATTATTTCAAGCTTAAAAAGGAGCAAGAAACTTGTAGCAAAACGATGGATGAAAACTTTTGGTTTAATGCTAATTTTAACAATTATGGTTGGAGCTACATCGTTTATCACTGGAGCTATTCAATCTATTTCGGGTAAAGCAAATATTTATATTAGTTTTTTAATTTCTTCCATTATTTCAGCTTTGGTCGCGCCCATATATTTTGTCTCATTAACACTTTATTACTATTCTATGTTGGTTAAAGAGCGGATTTTACATCAACAAACATTAATAACATTTAAGGAAGTAAAGTATTGCATTCAATGTGGAGCCAGAATTCCAATAGATGCAAATTTCTGTCCAATATGTGGAGCAAAGCAAACTCAAGTTTAATTAAAAACTAAAGCATTAAAAACGTTTTTATCAAAAAATTTATTATCATCTTTTATATCTTGAAATTAGTGAGTGAAAATGAAGAAAACCATAATTGGTTTCCTTTTGATTCTTTCCTTTTTAGCTGGAGTCATAGTTGGTGCAACTGCCTGGAATACTCAAGCGAAAAGCAAAATGGTTATAACTAAAACTTTAACAGTAGCTGCTTGTTGCATAGAAGAAAATAAAACGGTGAATCACTCAGTTTTATATGAAGTTTATTTTTCACCTAATGGTGGTTGTAAAGAAAAGCTAATTTATTGGTTTAATAAAGCAAATTTTTCAATTCATATTATGATTTATAGTTTTACTTTAGATGACGTAGGCGACGCTTTAGTAGCAGCATATAAACGTGGTGTTGAAGTTAAAGTTATTTTAGAAAGGGAGCAGCTAAATGAGTATAGTGAATATTATAAGCTTAAAAAAGCTGGAGTAGATGTTAAACTTGACTCTAACCCCGCATTAATGCATAATAAGGTAGCAATAATTGATGGATGGATTGTGATTACAGGAAGTTACAATTGGTCTTTAAATGCTGAAGCAAAAAATAATGAAAATATGATTATTATTAAAAGCATAGAGTTAGCTAAAATTTATGAAAAAGAATTTCAAAAAATATGGCAAGAATCTATTTAAAATCTTTTAAGTGATAGAAAAAATGAAGGGAAGAATTGTATCAAAGTTTGGCGGTTCACTATTGCGTAATAAAAAAAGCTTTTTAGAAGTTTCTTTTTATATTACCAATTTAATTCAAAAATATAATGTTGTACCTGTGGTTTCAGCTCCTAAAGGAGTTACAAATACTTTAATTAAGCTTTATGAAGAACGAAATGAAGAAACAATTTTAAATCTAAAAAATAGATATAAAGAAATTCTTAAAGGTATTTCAAACTTAAATATTAGAGAAGAGGCATTTAAACTTTTAAATGATGAATTAAAAAGATTAAAAGAAAATATAACTTATGATCAATTTGTTTCAACAGGTGAAAATCATTCTGGAATTATTCTTTCTCATTTTTTAAAAAATTTAGGGTATAACTCAATTTATATTGATGGATATAAAGTTGGAATAATAGTTGATTCTAAAGGGGTTATAAAGGAAGATTTAAGTGTAAAAAATGTTAAGGAAAGTTTAGAAAAGTATCTAAATGATGATGTTATACCTATTGTTGGAGGTTTTGTTGGTAAAGAATTAGAAACAGGTTCATATAAACTTTTAGGTAGAAATAGCACTGATGTTACAGGAGCCATTGTTGCAGCAGCTATAAGAGCAGATTATGAAATAGTTAAAGATGTGCCAGGAATATATATTGTTGAACCTAAATATGGAAGAACCAAGGTTATTTCAAAGTTAAGTTATGAAGAAGCTGGAGAATTGACTTGGAGGGGGATTGAAGCTATTCATCCATTAGCCATTAAAATCGCTAAAACCCATAATATCATAATTAAAGTTAAAAACCTTAAAAGCGAAGCCTCAACCTTAATATGTAGGGAAACAGCAACAAATTATAGAAATCCAATAGCTGGAGTTTCAGCAAGAAAATTCTATTTATTAACTATAAACGATGAGCTTATGAATACTCCTGAAGGAAGAGGCTACTTAACTAGTGTAACAGAAATTTTATCAAGCAATGGGGTCGATGTTTATGATGTTGCTACTTCAGCAAATGAGATTTCAATAACTATTAGCCCCAAACATATGTTTATTTCAAAAAGGAGAGTGGAATTGATCCTTAAAGAAAATTTAGAAAAAAAAGGTTATAAACCAAATGTGAAAGGAAAAAATGTAGGAGCTTTAAGCGTTACAGGAGAATTTTTAAAACATAATACAACCGTATTAGAGCATTTAATAATGGTGCTTGGTAAAAACAATATTGAAATATTAATGATTGCAAAAAGCTCAAGCAGTTCCAATCTCATTTTTATTATTAAAGTAGGGAAATTAAAAAAGGCTATCAACGCAATTTATAAGGAATTTTTTAGATGAACTTGAAAAATAATTTTCATTAAAATAACATAAGTTAAAAAATTTTAAAGCTGAATAAAATCTAAATAAAAAGATGAAAAGCTTTATTAATTAGAAAATAGCAAAATAACAATTACAAAAATTTATTGGAGGAAAAAATTTGAATTTAAGTGAGAACTTAACTAATAGCTTTGATTATGCAAAAAAGCTTGTTAAAAATGTAGGCAACTGGATTTTACTTATTATCCTTAATGTTATCCCAATTGTTAACTTTATAGTTATAGGGTACATGGGTAAAGTTTTAGAGGGGTCCCCAGACTTAAATGAACCTCCAAAACTTGAAAATTATGGAAATTTATGGATTCAAGGATTAAAAATAGCTATCTTATCATTTATTTACATGATTGTCCCAGTAATTTTATTTTTAATTGGGCTTTCTCTTGGTTTAAGCCACTTATTAATGCCTATGGGTATATCAAAATTTAGATTTGGAACGGGTTTGATGTTTATGTTAGCAGCGATAGTAATAGTTTTCTTTATAGCAATTGTTTACACTATGGGTTTAGCGCATATGATTAAAAACAAAAGTTTTATCAAAGGCTTTGCTTTTGGTGAAATAATAAACATTATTAAAGCTATTGGCTTTGGGAAATATATTCTTTGGTTAATTTCAATATTTATTATTGGAATAATACTAGCAGGTGTAAGTTCTATTCCATATATAGGTTGGTTAATTTCAATAGTTGTCTCACCTTTATATATGGTTTTCATAGGTAGAACAATTGGATTAATTTATTTTGAGGGGGCCTCTAAAACAGGATTGCTTCAACCCTCAACCGCTATCAAGCAAGTTAAATATTGCATTCAATGCGGAGCTGAAATTCCAATGGAAGCTGCTTACTGTCCCAAATGCGGTGCAGCACAAGAAGCAATTTAATTCTTAAAAATTTTTATTTTTTATTTAATAGCGAATTCAAAGAAGTTTTTAAGAATTAATAATCCTTCTGTATGAATTTCATTTTTTAATTTAAATTTTTCAGCATGAAATTGTATTCCATAAAAAGGTTTACTTTTATGTTTTATAGCCTCAACTTCGCATGATTGAGAATTTGCTAAAAGCTCTAAACCTGCTTTTTTAAGGCTACTTTCCTTTACATAATCATTATGATGTTCATATAACCATAAGAGTTCCCCTTTTTTAAAGCCTTTAAAAAGCTCATTTAATTTTAAAATTTTAATTTTTTCAAATCTATTTTTAACAGGTGTTTTTAAAGAGGAAACTTCAGCTCCTAAATTTAAACAAATTAATTGATGACCAAAACATATTCCAAGCGTTGGAGTTTCACATTCATTAAGCAACTTGATTTCATTATTAAACATTTCTACATGATCTTTATTAACAATTCTAGCTTCAGATCCTGTAAGAATTATTGCATCAACATTATTTGAGGCTTTAAATAAAACTTTAAAATCTTCCTTAAAACTTAAAATTTCATAGTTAGTAAATTTATTTATAGCTTTAACAACTTTAAAAACTTTTTTAGGATTCAAATAATTATTTATTATCAGAGTTTTCAATTTATTTCACTATTCTATACTTTTATTTTAAAAATTTATTACTTTGGATAGTTAAAAATAAATTTAGATTTTAAAAACTTTTTAGGGATCTTTATGAGTAAACCTAAAGTAATGATTAGAGGAATTTATGCTACAGCTTTAACCCAGCTTTTTTTAACTAATGGTTTTCCAGTTACAAATCCATCTAAAGAAATTTTAGAAAGATTTGGAGCTAAATTTGATTTTTCTCCACCAGAAGTAACTATAACTGATAAAGAAGATTTGCAAGGAATTTATATTAAGGGAGAAGCTGAGAAGGCAGATGTTATTATCGAGTTAATTAAAAAAGTTTTGCCTGATGCTATTGTAAGAGAAAAAATTTGTTTAAACAATTTTTTACAAACAGAGAGGAAAATTAGGCTTTATGGAGGTTACATATTTTATGAAGTTGAATTTCCATTTAATTCAAAAATGATTCTTGATGAATTAAGAAGCATGGTGATTCCTACTATAGTTGAGCATCATCACCTTAAAACAATTGCTGCAGATAAGGTTAAGGAAGTTGAAGCCCTTTTAAGCGCACATCCAGAAAAAAAAGTAGAGTTAAGTTTAAAATTAAAAAATGAATTGATCTATAATAATTACAATATAGGGAAAACAATTTTTGTGGAACATGTGAAACTTGATGGAAAAGTCATAAATCTTTCAGAAGGAAAAATTTTAAGTTTTAAAGATAATACACTTGTTTTTAAAAGATTGATTAAAGGAAAGGGAATATATAATGGAATTAACGAGCAAAAAGAAGAGGGCGACTATGTAATCACTGAAGCAAAGGAAGGATCCTGGATTCTTAAACACTCATATTTCTCTAGAAATGAAGAATTGAAAGGAGAATTATATAATATTAATACACCAATCGAATTTTATCCAGATAAAATTAGGTATGTAGATTTAGAAGTTGATGTTGTAAGGAAGTGCTTACCTAAAATTATAGATTTAGATAAATTAAACAATGCTTTAGAAGAGGGTATTATAAATGAGGAGTTGGTTAAAAAAGCTTTAAAAATAGCTGAAGAATTAATTGCAAATTTAAAAAGGTAGGAAACTTAAAATGAACTTGAAAGATGTTAAAGGAATAATTTTTGATTTAGATGGAACATTAATTAAATCTAAAATAAATTTTTTAGAAATGAAAGAAAAAATAATTGAGTATCTTAATAATTTAGGTTTGCAACCTCAACTTGAAGCTGCAAAAACCTCAACTTTAGATTTAATCGAGTTTATAAATAATAGGGTTAAAGATAAAAAGTTAGTTAAGAAAATTCTTGAGAACGTTAATAAAATAATGAATGAAATTGAATTAAACAGTTTAACCTATGTAGAATCGATTAATGGTGTTAAAGAAACTTTAGAATTTTTAAAAAGTAAGGAGATTAAAATTGGTGTTTTAACTAGAGGATGCAGAGATTATGCTTTAAAAAGCTTAGAGAGAACAGGTTTAAAAAATTTAATAGATTATTTAGTTGCTAGAGATGATGTTAATGAACCTAAACCAAACCCTACTTCAGCCTTAATTTTAGTTAAAAAAATGAATTTGGCACCAAACGAAATTTTAATGGTTGGAGATCATATTTTAGATTTTTTATGCGCTAAAAAAGCTGGAATAAAGTTTATAGGTGTATTAACAGGTTTTTCAAGCGAAAAGGAATTTAAAAAAATTGGTTGCACTTTTATTAAAAGCGTTAATGAATTACCTTTATTCTTTAAATGATTGCTCGACTTCATTATTAAAGCTCTTGATTTTTGCCTTGTTTCCTTCATAGAATAATATAAAGTGATGCGGGTAGTGGTTTATGATGAAGAGGTTTTACAGAGTTTTAGGCAGTAACCTCAGGTAATCCTTTTGCTTATAGATTTATTCTCATCAATTGTAAATTTGTAAATGAAATTATATAGATGGAGGCGGGCCTAGAAAAACCATAGCATATTAAATTATTATTAATCAAACATGGGTGAAATAACATTAACTAAAGCTTCAATTTCTTTAAATCTAAAAATGCTTAATAGATGTGTAATTTTAATTAAACATGATTTTTCCTAAAAATGAAGCTTATCTTCAGGTTTCCTTTATATATTCTGTGTAATTGCAGGAGCCGCATGTCCATCTTTTAACTGGATTTTTATGAAGAGCCATTATGTTTCCGCATCTAGGGCATTTCTTGTTTTTTAATTTTATTTTTCCCTCTTTATAATCATATTCATAAAGCGAGCTTATTAAACGCTTTTTGCTGCTCATTTCTTGGACTCCTCAATTTTAGCTTTTTTCTTTTTCTCCTTTTCTTCTAAAGCTTTTTTTCTTTCTTCAGGAGGTAAATTTCTGATTAAAATATGTTTTGGAATTATTAATTTAGCGGTTTCTTTATTATCATAAACTTCTATATCGCATATAGTTTTATTTGTGCCAGTTTTAGTAACCATTTTAATTATATAAAGTTTTTCTAATTCTTCATTAAGTTTTGAAGCTAATTCTTTTCTTAAAGAAAATCTATCTGGTGTTCCAGCTGATTGATGAATAACTTCAGCTTTAACTTCTTTCCGTTTTATTAATGGATTATAAATTTCATTTATGATTCTGAATTCCATTTAATGAATGATCCTCCTTAAAAATTTAATTTTCTTCACTTTCAATTATTTTCATGTTTATTTGATAGGTTTCTTCAGTAATCATTCGACCTCTTACTATTTTTCTTCTTCTTTCACCTGGACGCTGTTGATTAAATCCTGTTCCTCCAGATAAAATAACATATTTTTTTCCTCCTCCATGAACACTGCTTCTCATTGGAAAGCCATTTTTATCGCTTCCTCCAGTAATTTTTAGTTTTTTACCAGGTAAATTAACTAAAGAACCATCTATTATATCGCCTATTTCATGCCCTATTAGTGGTCGAGCTTTTAGATCTTCTAATTCTATAGAGCTTGTTTTACCAGTTTTTGGATCTGAAATATTAATTTTAAACTTCACCATTTTCTCTTTCCTTTTTAGTTATGATATATGGAATACTTTGGAAATGTTAAATCTTATTTTTAAATTTATCGGGTTTATAATGTTTTTTTAGATTTTAATTCTAATATTTCCTTTAGTAGGTTTAACTCTTCAATAGTTAATTCCTCTTTAAATTTAGTTAGGAGGGATTGTGCATGCTCCTCTGGAACAGCTACATAAAGTAAATCTCCTTCATTAATGTTTCTTCCAACAATTCCTTTATCTATAGATATGGCTACTTGCATTCCTGGTTTAGCTTCTTGAATATCTTTCCCTTTATCTTGAATTCTTAAAATTTCTCCTATTGATTTTCCATCTTTATTTATAAGCGGATATTTAGGTTTAATTATTCCTTCTAAAATTTCTACTCCTACAATTGCTGGTTTGCTTCTTCTAAATATATAACCTTCAAGAATTTTAATTTTTCCAGGTTTAATTAATTTTGAAAGTTCAGCTTCTTTTCCAGTAGCTTTCTCCTTTTTAACCCATTCAATATAATCTTCAATTAACCTATATATTATGTTAGATTTAAATATTGGGATTTCAGCTTTTTCAGCTTCTTCCTCAGCATCAGGAAGAAGTTTAATATTAAAAGCTAAAACTACACCTAAAAACTTATCTTTTTGTTTAACAACCTCAGCTTCAACAACATCTCTTTTTGAAACATCACCTACATCAGCTATTCTTACAGGAATATTTAAACGCTTTAAAGCATCAATTAAAGCTTCTAAGGATCCTAATGTATCAGCTTTTAAAATAACACCTGTAATATCTGTATTTATTCTAAGCTTTCCAATTTCTTCTTCAATTAATTTAATATATTTTTGTTTATCTTCATTTTCAGGAACAACATATATTGGAGATCCTGCTAAAGCAGATTCAAGATTTGGAGCTGAAATTTTAACTCCAGCTGCAGCTGCCACTTCAGAAACATTAATGAATTTATCTCTAGGATCTCTAATTTCATCAAGTGGTTTAGGTAAAAGTAAAGCTTTTACATGGGTCTCTATTACACCTTCTTTTCCACCAACAACTATTTTATCTCCAACTTTAATTATACCATCATATATTATTGTATTTAAGGTTACTCCTAAACCAACTTCCTCTTTAACTTCAATAACAGCTCCTTTACCAGGTCCAGATGTTACTTTAAGAATTTCCTTCATAAAGGCTTGAGTTAAACCAACAAGCACAGCCAGCAATTCAGGTATTCCTTCACCTGTTTTAGCACTTGTTGGAACTATAGCTACATGAGTTCTAAAATCTTTTATTCTATCAAATCTATCTGATTTAAAATTAAATTTTGAAAGTTCCCCTATTAAAGAGTAAATTCTGTTTTCAAGCTCGATTTTTACTTCTTCATTTTGCTTTTCTAAAGATTCAAGAAAAGTAAGGTTAGCGTAAGATTTCCATCCTGGAATAGCATCTATCTTATTAGCTGCCACCATAAATGGTGTTTTTCGAGCTTTTAAAATTTCTATCGATTCCACAGTTTGAGGTTCAAAACCTTTTGTTACATCAACAACTAATATTGCAATATCTGAAGCTGAACCCCCTCTTCTTCTTAAATTAGAAAAAGTTTCATGGCCTGGAGTATCTATAAATAATAGGCCTGGAATTAAAATTTGAAATTTAAATTTTTCTAGTAGTGGTCCACAAACTTCTTTAATGGTTTCCTTTGGAACTAAACTGGCTCCTATCCATTGAGTTATTGCTCCAGGTTCTCTACTTGCAACAGAAGTCCCCCTTATTTTATCTAGTAAAGTTGTTTTTCCATGATCAACATGACCAAGCACCACTACAATAGGTTGTCTTAAAGACAATTAACACACCTTAATATTTTTATATGTTTAAAGCATAAGATTTAGATAAAAATGAAGCGTTATTTACCTCGTTCTTTCTTTCCATAATAAATAGTCCATTTAAGTTTTCTAGAATCTCTTTTCATTTCAAGCAAGCTTCTTCTGCATTTTCTAGAGCAAAAATAAAATATTGATCCATCATTTTTAACAAACATTAAGCCTCTAGCTGGTGGAAAAGGTTTGCCGCAAAAAGAGCATTTAAAACTTTTAGGCATTTTTTTTCCCTTTTTTAAAAAAGGTTTATGCTATTTTTTTAGCTTCTCTTTCAGTTTCTCTAAGCATTAAAATGTCGCCAAGTTTTACTGGACCTTTAACGTTTCTAGTTAATATTCTTCCTTTATCTTTTCCTTCAAGAATTCTAACTCTAACTTGGGTTACTTCTCCAGTTATTCCTGTTCTACCAATAATTTGAGTTACTTCAGCTGGTGTAGGCGCTTCCTCAGATTTAGTTTTAGAGCTGCTCATTTAGCAGTTTTACCCTCCCTTAATTCATTAGCTATTTTAATAAGCTCTTGAAGGGTTTCAGAAGCTTCTCCAGAATCCAATATTGCAACAGCAGAGCAATCTACTTCTAAACCTGAAGCTTTACCTAACTCGCTTTTTTTTGGAACATAAAGATATGGAATTTTTCTTTCTTCGCATAATAAAGGTAAATGCGCTACTATTTGGGGTGGATCAACATCCTCAGCTATTAAAACCAATTTAGCTAATCCTCTTTCAACAGATTTTGTGGTTTCATTAGTTCCCTTCTTAATTTTTCCTGTTCCCTTAGAAACTTGAACTAGTTGATAGGCTTTGTCAGCTACCTCTTTTGGAACATTAAATTTAACATAAAAGGGTTTAGACAATTTGCTTCACTCTCATCAGCCTTTTTATAACCATTTTACACAATTTCCTTTATGAATTTTTCGTAAAATCCTTTAAAATCATTCATGACTATAATATAAAATTATCTTATTTTCAAGTTTTTCATCTATTCTAGCGAAGCCAAATCTAACTAATTGAACAATATTCCCAATTTTTTCTTTAGAGAGTGCGATTTCAGCTTTTCCAGTATGTTTTTCCGCATTTGGCATAATAACTTCAACATTTAAATTTTCTAATAATGGAACCCAATGTATTAAAGGAGCTTTAAGCTTTTTAGCTTCATCATAAGTTGTGCTATGAAATTTAGCTGAAACCTTAGTTTCATTAATAAATTCAATTTCAATATTAAAAAGCTCCATTAACCTAATAATTTTATGTTTTTGCAAAATAAATAAATCATTTTTTGAAATAAACAATTCAAGAGTATTATTTACAGGTTTAATTACAGTTATTTTTTCTCCTCTTTCAGGATAACTTGGATGAAAAGGAATTTTAACAATTAAACTTTCTTTTACATCTTTAATAATAAGCAATATTGGATTTAAAACGCAAAAATATCTATTGCAAATTGGATCGATAATTTTTCTATTTATAGCATAAATATTTTCCCAGCTTAAAGTTACATCAACAGGTTTTGGACCTATTTCTAAAACAAGTTTTTTTAAACATTCAGGAGTTATCCCCCTTCTTCTTAAAGCCTTTAAAGTAGCTAATCTTGGGTCGTCAAATCCCTTAAAAAAGCCTTTTGAAACATTTGCAATAATTTTTGATTTGCTTAATTCAGCACCTACTATTTTTAATCTTCCATAATGAATGGCTTCAGGATAACTCCAACCAAAATAAGCATATAAGTATTTTTGTCTAATCATATTAGTGTAATGCTCTTTACCTCTTATTATATGCGTTATATTCATTAAATGATCATCTAAACCGCAAGCAAAATTATATAGTGGCCAAACCCTATATTTTTCACCAACTCTAGGATGAGGGTGTTTTTTAGAATCAATTATTCTAAGTGCAGGCCAATCTCTTACAGCAGGATTTGGATGCATTAAATCAGTTTTGACTCTAACAACTGCTTCTCCTTCCTTAAAGGTTCCATCAAGCATTTTATACCATCGATCTAAATGCTCTTCTATAGAAAGGTTTCTGCATGTACAAGCTTCACCAATAGATATTTTTTTTAAAAATTCTTCTTTAGTGCAAGTGCATACATAGCCTCCTCCAAGCTTAATAAGTTTTTCAGCATATTCATAATAGATTGGAAGTCTATCGCTTTGAATATATTCTTCATCCCATTTACAATTTAACCAAAGCAAATCCTCTTTTATATCATCATAAAACCTTAAGGAGGATCTTTTAAGTCTTGGATCTGTATCCTCAAATCTTAAAATAAATTTTCCTTTATATATTCGAGCATATTCATGAGAAAGAACTATAGCTCTTAAAGAACCTAAATGAAGAACGCAATCTGGATTTGGAGAAAATCTTGTAACAATAATAGGATATTTTTCAGCGTTAGGTAAAGGTGGAAGGGTTTTTTCTTCTTTAACCTTTTCTTTTAAAAGTAAATTGGGCCATTTTTCTTCAATGCATTTAATTTGAGCATTTAAAGAAAGATTGTTGACTTCATCGAGTATGGATTTAACTAAAATTGTTAATTCTTTAATAGATGATTTAAGCTCAGGTTTTTCGCTTAAAACCTTTCCTAAAACAGATTTAAACTCAGCTTTTCCATTATGTTTTACAGCATTTAATAAAGCAAATTTTTTAATAAGCTCTTTTAATTCATTAGTTTCCAATTTTTCACGCTCAAAAGAGGAATTTAGAAAATTTTAAAGCCAATATTAAAATTACATCAATTAAAATTAAAGTTGCAATTAAAGAAGTGGAAATTCCTTTGGCAAATGCATAAATTGAATTAATTAAATTTTCCATAGATTTTCTTCCAAAAACTTTAGCTTTAACAAAGGTGGAGTTAAATGCAACTTCACAATTTTCAAGATCTTTTAAAGCTTCTTTAACACCATTTAAAATTGCTTTTATAAACTCATTTTCATCAAGAGCGTCTCCAACAGGGTGATAACCCAATTTAGTTGAAACTAAACCATTAACAATATGAGTGTCAGTAGTCATTATTTCTCCATCTTCAATTCCAATTTCTTTTAATTTAGTTAAAATTTTTTCTCTTAAACCAGATTTCATGTTATTTCCATCAATTGTTATATAGGCGGATAATTGATTATTCACTTTAATTAAAAATATTATTGCACCACCATAACCTAAACCTTGCTTTAAACTATATTTAAACTCAACCTTAGCTTTACCAAATTTAAATGGGAATTTAGGTTCTTTAGAAGCTTCTTCAAGTGCCTTTACACCTGCATTAAATAAAAGTTCTATTTCAGAATTATTTAATTCTGTTATATTATTTATGGAATTATGCGCATCTATAACTGCAACATCTTTAAAATATTTTTTTCCAAATTCATTTAATTTAAAATTTATCATTAACGGGATATCTTCCATATTTTCAGGAGAAAGAGTTAAAGTTTCTAAGCATGAGTCACCAAATACTTGACAACTAGATTTAGCTTTTCCATAATTTATTCTTAAAAATTTGCTGGCTTCATTAAAATAGTTATCATTTTCTTTTAAAAGTTTAAATATAGCATCAATAATTTTTTTGTTTTCTTTAGAGGAAACCAAGTTTGTTTCATGACCTGAAACTCCATGAGGAACAGCAGCAGTCACATTTAATTTTGATTCAAGCTCTTTTTGAATTAAATAAGGTAAATTACTGCTACCAACTTCTAGAATTGGACCTGGATGAAAGTTTGAAACAATCATTACACCCTTAATTTTTTTATCATTTTCTTTTCTAAAAGATATTGTTGTTACTTTAATTTCTTTATAGACACTTATTTTATCTAGATAGTCTTCAAGAAAAGAATTTTCATTATCAAACCAACTTTTTAAAAAGCTTCTAAAAAACTCTAAGGTTGAAAAACCAATTTTTTTAAAACCTCTTTCTTCAATGCTTTTTAAAGTTAAAAAAGCATAACCAAAAGATAATGGTATACCTATTAAAAATGTTAAAAAAACCTTTGATAAATTTAAATTTAAAATTTGAAATGAAAAAATGAAGCATAAAAATGGTTCTAAAAAAGCAGCTAAAATCTTATTAAAAAGTTTTGATGAAGATAAAGAAATGAAAGTAAGAGACCTAATTGTTAAAATTATTGGAAAACCTAAATAAAACATTGTTTGGATACTTGCCTTAAAAATAAAACTTAGAAGCAAAAAGCTTAACCAAATAATATTACTAAATAAGGAAGAAGCCATGTTTCGCCTTAAATTCATTAATGAATCATTTTTTAAAAGTATGAAGCTAGAGAAGCAGTCAGCAATTAAACTTGCTATAGTAAAGCTTAAAGCCAAAAAAAAGCCTTGAATTAAATTTTTAAAAAGAGTTATTGAAATTGAAAAATTAAAAACTATGCTGAAAAAAATAATTTTTTTTAATGATGGGAAAACTATTCTTCTTAAAACATTATAATAAGGCGCAATTCTTTTAACTTCAAAATGGTTACTGTTTTCAATCATTGTTAAGACGCTCTTCACTTTAGGTTAATAATGCTTTAGATATTTTAACAGCTAAAATTGGATGGGAAAAAAGTTTTTTAGCAACTTTTTCGATGTTTAATCCATTCGCTAAATCAATAATATCCTCTCCAGATAAAACCTCAGCAAGCTTATTTAAATCTTCATCTGAAAGTTTTTCAAAAATTCTCATAGCCCTTAAGCTTTTTTCGATATTTTTTCCAAAAATCTCATCAAATCTTTTTTTATAGACCATTAAAGCTTTCTCAGTTAACTCATTATTTTTAATAGCTTCAGCTGCTACAGCACCAGCAATTTTTCCAGCTACAATGCTTGTATGAATTCCAGCTCCAGTAAACGGAATAACTTGACCAGCAGCTTCGCCACAAATCATTAAATTATCATCGGTTATTTTTGGAAGTTGCCCGCTAATAATTACAGGTGCACCTCCAAAACTTAAAATCTTAGAATCCTTAAAAATGCTTGAATGTTTTTGAATAAAATTATCTAAGTAAAATTTTGGTGAACCTTTCCTTACACCTACACCGACGTTAGCTACACCATTACCTTTAGGAAAAATCCATAAATATCCTAAAGGGGCTATTAATGAACCTAAATAAAACATTAATGTATGCTCATCTTCAATATTGCATTTTGATAAAGTATATTGAAAACAGGAAATATACTCAATTTTTGTTGAATTAAAAAATTTTTTAGTTATTAATGAGGCATAACCATCGCAACCTAAAACTATTTTAGCAGTTAAACTTTCGATTTTCTCATTTCTTTTAACAAAAACTTTCATAAACTTATTTTCTCTTTTAACATCTATAACTTTGCTTCCAAGCTTTGCTTCAACACCTTTAGAAACAGCGACATCCAAAAGCTTTTTTAAAAATTTAGGTTTATCAATAATATAACCTTTCCAAGAATGTTCACCGCTTCTTGAAATTTCAACAAATCTTTCTTCATTAGGGGGATAAACCTTGGCTCCAAAAATTTCATTAACAATAAAGCTTGATTCAATAGGTATTTCAGCATCAATTAAACCTCTTTCTGAAATAGCTTCTGCACAAGGTTTTTTTCCAAGCTCAAAATCTTTTTCAAGCAGTAAAACTTCAACATTGTTTTCAGCAAGTTTTCTAGCTGCTAAAAGTCCAGCTGGACCAGCACCAACAACAATTGAATCATAAACCTTCATTTTTTTCACCAGCAATTTCAAGCTTTAAAAGGTTTTCAATAACTATTTTAAATGGCTTATTTTTAAGAATAAATATATGTGGAATTTAAAAAAGTTTTGCTGATTAAAAAAGGATGCATAAAAATGATTAAAAAAATAGTTGGATTAATAAAATTAATTAGACCAATTAATTGTTTAATGATGGGGTTAGCTGTAATAATTGGAGAGTTAATAGCTTTAAAAGGGACATTAAGTTTAAAACCTTTTACTCTAGGCTTTTTAACAGCTTTCTTTTTAACCGCTGGTACGATGGCATTTAATGATTATTATGATTTAGAAGTGGATTTAATAAATGAACCTAAAAGACCTATTCCATCAGGTTTAATTAAACCTAATGAAGCATTAATTTGTACATTTATTTGTGTTTTAATAGGAATTTTATCTTCAGCATTGCTTAATTTATCAAGTTTTATTATAGCTTTAATTTCATTGGTTTTAATGGTTTACTATAATACTAAAGGTAAAAAAACAGGTTTGCTAGGGAATTTTATTGTTAGCATTTGCGTAGCCTTACCATTTATTTATGGAGGTTACGCAGTAAACAATATGAATTTTACACTTTGGATTTTTGCTTTAATGGCTTTTTTAGCAAATACTGGTAGAGAAATTATTAAGGGAATAGCTGATGTTAAAGGAGATAAAATTAAAGGTATAAAAACTTTAGCTGCAACTTTAGGCTCCTATAAAACCTCAATTATAGCAACCTTATTTTTTCTATCGGCAGTAGCTTTAAGTTTTCTTCCAGCAATCTTAAATCTCATTTCTTTAATTTATATTCCAATAGTTGCTTTTTCAGATATAGGATTTATTTATTTATCTTTAAGCTTAATGAAAAATCATTCAAGTGAAAAAGCTAAAACTATAAAAAATAAAATTCTTTTATTTATGTTTATAGGTTTAATAGCATTTATTGCTGGAAGCTTATAATTAGTTAACAAGAGAATGAAAGAAGTTGAAGAAAGGAATTTATAGATCAAGATTAAATAAACCATTAAATAAAGAAGCTGAAAAATTTATTTCATCTCTTAAAGAAGACGAGGAAATATTAATTGAAGATATAGTTGGAACAGAAGCACATAATATAATGCTTTATGAACAGGGAATAATAAAAAAAGAAGAATTAAAAAAAATTCTTGAAGTTTTAGAAGAAATTAAAAAAGATTTTATTGATGGAAAAATTAAACTTCAGGAAGGTTATGAAGATATTCATGAATTTTTAGAAAGCAAAGTTATAGAGAGGATTGGAGTTGAAGCTGGGGGAAAACTTCATACAGCTAGATCAAGAAATGATCAAGTAGCTTTAGATATCAGAATGAAGCTTAGATCCTTAATAAATGAAGCTTCAGATAATTTATTAAATCTTATCGAAGCTTTAATAAATTTAGCTTTAAAAGAATTGAATTCGCCTATAATTCTTTATACTCATCTTCAACAAGCTCAGCTCGGCCTTTTTTCTCATTATTTAATGGCTTATGCTGAAGCTTTCTCTAGAGATTTTGAAAGATTAAATGAATGCTATAAAAGGATAAATTTAAATCCTTTAGGAGCATGTGCTATTGCTGGAACAAAATTTCCAATAAATAGAGTTAGAACAACAGAACTTTTAGGTTTTGATGGAATAGTAGAAAACTCTATAGATGCTTCAAGCTTTAGAGATTTTGAAGTTGAAACAATTGCAGCTTTATCAATATTAATGTTAAATTTAACTAGAATGGTTGAGGATTTAATTTTATGGTCTTCAAGAGAGTTCAATTTCATTGAGTTAGCTGATGAATATGCTTCATCCTCAAGCATTATGCCTCAAAAAAAGAATCCATGCATTCTAGAGTTAATTAGGGGAAAAACTGGAGAAGTTTTCGGTTCCTTAATAGGTTTATTAACAATTTTTAAAGGTTTACCTTCAGGATACAATAGAGATTTACAGGAGACAAAAAAGCTTTTATGGAGATGCTTTAAAACTGTAAATGCTTCACTTAAAATTTTCATAAACATAATAAAAACTTTAAATTTGAATAAAACTAGAATAGAAAAAATGATTGATGAAGGATATTTAATGGCCACAGAATTAGCTGAAGAATTAAGTTTAAAAAAGGGTTTATCATTTAGGGAAGCCCATAAACTTGTTGGAGAATTGATTAAAAAAATGCTTTATGAAAATAAAAAAATGAATAAGCTTTCACCTAATTTAATTGAACAATTATCAAATCAAGTTTTGGGAAAAACCATTAATGTATCCCAAGAAGAATTGGAAAATATTCTTGATTTTAAAAAAGCGCTTTTAGAAAAACGTTCTTTAGGCGCACCTTCACCTAAAGAAGTTGAAAAAGAAATTTCAAAAATAAAAAAGAAAATTGAAGAATATAAAGTTCAACTTTCAACTCGAATTAATAAAGTTAATGAAGCTTTAGAAGAATTGCAACGATTAGTAAATGATTATATTAAGAATTAAATTTGCTTTTCTTCAAGAACTTTCATGTATAAGCATTTATCAGGTGGAATAAAAACTGAATTAACATTTATTTTAGAACTAAATTTTACTGGTACATCCCTAGCTAAAACTATAGGAATTTTTTCTCTAGCTTCACCCATAAGAAGATGAGCTGCACAAGCTAAATCATCAATTAAATTTTGAAGTGTTATTTGAAGTGTATTTCCAAAAATATCTTTTTTAAATCTATAATCTTTAATTGGATGGAATCCTGCAAAACCTAAAGCTAATCCTATTGTACCCCATCTTAAAGGAGTGGTTCTACTATCAACAATTACTATTCCAACACGTTTTTTTGTTCGCTTAAATATTTCTTTACGAAGTTTTTCAGCTGATTCTTGAGGGTTTTTAGGCCATAAAATAATTTCATCAGGTTTACAATTGGATTTATCTATTCCAGCATTTGCAATTAAAAAACCATTTTTTAAGGTTAAAAGAGCTTTATGAACTTTGCCATAAATTTTTTCTGAATGATTTAAAATTAATTCAACTTGCCTTTCATCTAAATCAATTTCTTTAGCTATTTCTTTAGCTTTCAAGCTAGGAGTTACATCTTTTAATTTAACTATTCTTCCCTCAACAACTGAAACTACTTTGCTAGCTATAAGAAGAATATCCCCATTTTTTAATTTCAATTTATTTTTTCTTAAGGATGAAAGAATTATATTTGGTAAATCATCACCTTCTTTAATCAATTTTGTTCGAATAGGTATTAAAATCATTAACATTCACTATTCATTATGAAATGATTTTCTTAAAGCTGCAAGTTTTGATGGTAAACTCCAAATTTCAATGAATCCTTCAGACCATTTTTGGTTAAAAGTGCTTTCAACACTATATGTTGCTAAATTCATATTGTAAAGTGAAAAAGGCGATTTTCGACCTATAACCTGTAAAGAACCTTTATAAAGTTTTAACTTAACTATTCCAGAAACTTTTTTTTGGGTTTCATTTATAAAAGCATCTAAGGCTTCTCTTAATGGATCAATCCAAAGCCCAGCATAAACCAAAAAACTCCATTGAGAATCAACAAGCATTTTAAAGGATAATTCATGCCTTGTTAAAGTTAATTTTTCTAAATCTTTGTGAGCTTCAATTAAAGCCATAGCTGCTGGACATTCATAAAGCTCTCTACTTTTTATTCCAACAACTCTATCCTCAATATGATCTATTCTTCCAATACCATGTTTACCACATATAAAATTTAATTTTTCAATTAATTCAACTGGATTAAGTTTTTCTTCATTAATTTTTATCGGAATACCATTTTCAAATTCTATCGAAATAATTTCAGGTGTGTTTGGTGTTTCTTCAAGAGGTTTAGTCCATTCAAAAGCATTTTCAGGAGGTTCAACATAAGGATCTTCTAAAACACCGCACTCAATTGATCTTCCCCAAAGATTTTCATCAATACTATAGGGTTTATCAACATCAACAGGTATAGGAATATCCTTTTTCTTAGCATATTCTATTTCTTCAATTCTGGAGATTCCCCAATCTCTTATAGGAGCGATAATTTTAAGATTTGGAGCTAAAGCTTTTATTGTAACTTCAAATCTTACTTGATCATTTCCTTTTCCAGTGCATCCATGCGCAATAGCTTCAGCACCCTCTTTTTCAGCAACCTCAACAAGTTTAGAAGCTATTAATGGTCTGGATAAAGCAGTAGATAGAGGATATTTACCTTCATAAAGCGCATTAGCTTTTATAGCTGGAAAAACATAATCTTTAATGAACTCTTCTTTTGCATCTATATGATAATGCTTATAAGCTCCAACTTTTTTAGCTTTTTCCTCTATAATTGAGAAGTCTTTTCCTTGACCAACATCAACTGTAACAGTTATTACTTTAGCATTGTATTTTTCTTGAAGCCATTTTAAAGCCACTGAAGTGTCTAATCCACCGGAGTATCCTAAAACTATTTTTTCAATCACTTTAAACCACTTTTATTTAGCAAATTTTAGATTTTGCAACAAAATAAATTTAAAAGAGAATCTTATAAAATTTTGCTTAATTTAAATTAAATTTTTAAAAAGTAATTATGGATGAATTAAATTGATTAATCTTGATGAAGTTGATAAAATTATTTTAAATATGCTTCAAGAAAATGCTAGAATTTCATTTAAGGAAATAGCTGAAAAAGCTAATGTAAGCGAGGCAACAATTCATGTTAGAGTTAAAAGATTATTAAATAAGGGTGTTATAAAAGGATTTAAAGCAATTATTGATCCTAAGCAAGTTGGGAAAAGCACAACGGCTTTTGTATTAATTAAAGCTGATCAAAGAGCATTTACAAAAGCTATAAATAAAATTAAAAGAATAGAAAATGTATATGAAGTGCATGATGTTACTGGAAGCTATTATGCTATATTAAAGGTTAGAGTTAAAGATACTGAAGAACTCGCTTCACTAATAGATAAGATAGGTTCCATAGAAGGGGTTACAGCTACAGAAACCGCAGTTGTTTTAAGAAGTTTAAAGGAAGAATTAACAATAAAACTTTAGAGAAGCTTTAGTTTCCCTGATAAAATATCTTTAAGAACTTCTATATAATCTTCTGGAACCCCGACGTCCCGCCAATATCCATCATAAATAAAGCCGTAAAGCTTTCCTTCTTCAGCTAACTTTGGGAAAACATCTTTTTCCAAAGAAACTTTTTTCCCTTTACCTATATAATTGAATATTTCTTGAGAGAAAGCATATATTCCAGCGTTTATTAAACCAGCTTTAGCTTCAGAAGGTTTCTCGATAAATTTTGTTATTTGTCCATTTTCATTAATTTCAACAAGCCCATATCTTGAAGCTTCTTTATGTTTAGTTAAGGTTAATGTAGCTACGCCTCCTTTTTCTTTATGATAAGCTAAAAGCTTATCTAAATCAAGTTTATCAAAAATTATATCTCCATTTAAAGTTATGAAGTGCCCATTAATTAATTCTTCAGCATTTTTAACGGCTCCACCGGTATCTAAAGGATCTTTTTCAAAACTATATAAAATTTTTACATCAAATCTTTGTCCATTAGAAAAATACTTGATGATTTGTTCTTGAAGATAACCTACAGCTAAAACTATTCTATCAAATTCATATTTTTTGAGATATTGAATTTGATATTGAAGAAGCGGTTGATAACCTATTGGAAGCATTGGTTTAGGCGTTATAAAAGTTAAAGGTCTAAGTTTTACTCCTAAGCCACCACATAAAATTAAAGCGTTTCTTTCAATTCGATAATTTTGAATTCCAAGCTTAATGAAAAATTCTACAGCTTGAGATCTATTTTTTAATTTAACCCCATCTATATAACGCCAAAGCTTATTCATTAATTCTTCATCTAAAGTCATGCAGAAACGTTTTTTCATAAGCCTCCCCTATTTTTCATATAAAATTTTTTAGCTGAATTTTTTAAAGCTTCAATAACAGGCATTGGTTCTCCAGCTATAAAAGCTTCAAGAGCTCCTCCACCAACGCTTGCATGAGAAACTTTAGTAAGCAAATTTAATTTTTGAAGAGCTGCTATAGTGTGACCCCCTCCAATAACACTAAAGGCTTTAGAATTAGCTATAGTAGTAAGCAATTCTTCAGTTCCTTTACGAAATTTAGGTTTTTCAAAGGCTCCTGCAGGTCCACTTAAAAAAACAGTTTTAGCTTCAATTAAAACATTTTTAAATTTGCTTATTGTTTCATCTCCAATATCATAAATTGGATAGTTACTTGGCAATTCATTTTTTGAAATTTCTATTCTTTCACCATTTTTTTCTATAGCAAAATCTTCAGGAAGCAAAATTTTATCTGAATAAACTTCAAGAAGCTTTTTAGCTTCATTATAAAATTTTATTGAAGCTTCCTTTTCAAGTTTAGCTTCATTAACAACTCCAAGTTTAAACCCTAAAGCTTTTAAAAATGCTTGACCAGATAAACCTGCTAAAAGAATTTTACTAAAGCCCTTGTTTAATAATGCTTTAACGATTTTTATAGAGCTTGAAAATTTTGCTCCACCTAAAACCGCTATTGAGGGTTTTTCGGCATAAAAGAGTTTGCTTAAATTTTTTATTTCAGCTTCCATTAATCTACCTGCGGCTGAAGGCATTATTGGTGTGAAACCTATTAAAGAGCATTGCGATCTATGCGCAGCTGAAAAAGCATCATTAACAAAAAAATCTCCTAGAGGAGCTAAAAATTGAATAAAACTGCTTTTAGAGTGCTCTTCAGCATTTTTTTCAAGCATTTCTTCAGGGTTAAAACGTACATTTTCTAATAAAATAGCTTCGCTACGCTTAAGGTTTTTAATAGCATTTAAAACTTTGCTTCCATAAACTTCATTTATAAATTCAATTTTAAATCCAAGCTCCTTAAATTTTTCAGCATGTTCCTTTAATGAAGTGAAATCCCAATCTCCCGGTCTTCCTTGATGAGCTAAAACAATTGTTTTAGCGCCTTTCTCAATTAACTCTTTTAATGTTAAAGCACTAGCTTTAATTCTAAAATCATCAATTATTTTTTTAGTTTCAGGATTTAAAGGACAGTTGATATCCACTCTTAAAAAAACTGTTTTTCCATTAAGGTTTAAATCATCTAAAGTTAAAAATTCATTCAACGCTTTCCTCATCCCTTGAAGCGATATAAATTAATAAATCTACAAGCCTATTTGAGAAGCCCCATTCATTATCATACCAACTTAAAATTTTCACCATTTTTCCTTTACCTCCTATAACATTGGTGCTTAATCCATCAATTATAGCTGAATGGGGATTCCCAATTATATCTACTGAGACTATCGGTTCTTCAGTATATTCTATTATACCTTTAAGCTTATTTTGAGCAGCTTCCTTTAAAGCGTTATTAACTTCCTCTTTAGTTACCTCTTTTTTTAATAAAATAACCATATCAGTTATTGAACCATTTGGTACTGGAACCCTTAAAGCTAATCCATCAAGTTTTCCATTTAACTCTGGAATAACTTCACCTATAGCTTTAGCTGCACCAGTTGTGGTTGGAATTATTGAAAGGGCTGCAGCTCTAGCTCTTCTTAAATCCTTATGAGGTAAATCTAAAAGCCTTTGATCATTTGTATAAGCATGACAAGTAGTTATAAAACCTGCTTCAACACCAAACTTTTCATTAAGAACTTTAACTACTGGAGCTAAACTTCCAGTTGTGCAAGAAGCCATTGAAATAATCTTATGTTTTTTAGGATTATAAATTTCTTCATTTACCCCTAATACTATTGTTGCATCAGGATCTTTTGCTGGAGCTGAAATTATAACTTTTTTAGCTCCAGCTTTTAAATGTTTTTCAGCTCCTTCACGACTTGTAAATAAACCTGTTGATTCAAGAACATAATCTACTTCGAGGGATCTCCAGGGTAAATTTTCAGGGTTAGATTCCTTTAAAACTAAAAATTCAATATTTCCAACTTTAATAGTGTTTTCCTTAACTGTAACATCAAAATTTAAAGTTCTAAATATTGAGTCATATTTTAATAAATGCGCAAGAGTTTTCGCATCTGTTAAATCATTAACAGCCACTATAGAAAATTTTTCTTTGAATGCTTTATTATTTAAGGAGGCTCTAAAAAAGCATCTTCCTATACGTCCAAACCCATTAATTGCTAGCTTATAAACCAAATTTTTTCCTCCATAAGCTTCCTTTATTAATTTTAATTTAAAAGCATTAAATTAATCTTATGGTTAAATTTTGATTTTAAAGTTAAAAAAGTATTACATAGAAAGCTTTAAATATATTACTTCTAATAATTATTAACCATTACTGAATTAAAATGTAGATTGGAGCAAAAGAAAATGAATGAAAATATTTGTTGTCCTCATTGCTATTGCAAATTAACTACTTTAGATGAATATTATATTCACATTTATTTATGCAGTAAATGCGAGAATAATCTTTCAAATATTTAGAAAAAAGGGGAAGCTTATGAAGCTTAATGTTTCAATAAATGGTTATGGCACAATAGGAAAAAGAGTTGTTGAAGCTGTAGTAAAACATCCATTTTTAAATTTAATCGGTATAGGAAAATATACACCAGATCATGAAGCATTATTAGCAATTGAAAAAGGCTTTCCAGTTTTTGCACCAAAAAATTCCATACCAAAATTTTTAGAAAGGGGAATAAAAATTGAGGGTTCAATAGAAGAAATGATTAAATTTAGTGATGTAATAATAGATTGTTCACCGGCTGGAAAAGGCATTGAAAACAAGAGAATTTATGCTTTAAACAATAAAAAAGCTATTTTTCAAGGTGGAGAACCAAAAGAGATTGCTGAATTAAGCTTTAATTCTCGATGCAATTTTGATGCAGCACGAGAAAAAAAATATATTAGAGTTGTTAGCTGCAATACAACTGCTTTATGCAGAATAATAAAACCATTAATGGAAAATTATAAAATAAAAAATGTTGAAGCAGTTTTATTAAGGCGAGCTGCAGATCCATGCGATGATAAAACAGGTCCAATAAATGCTGTAAAATGGAGTTCATCTCCAAGCCATCATGCTGAAGATGTTAAAACAGTAATAGAGAATATTCAAATTTCAACTTCTGCATTTGTAATTCCTCATACATTAACTCATTTAACTTATTTAACTTTTAATTTCAACAATGATTCACCAACTAAAGAAGAAATGTATGAAATATTTAAAAAAGAAAGAAGAGTGGCTGTAATAGAGAATGCTCAATCAACAGCTCAATTAATTGAAGCTTCAAGAGATTTAGAATTAAAAAGATATGATACATATATGGTTTATCTTTTAATGAATACTTTTCATAAAAATGAAAACAAAATATCATTTACAATTGTTACTCCTCAAGAATCAATTGTAATCCCTGAAAACATAGATGCTTTAATTGCTCAATCAAATTTAATGAATAAAGATGAAGCCCAAAAACTTACAGAAAAAATATTGGGAATAGATTTAATAAAAAACTCTATGGAAAAAATTTTTTCTAATCCATTAACTATAGAATCATCAATTCATGCTTGATGATATATTGAATATTTAATAATAAAGAATTAATTATTTTTTCTTATTTTTTAAAATAACAAAATTAAAACGGTTTTCTTTAATATTTAAACCTAGAAATTTTTAAAAGAAAAATAAGTGATTATTTGAGGGTATATTTTTATGGAAAATAAAAAAGCTGAATTAAAGTTTATTGGGATTGTAGAAAGCGTTAATGAATTCTCTAAAATTAGAATTTTTCAAGAGTTTTGCGATGGACTTCAAAATATTAATGAATTTTCCCACCTTATCATTCTTTATTGGTTTCATTTAAAAGATAATGAATATGAAAGAAGCATTTTAAAAGTTATACCTAAAAGGCATAGAAATGCACCTCAAGTTGGAGTTTTTGCCTCTAGAAGCCCAAGCAGACCAAACCCCATTGGATTATGCATAGTTGAACTTATAAAAATCGAGGGTTGCATTTTAATTGTTAAAGGATTAGATGCTTTTGAGGGTTCGCCTATAATTGATATTAAACCTTATCTTCCAGAAGAATGCATTTTAAAAGTTAAAGCTCCAAAATGGGCTTTGCATAAACAAAATTAATTTTAAGCAAAAATTTTTACTTAAGTGATAGGTTATGAGAGAATTTTGGTTACCATATGGCGATACAGAATTACCTATAACAATTGAAAATGAAGAATTATGCAAAGTTTTATTATCTAAAAATTTAAAAGAAAATAAGGAAGCTGCCGCTCAAGCTAATATTTTATTAAGAAATCATATTGAAAAATTATTTTCAGAAAAGAAAATTGAAAAAATTGCTTTAATTACTCCTAAAGAAAGCATAAAAACGAATTTTATAAATGAATTAACTTTACTCATTAAAGAGGAGCTTTTAAAAAAAGGTTTAAAAAAAGAGAATTTAAATATTGTTCAACTTCCAAATTTTGAAGAAATTTTCTTTAAAATAAAAAAAGAGGATGATCAAAACTTTTCTTTTATTGAAGAAACAAATTTAGGAATAAAATTTTTTTTAAACAGAATTGTTGCGGAAGCTGATGCAAAAATACTTATTGGAGAAGCTTACCCAAACTTTTTATTTAATTTTCTTAATCCTTTTCTTCAAGCAATTTTTGGTTTAACCAAAGAAGAAACAATAATTGAAATATTAAAGTTTATAGAGTTAAACAAATTTTCTTATGAAAAGTTAATTCAAGAAGTCAAAAACTTTTTTTTAATAGATTTAGATTTAACATTGGTTCCTAATCCAAAAGGTGAAATCATTGAGTTTATTTTAGGAAGTTTAAATGAAGTTTTAAACAAAGAAAAAGAGTTTATTGAAAATTTAAGGATTAAAGTTGAAAATAAAGCAGGATTAATTATTGGAAGCGCTGGAGGAGGCTTTCTTGATTTAAATTTTTTAAGAGCATTATTTGGATTAAAAAATTTAAGCAATATTAGTAAAGAAGAGGGCATTATAATTTATTTAGCTGAATGCAAAAATGGATTAGGATTTAACCCTAAATTTAAAAAGTTAAGAAAAGAAGAAAATGAAGAAAATATAGAAGCTGTTTTTAATCGTTTAATTCAAAAAGTTATGGTTGAAATTTTGGAGAGAACTAAAGTATATTTAATTTCATCTTTACCAAATTATTATGCTCGAGAAATTTTAGGTGTTAAACCTTATGAAACATTAAATTCAGCTTTAAAAAGCGCTAAATTAAACCTTAAAAAGGAAGAAAATATTTTAATAGTACCCTATGCTTCCTATGCTATTTTAGAGTTGAAAAATAATGCAGGATGAATTGGATTTTTGTAAAATTTTGCTTAAAACAGGCGCGATTAAATTTGGTGTTTTTAAGCTTACAAGCGGAAAAATAAGCTCTTACTATATAGATTTGAGATTAATTTTAAGCTTTCCTGAAGCATTAAAAAAAACCATAGAATTTTATAGAAAACTTGTTGACTCAATAGGTATAAATAATTTTCAAAGAATCGCAGGTATACCAACAGCTGGTCTTCCATTTGCTTCAATATTAGCTTTTAAATTGAATAAACCGCTTATTTATATAAGAAAGGAAGTTAAACCGCATGGAAGAGAAAGAAGAATTGAAGGCATTCTTTATCCAGGAGAAAAAATTTTAATTGTTGATGATTTAATTACAACAGGTAAAAGCATGCTTAATGCTATAAATGCGGTTAGAGCTGAAGGGGGAATTGTTACAGATGTTATAGTTTTAATTGATAGAGAAGAAGGAGCTCAAGAAAAACTTATTGAGGAGAATGTTAACTTAAAATGTTTTATGAAGGTTTCTGATATTGCTAAAAAACTTTTAGAATTAGGTGCAATAGATGTTAAAGAATACGAAAAAATAATTAAAACTTAAAAAACTGTCTCTTCAGGGAAAACTTCTATACCTGATGAAGTTATTTTATATGGATGTGGTTGAACATCAATCTCAGCTTCTCTCATTTTTTCTATTTGCAAAACCCTAACATAAGCTCTTCCAACTTTTAATGTTTGCATAATGATTACACCATGAGCTAAATATTCCTCTAATTGAACGGCTCTTTCCAATCCATAAGCTCTAAGCTCAGTTGTAAGAATTGTTGTAGCTTCAAGAGATACTAAAGCTTCAATTAAATCTAATATAGCTGTTCTTCGTTCTACTGGATCTGGAAACTGAAAAATTAAGGAAGCTATAGGATCAACAACTATTCTTTGTGCTTTAACGCTTTGAGCTCCAGATTTTATAGCTTCAAGCAAACTTAACATAGAGAATTCTCTGCGTCCAATAGTTAATTTACCAACTTTAATTTCTCCTGGAAGGTGTCTTATTGGAGAAGCATCTACAAAAGCAAATTTTTTTTCAACTTCATATTTAGCTAGATCCCAACCAAATTTACTCATTTCAGAATAGTAATGGATTTTGCTTTCATCTAAACTTACGAAAATTCCATTTTCATTATATTTTTCAATTCCATTAACTAAAAATTGAGTGGAAAAAATTGTTTTTCCTGTTCCCGGACCGCCCATTACAAGTATTACTCTTCCTCTAGGGAGGCCTCCACCAAGCATTTCATCTAAACCACGAATTCCTGTTGGAACTCTTTCATTGATCATTTTAGGTTTCCTCCTTGCTTTCTTCACTTTTCTCTTCTTTTTCTTCTTCAACCTCTATAGGTTGAGGTGGAGGCGTAGTAAACATAACCCAACCAATCCACATGAATATTCCTAAAACAGCTAAAACTATTATAAAGATTGGTAAAGCAATAGCCCATTCTCTCCACCAGGGAGGTAAATGAAGGTAGGGCGCAAAAAAAGCAGCTATATACCCTATAGCAACTATTAAAGCAACAGCAAATATTAAACCTCCATAAATTTGATCTTTACTCATAAATGTTACATCCTCCAAAAACTTTACTATTTTCGTTGCATTATAAGAATTTAAAGGTTTCCATTTAAATTTATTTTTTATTTAAACATTTTATAGATTGGTTTCTTGCTTAAAAGCATAGGTAAAGTTGATGGTTTAAATGGGTAACCTTCAGTTTTGCTTTTAATTTCATTAATTAAATCTTCAATAAGCATGGTTTTTTGTTTTTCTTCTTCTCTAATTCTAACAGTGAATTTTCCAGTTTTAACTTCTTTTTCACCAATCACTAAAATATAGGGAATCCATTCTTTTTCTGCTAAAAGCACCTTTTTAGAAACAGTATCTTCTCTATCATCTATATCTACTCTAATTAAAGCTGACTTTAATTTTTCAGCTAAAGCTAAAGCATTAGATAAATATGATTGATTAATTGGAATTATTCGAACTTGAATTGGACTAAGCCATAAAGGTAAAGAGGGTTTTAAGCCTTTAGCTTCTTTTTTTGAAGCTGAATCTAATAAAGCAAAAAGATATCTTTCCACTGTTCCAATTAAAGCTGTATGAATTATAGGCGGGTAAACTTTTTCGCCTTTTTCATCTATATAATAAATACCAAATCTTTTTGCATTTCCAATATCTATTTGGAAGGTTGCAATTTCTCTAGGTCTATTTAATTCATCAATAATTGTATATTCAACATTTATAACCCAGTAAAATCTTCCTTCAGGAACAAAATTTATTAATACAGGTTTTTTCTCTATACTTAAAAGCTTTAAAAGAAAACTTTTGTTTTCTTCAAAAAATTTTTTTGTAATATTATATATTGAAACATATTCTCTTCCAACCTTTCTTATTTCTTCATAAATTTTTTTATGAATTTTTAATGAAATTTCCTTAGCATTTTCTAAATCTTTGCAGTAAATATGTAGATCAGGCATGTGAAGTTTTCTAACCCTAAAGCAAAGCAATAATTCACCACTTTTCTCTAATCTATAACTATCAGCTACCTCAAATGTTCCAAAGGGCATTTGTTTATGGCTTATAATCCAATCTTTAACCATAGCAAATTGCTGATGGCAAGCAGCATATCTTAAAATTAAAGTTTTTCCATCAGCTTTAATTTCATAAAGTTTTTCTCCAAAAAGTTTAGCATGCTCTTTTACAGGTGGTTCAGCTACATTAAACATATTTGTTCCTTTAACATTAAAAATTGGAATTTCAAGAGAGTTAGCAATTTGCCATGCATATTCGCTTATTAAATCAAAAATTAAGGTTCCTTCAGGTCCATAACGCATATGACCTATATCAGAGTAAGGCTCCCATTCTATACCAAATTTACTGCAATAATCTAAAAATTTAGGTTTACCACCAGCCAACTCTTTTTTTAAAGCTTCTTTTTCAACTAAAACTTTAAAATCAATTTCTTCAGGTTTATAATTGTATTCTAATGGATTATAAAGGTTACCTTCTAAATCCATTATTGCATATTCAGTTTTAATTTCAGTTGCTACCTCTTCTTTTTCAATTGTAATTGATCTGGAAAGCTCTGAAAGGGGGTGCCCCTTACAATTTAAATTAAAACTTTTATACCATCCAAATGGGCTTCTGTAAACTTTAAAACCTTCCTCTTTAATTTTTTCTTCGATTTTTTTAAGAATTGGAATTGCTACTTCTTTTGAAGCTAAATCGCTTGATAAATGAGCATAAGGATAAACCACTATGTTTTCAGCTTTAACCCTATTAAAAACATCAATAATGTTTTCAGCAGCTTTAAAAGCTATAACTTCAGGGTTTTTTTCATCATCTTTCTCAATTGTACAAAATGCTACAAGCGCATTTTTAACAGAAGCTTTTAAATTTTTTGGTTCTTCAGGTTCAGGTATAGCTTTGCTTTTAACTTCATAACTAAATTCATCAGCATGTATTAAAAGCATTCGCATTTAATTAACCTCTTTTCGGCTTTTAACCCATGAAACGCCATTTTTCAAGTTTTTTTATGCTTTTAATTTTCTTTTTAAATATTTTGTAATGTTCTTCGCAAAGGTAAGCTTTTCCAGCTTCTGAAGTTAAAGCAAGCTTAGCTTCACTTAATTTTTCCCTAGAAACATATTTAACAGCAGGTTTATTACAATTTAAAATACTGCATTGAATACCTTTTTTAATTTTCCCCATTTATCAACCCTTCAATTTTTTAAAGGCATAAATAAATCTTTGAATTATTGTTAATGATGAAGCAAAAAATATTATAATTAAACCTATTTGAATCTTATTTAAAAATGAGAATAAAGCTAAAATTATTAATCTTTCAGGTCTTTCAGCTAAACCTACACCTGAAAGATTAAGACCTTCAACCTCAGCTCTAGCTCTAATATAACTTACCATTAGCGAGGAGGATAAAGCAGCTAAACCTATTTCAACATTTGTTAAACCTCCTAAAATTAACCCAAAATAAATTACTATTTCGCTTAATCTATCAAAAGTTGAATCAAGCAATCCTCCAAAACTTGATGCTTTACCATATTTTCTAGCTACAACTCCATCTATTGCATCAAAAAAACCTGAAATAAGCAATAATAAAGCAGCTAAGCAAATTCTTTCAAAAATAAAATTTGATTTATAATATATAAAGCCTGAAAAAAAAGCGAATATTAAACCTATTAAGCTTAAAAAGGAAGGGGAAAAACCAGCTTTATGAAGAAGCTCCGCTATGAAACTTAAAGCGGATTCAATTAAACCTTTTATTTTAGATAGCATTTTTAAGGTTTAAAATTGTTTTCGTTCTTCTTTAGCTCTTACCTTTACAACTCCAAAGTGAACTGCGCATGAAACACAATAGTATTTAACAACCTTTTGAGTTGCAATATAAGCTCCTTTAGCCTTTAATTCTTTAGCTAAAACCGGATCCACTAAAGATACTTGAGTTGTTAATTTTTTAGCTTTATCTCTAGGAACAAGCATACCGCAGTTACTGCATTGAACAAGATCTGATCTGCCTTTACCGCCTTTACTTCTACCTCTTGAACGCCTTTTTTTAGGCATAAAAACTCACTCTCTTCACCTTTAAAGTTATTTATGCGCATTTAAAAAGTTATTGTATAAAAAGTCCTTTTTTAATAAGATTTAGCGAAATAAGCTACTTTATCAGCTTCTTTTCCGCAATAAATACATGAAGAAAAAACCTCCTCTTTTTCAAAAGGAATAAGCCTAATTGTTGCACCAGTTTCTTCTTTTATTTTTTCTTCGCAAAAATCGCTTGAGCACCAGCAAGCCTTAATAAAACCTCCTTTTTCCTCTAAAACCTTTTTGAATTCATCATAGCTTCTAACGGTTGTTATATGCTCTTCAAGAAATTTCTTAGCCTTTTCAAAAAGATTTTTTTGAATTTCCTTAAGAAGGTTTCTTACAGCAACTGTTAATTCATCATCCTTAATAACAATTTTTTCACCTGAATCTCTTCTAGCAGCTACAACTTGATTGTTTTGGATATCTCTTGGACCTATTTCTATTCTTAATGGAACACCACGCATTTCCCATTCATTAAATTTCCATCCAGGCGTATATTGCGGTCTATCATCCAATTCAACGCTTAACTTAGCTTTTTTAAGCTTAGAAAAAACATTTTTAGCTTTAGCTAACACCTTCATTTTATCTTCTTCAGAATAAAATATTGGAACAATAACTATTTGAATAGGAGCAATTCTAGGCGGTAAAACTAAACCTTTATCATCTCCATGAACCATTATTAGGGCACCTATTAAACGCCATGATATTCCCCAGCAAGTGTTCCAAGCATAATGCTCCTGCTCATCTCTCCCAACATATTTAATTTCAAAAGCTTTAGAAAAGTTTTGACCTAAATTATGCGATGTAGCCATTTGAAGAGCTTTTCCATCAGGCATAAGGCTTTCTAAAGTAGCTGTATAAAGCGCTCCAACAAACTTTTCCTTATTAGATTTATAACCTGCTAAAGTTGGAATAGCCAAATAATCCTCAATCAATCTTTTATAGAGATTTAAAATAACCATAACTTCTTTATCAGCTTCCTCCTTAGTTGCATGAACAGTATGCCCTTCCTGCCATAAAAATTCACTAGTTCGTAAAAAAGGCTTTGTAGATTTAATTTCAGCCCTTAAAACTGAATTCCAAAAATTTAATAATAAGGGGAGATCTCTCCAACTTTTAATCCATTTAGCATAAGATACGTAGGCAATAGTTTCTGAGGTGGGTCTAATTGCTAAACGCTCAGTTAAAGCATCATCTCCAGCATGAGTAACCCAAAAAACTTCTGGAGAAAAACCTTTAAAATGCTCAGCCTCCTTCTTAAGAAAGCTTTCAGGAATTAAAGCTGGAAAATAAGCATTTTTATGACCTAACTTCTTTAATTCACGATCAATAAAAGAGCTTATTTTCTCCCAAATGGCATATCCATAAGGTCTAAGAACCATAAAACCTTTTAACGGTGCGTAATCTGCAAGCTCAGTTTTAATAACGATCTGCGTATACCATTCTGAAAAATCCTCAAACTTTTTAACTGTAATTCCAATATCCTTACTCATAGTTTAACGCCCCATTTTATTATAAAAGGGATATCAATGATTAGTTTCCTTGAATTAATAATTTTCTAAATATAAAAGCTTTGAATAAAGATTAAATCTTAACAGTTAGGTTTTCTTATAGCAAAAGAGAAAATATAAATTTTAAAGTTTATTTAAATGTTGAAAGAATTGTTTTTGAAAATAATTGAGTTTGCGTAGAAGGAAAATCATAAAAACCAAGCACTATATGCGTTGCACCTGCTTTAATATAAGACTCTATTCTGTTAATGTATTAAGTGAGAGAACCTATTATCCAGGGTAAAAGATGAGGTTTTAATA